>NZ_JAQGJL010000422.1 GCF_028290645.1 Devosia sp. | reverse complement strand
CGGGGCCGATCTCGCTTGGTGTCGTGCTCGCGACGCTGGGGCGGACCGTGCATGTCGACGAGGCTCGGGCCGCGGCGCTGGTTATCACCGGGGCCGAAGAGCTTCCCATTGCGGGCCCCTCCCAACTGGCGCTCGCCGCGCTGGCCGAATATCGTCCGGCGCTCGCCGAGACCGGCGCCGGAGCGGTGGTCGTTCATCCGAAATTCCTGGCGGACGTCCCGGCTGGCTCGTTGGCGGTGGTCGACGAGCGGCCGCATGAGCTATTCGTCGATTTGCTCGAGCGGCTCTACCCGCTCGGCACGCGCGGTACTGCGACCGGACTGTTCGAGGCCGGCGGGCCGGCCCCCTTCATCGAGGAGGGCGTGCGGCTCGGCGCCAATGTCGTGCTCGGGCTAGGCGTCGAGATTGGCCGCAACACCGTCATCGGACCCAACACCGTGATCGGTCGGGGCGTCACCATCGGGCGCAACGCGGTGATCGGCCCAAACGTCACGGTCGAATGCGCCTATCTTGGCAACAGTGTCGTGCTGCACGCCGGTGTGCGCATTGGCACCGAGGGCTTCGGTTGGCTGGGGCAGGGGCGCACTAACCGCAAGATTCCGCAGCTCGGCCGGGTCATCGTGCAGGACGGCGTCGAGATCGGGGCTAATTCGACGGTCGATCGCGGCGCACTCGGCGATACGGTGATCGGCGAAGGGACCAAGATCGACAATCTGGTGCAGATTGGCCACAACTCCCGCATCGGCCGATATTGCCTCATAGCGGGGACCTGCGGTATCGGCGGGGGGACCATAATTGGCGACAACGTGCTTGTCGGCGGCGGGGCCGGGACGACCGGACACTTGCGGATCGGCAGTGGCAGCCTATTGTCGGCGAGGTGTCTCGTGACCAAGGACGTGCCGGCTGGTGGTCGGGTCGGAGGCTATCCAGCGCAGGACCTGAAAGTCTGGCAACGCGAGGTAGCCATGTTGCGGCGACTGAACAAAAGGGGACGAGAGTGACGGTTACGAACGAGGCACCATCGAGCGAGACGAAAGAATTCTCGTCGATGGATATCGGCCGGATCCTTGAGGTTCTGCCCCATCGCTACCCGTTCCTGCTGATTGACCGGATCATCGAGGTTGACGGCGACAACTCGGGCATCGGCATCAAGAACGTAACGTTCAACGAGCCGATCTTCCAGGGCCATTTCCCGGGCGAGCCCGTATTCCCGGGCGTGCTGATCATCGAGGGCATGGCGCAGACGGCAGGCGCGATGGCGATTGCCGCCGGCGCAGCCGGGGGCCAGAAGCACATCGTCTACCTGCTCACCATCGACAAGTGCAAATTCAGGAAGCCGGCGCGGCCCGGCGACCGGATCGAGTACCACATCCGCAAGCTCAGGCGCCGGATGACCATGGGCTGGTTCGAGGCCAAGGCCATCGTGGATGGTGTGGTCATCGCCGAAGCCGAAGTGGGCGCCATGGTGAGCCCCAGCGAGCAATGACCATCCATCCGTCAGCGATCGTCGAACCCGGCGCCGTGATTGGAGCCGGGGCAAAGATCGGTCCGTTCTGCGTCGTCGGCGGTGACGTCACGCTCGGCGATGGCGTCGAACTCATCTCCCACGCCGTGGTCACCGGCCGCACGAAAATCGGCGCACGCACCGTGGTGTTCCCCTTCGCGTCCGTCGGACACCGCCCACAGGACCTCAAATATGCAGGCGAGCCCTCGACCCTGGCGATCGGCGCGGATTGCACCATCCGCGAGCACGTGACCATCAATCCAGGCACTGCCGGGGGCGGGATGAAGACCGTCATCGGCGACCATTGCCTGTTGATGATCGGCGTCCACATCGGCCACGATTGCATCCTCGGCGATCACATCATCCTCTCGAACAACACCGGCATCGCCGGCCATTGCGTGATCGACGACTACGTCATCATGAGCGGCCATTCCGGCTCTGCGCAGTTCGTCCATATCGGCGCGCATGCCTTCATCGGCGGCATGACCAAGGTCGAGAAGGATGTCATTCCCTACGGCACTGTGCTCGGCAACCCGGCGGCATTGTCCGGCGTCAATCTGGTTGGGCTGAAGCGCCGAGGCTTCGATCGCGAGGCGATCCACCGGCTGCGCACCGCCTACCGGATGATCTTCGCCAGCGAAGGCACGTTGCGCGAGCGGCTCGATGATGCGTCGGAAATGTTCCCGGAGGACGAGCTGGTGCAGGATGTGGTGCGGTTCATCGTTGCCGCCGAGCGGCCGCTGACGCTCCCGGGCAACGTGCCGGTCGAGGAATGATGGCGCGGCGGCTCTCCGTCCTTGCCGGGTCGGGAGCGCTTGTCACGCATGTGGTGGCGGCGGCTGTTGCCGCCGGCGACGCGGTGCAGGTTGTGGCGTTCGTCCCGCAGCCCGCGCGGCATGGAGCGACGCTGGTCGAGGGTGATCTCGGCAGACCCGGCAAGGTGATCGAGGCAATCGCTGCGTTCAGGAGCACCCATGTCGTGCTCGCCGGCGGCCTCGAGGTCTCCGATCGCCACCGCGAGTCGCTGGCCGGCTTCGCCACCCGCAAAGCGGCCGCCTCGCAGGGCGATGCGGCGCTCTCCAGCGTCGCCGCCGCCATCGAAAAGCTCTCGGGCGCCAAGGTGATCGGTGTTCACGAGATTGCTGGCGACTTGATCGCTGAAAGTGGCCCCATGGCAGGCCCGGCGGCAACCAGCGAGCAACTCGACACCGCCCGGTTTGCGCTGCACGCCGCCCGCGAGGTCGGTCGCCTTGACCTGGGGCAGGCCGTTGTCGTCGCCGGCCGCCGTATCGTGGCGGCGGAAGACGTCGGGGGCACCGACGAACTTCTGGCCCGCGTCGCCGCCCACCGCGCTGCCGGCCGCGTCGGCGATGGGGCAGGGCCCTTGGTGATCGCCAAGGCGTCAAAGCCCCAGCAGCCGCTCTATGTCGACCTGCCCGCCATCGGGCCGAACACCGTCACCGGCGCGGCCGCCGCTGGCATCGGCCTGATCGCGGTCGAGGCCGGCAGATCGTTGGTGCTCGATCGCGTCGCGCTTATTGCCGCCGCGGAGGCACTTGGCGTCTCCATCGTCGGCCTCGCTTTCGATGGCTAAGCCACTCCGCCTGTTCATCCTCGCGGGGGAAGCCTCAGGCGACCGCATTGGCGCCGATCTGGTGCAGCGGCTCCGCCTGCTCATGCCGCTCGAAGTTTCCGGCGTCGGCGGTCCCGAGCTCGAGACCGAGGGCTTGCGGAGCCTCTACCCCATCGAGAACCTCTCGGTCATGGGCTGGAGCGACGTGCTGCGGCGGCTGCCGCTACTGCTCTGGCGGGTGCGACAGACGGCCAATGCCATCCTGCGGCAGCGACCGGATGTTGTGGTGCTCATCGATTCCCAAGTGTTCGTGAAAGCGGTGGCGAGCCGCGTGCGTCGGTCCGGACTGGATGTCCCGATGCTGCTTTACGTTGCGCCGACCGTCTGGGCCTGGCGTCCCGAACGCGCCGCCGAGCTCAAGCCGCTGTTCGACGAGGTGCTGGCGGTGCTCCCGTTCGAGCCGAAGGTGATGGCCGACCTCGGTGGCCCACCCACCAGATTCGTCGGCCATCCGGCGCTCGCGCGCTTCCCAATGCGCCCGATGCAGCCGGAACGCGGTCCGCTGCTGCTGCTGCCAGGCAGCCGCCTTGGAGAACTCCGCCGCCACCTGGGTCTGATGCGCCAGGCGGCCGACCTGCTGCGCAGCCATCCGCGCCTCACCGGCTTCGTCATCCCAACCCTGAACCCCCTCGCCGAGCGACTCCGTGCCGAAACCGCCGGCTGGCCGGTCCCCGTCGAAATCGTCACGGGTGATGCCCGACAGGCGGCGTTCCAGACCGCCTACGCCGCATTCGCCGTAAGCGGCACCATCACCTTCGAACTCGCCATGTCGGGTGTGCCGATGGTGGTCACCTACGTGGCGGATCCGCAGCAGGCGAAGCGCTACGCGCGGCTCGGCCGCCAGTTGCGGATTGCGCTGCCCAACATCATCCTCGGCCGCGAGGCCGTGCCCGAGCTGCAGTTCACCGACCCCAAGTCCGAGCGCTCGCTCGAGCCGCTCTCGACGCTGCTGGACGACCCGACCGCCGTCGCGGCCCAGCTCTCCGCCTTCCGTGAATTGCGGGCGCTGATGCAGAAAGGGGCGCCCGAGGCGCCCCTTGTCGATCCCGCCGAGCGGGTCCTGGCACGTGCCGCTCAGCGGTTTGCTATCGGCTCATAGTCGCGTGCCGGCGAGCCGTTGTAGAGCTGGCGCGGGCGGCCGATCTTCTTCTGCGGATCGGCGATCATTTCCTTCCACTGCGCGATCCAGCCCACGGTGCGGCTGAGCGCGAAGATGGCGGTGAACATCGACGTCGGGAAGCCGATCGCGTCGAGGATTATACCGGAGTAGAAATCCACATTCGGGTACAACTTTCGGTCTATGAAATACTGGTCCTCGAGCGCGATCTTCTCGAGTTCCTTTGCCACCTGCAGCGTTGGCGAGAGGTTGCCGGCGCCAAGCTGGTTGAGCACGTCGTTGGCCGCCTGCTGCATCACCTTGGCGCGCGGGTCGTAGTTCTTGTAGACGCGGTGGCCAAAACCCATCAGGCGGAAGCCGGAGTTCTTGTCCTTGGCCTTCGCGATGAATTCCGGGATGCGGTCGACGGTGCCGATCTCCTTGAGCATGTTGAGCGCCGCCTCGTTGGCGCCGCCATGGGCCGGTCCCCAGAGGCAGGCGACACCTGCCGCGATGCAGGCGAACGGGTTGGCGTCGGACGAGCCGGCGAGCCGGACCGTCGAAGTCGAGGCGTTCTGCTCATGGTCTGCGTGGAGCGTGAAGATGAGGTCCATGGCGCGCGCCACGACCGGATTCACCACATAATCCTCGGCCGGGACCGAGAAGCACATGCGCAGGAAGTTCGAGGCGTAGTCGAGGTCGTTGCGCGGATAGACGAACGGCTGGCCAACCGAGTACTTGTAGGCCATGGCGACGATCGTAGGGATCTTGGCGATCATGCGGATCGAGGCGATCTCGCGCTGCATGGCGTCGTTGATGTCGGTCGAGTCGTGATAGAACGCCGCCATGGCGCCGACCACGCCGCAGACGATCGCCATCGGGTGGGCGTCGCGCCGAAAGCCACGATAGAAATAGTGCATCTGTTCGTGCACCATGGTGTGCTTGGTCACCCGGTCGGTGAAATCCAGCAGCTGCGCCTTGTTGGGCAGCTCGCCATAGAGCAGCAGGTAGCAAACCTCGAGATAGTTGGACTTGTCGGCCAGCTGCTCGATCGGATAGCCACGGTACATCAGCTCGCCCTTGTCGCCGTCGATATAGGTGATGGCGCTGTCGCAGGCGGCGGTAGAGGTGAATCCCGGGTCATAAGTAAACATGCCGGTCTTCGCATAGAGTGATCGGATGTCGATGACATCCGGGCCGACCGAGCCCGAGAGCACCGGGAACTCGAAAGTCTGGTCCCCGATGGTGAGTTTAGCGACGGTATCGCTCATCTTCGCACTCCGTATTGGGCCTTGTTGGGGCCCGCAGAAGGTGGGAGCGGGCAGGCCGGATCGTCGTTAAGAGGCAGGTTCGGTTGGCGTAACCCATATGCCCCACCTCTGCAACAGGTGGGTGAACAGCGCTGACCTAATCACATTCGCCAATAAGCATCAGGCCGCCTGATCGCCCAGACGGGCAAGGGTTTCGTCGCGGCCGATCAGCACCATGACCTCGAAAATCCCGGGTGAAACCGTCCGGCCGGTGAGCGCGGCGCGCAGCGGTTGCGCCACCTTGCCGAGCTTCAGCCCGCGGGCTTCGGCAAAGGCGCGGGCGGCCGCGTCGATGGCATCCACCGACCAGTCGTTCAGGCCTTTGAGGATCTCGGCGAAGGCGCCGATATTGGCGCGCGCGTCGCCGGTCAGCTGGTCGGCAGCGGCCTGGTCGATGGGCAGGGGGCGGACAGCGTAGATGAACTGGGCGAGATCGATCAGCTCGAGCACCGTCTTGGCGCGGGGCTGCAGCTCGGGCAGGGCCGCGAGCACGGTGTCCTTGTTGGCCGCAAGCCCGGTTGCGTCGACGTCGCGGCCGACTTCGGCGGCAGTCGCGAGCATCACCTCATAAAGCCGCTGCGGCGTCGCCTCGCGGATATAGTGGCCGTTGATGCTCTCGAGCTTGACGAAATCGAAGCGCGCCGCGCCCTTGTTGAGTGCCTCGAGACTGAACCACTCGACCATCTGCTCGGTCGAGAACAGCTCCTCGTCGCCGTGGCTCCAGCCGAGCCGGGCGAGGTAGTTGCGCAGCGCCTCGGGCAGGTAGCCCATCTGCCGGTAGGCCTCCACCCCCAGTGCCCCATGGCGCTTCGAGAGCTTCGCGCCATCCGGGCCGTGGATCAGCGGGATATGCGACATCTTCGGCACGTGCCAGCCCATGCCGTTGTAGATGACGATCTGGCGCGCCGCGTTGGTGAGGTGGTCGTCGCCGCGGATGATGTGGGTGACGCCCATGTCATGGTCGTCGACCACCACGGCCAGCATGTAGGTCGGCGTGCCGTCCGAGCGCAGGATGATGAAATCGTCGAGGTTCTCGGCCTTGAACACCACTTCGCCTTGCACGTGGTCGTCTACCCGGATCTCCCCCGATTGCGGCGCCTTGATACGGATTACCGGCGCGACGCCCGCAGGCGCCTCGGACGGGTCCCGATCACGCCAGTAGCCGTTGTAGCGCGGCGGCAGGCCGTTGGCCCGCGCGGTCTCCCGCATCTCGGCCAGTTCCTCGGGCGAGCAGTAGCAATAATAGGCCTGGCCGCGCGACAGCAGCTCGTTGGCCACCTCGGCGTGCCGTGCGGCGCGCGAGAACTGCATGACCGGCTCGCCGTCCCAATCGAGACCCAGCCACTTCAGCCCGTCGAAGATCGCCTGCACCGCCGCGTCGGTCGAACGTTCGCGGTCGGTATCCTCGATGCGGAGCAGCATTTTGCCGCCGGTGTGGCGCGAGAAGGCCCAGTTGAACAGGGCCGTGCGCGCGCCGCCGATGTGGAGGTAGCCGGTAGGCGAGGGGGCGAAGCGGGTGACGACAGGGGTAGCCATGGGTATCAGAAACATCCCGGAGAATTGGCGTTTGGCGGTGTGTAAGCACCCCGGGGCCCGAGCGCAAGGGCAGGCGGTTGGCAGCGCATCGGCGCCCGGATAGCATCCTTGTCGAGATCATGCGGAGCGGGGGCTCGCCGGGTGACCGTGACTGTAGGGGAGGCGGCATCTGCGCGACTGGTTCCGGCGCCTGCCGAGCCGGCTCGCGTGCCCGTGCTCCCTCCCGCCCTTCGCCAGCGCCTGTCCCTTTGGCAGGGGTTCGTGGCCGGCGTTGCAGAGGCGCTCGAGCATCGTCGCCTGTTCCTGCTGTGGCCATATGCGATCATCGCGGGCCTGATCGTCTCGCTGGCGACGCCGATCGAGCCGCACCCGATTGCACTGACGCTCGTCGGGGTGGCCCTTGCCGTCGCGATTGTGGTGAGCCGCGGCCGTCTGGCCCTGTTCCGGATGTTAGCCCTCGCGGCCGCCTTCTGGGGCGGCTTCTCATTGCTGGCCGTTCACGCGACCCTGTTCGGCACCCAGATGCTCGCCCGGCCGGCATATGGAACCTACGAGATGCGCGTCGACGAAATCGTCTCCGAAGCGGAAAGCGGCGTTCGCGCCATCGTCTCTTCCATCACCCCGACCGCAACTCCCGCGCCGTCCCAATGCGCCGGGCCCGGATCGTCGTCGCCAATGGGACGAAGCTCGCCGCGGGGGACACCATCCGCGCACCGGTGCGCTTCTATGCGGTGCCGGGCCCGGTGGTACCGAACGGCTTCGATACCCAGTTCCACGCCTTCTTCGATGGCGTCGGCGCCTACGGCAACACCACAGGGACGGTCGAGCGGATTTCCTCGGGCGACAGCTCGGCCCCCGAGCGCATCATCGACGGCATCCGCCGCGGCATCGCCTCCCGCATCGACGCGGACCTGCAGCAACCCGCAGCCGGCATCGCCCGCGCCCTAATCACCGGCGACCAGAGCGCGGTCTCGGACGACGCCCGCAAGACCATGGCAGCTGCAGGGCTGGCGCACGTCCTATCCGTGTCCGGCCTCCACCTCACTATTGTCGCAGGCCTTGTCCTCGTAACCCTGCGCGGCGGGCTGGCGCTGGTCGGCGGCGTCCATGGGCTGGTGTCGGTGAAGCGAATTGCCGCGGCCGGCGCCGTGCTCGCCTCGCTCGCCTATTTCGCCATCTCGGGCGGCAATGTCGCGGCGCTGCGCTCGACCATCATGCTCGTCCTGGTGCTCGGCGCCATCGTCTTCGGCCGGCGCGCGCTGACCATGCGGAACGTGGCCATCGCCGCGCTGGTCGTCATCGCCTCCGATCCGGCCAGCGTCTTCCGTCCGAGCTTCCAGCTGTCATTCGCTGCCGTCGTGGCGCTGATCGGCGCATGGGAACTGATGCGGCCGCCGGAGGGCAGGGAGCGTTCGCTGGTCCGGCGGATCGGCGGCTACCTGTGGGGCATCGTGCTCACCAGCCTGATCGCGGGCGCGGCGACGCTGCTGTTCTCGGTCTACCATTTCCAGCAGACCTCGCCGCTTGGCGTGCTGGGCAACCTGTTCTCGCTGCCGTTGGTCGGCTTCGTCATGATGCCGTTCGCCGTCCTCGCTACCCTCGCCATGCCGTTCGGCTGGGAGGCGCCGTTTCTCGTCGTGGTCGGCTGGTCGATCGACCGGATGCTCGACCTCGGCCACCTCGTCGCCGGCTGGAGCAGCTGGCTCGAATACAGCCCATTGCTGACGCCGCTTGCCCTGCTGTTCGGCCTCGTCGCCCTCGCATGGTTCACCTTCCTGCCAACCTGGCATCGCCTCATCGCTCCGGTCCTGTTGATCCCGGCGGTGTACCTGTTCGCCATCGACAGGCCGCCCGACGTGCTGATCGCCGACACCACGCAGGCGGTGGCGATGCGCGGCGCCGGCGGCCTGTCCCTCGTTGCCGGCAAGGCCGACAGCTTCGCCGTCGACGTCTGGCGCGAGACTTATGCCGAGCCGATCGAGGCGTCCTCGCTGCTCGCCTGCGACAGCATCGGCTGCTTCGGGACCAGCCCACGTGGCTTCAGCGTCGCGATCGTCCGCGATCCCGCCGGGTTCTATGAGGATTGCCAGCTTGCCGACCTGGTGATCATGCGCCGCGACGCGCCGGCCGGGTGCACGGCGGGCACGGTCATTGACGCGGATTCCCTTGCCAGGGGCGGCGTGCACTGGCTGCGGTGGGACGAGGGGCGTGGCGGCTTCGAAGTCCGCCCCGCCGTCCCGCCGCTCAGCCGGCCGTGGCGAGCGGCGCTGCCGTGATCTGGGGCGCCCGCCGCAGTTTCGCCTCGGTTATGGTAAACGCGGCATTTACGGATCCGGTAAAGCCACGCGACATGGTTCAGAGCTTGAGGAACGGCTCTGCTATGCCGGGAACATCGAGCGGGATCGAGAAGACGCTGCCCGCATGCGGCTCGCGCTCGAGCTCCTCGGGCGTCATGTGCTCGCGCGCCGTGGTGAGGTAGAGCGTCTTCAAGTCCTTGCCCCCAAAGGCGGGGCAGCTGACGCGGGTGACGCCAGCTACCTCGACTACTTTGTCGAGCTTGCCGTCCGGCGAGATGCGGATCACGGCGCCCCCGCCCCAGCGGGCGTTCCAGATAAAGCCCTCGGAGTCGACCACCGAGCCGTCGGCGCCGCCAAGCCCCTCCATAGTGTAGAAATCCTGCCATTCGCCGATGGGGCGCCCGGTCTCGGTATCGAGGGCGCACTTGACGATCATCTTGCCGGAATCTGTGAAGTAGGCGGTGCGGCCGTCGGGCGAAAAGCAGATCGAGTT
This sequence comes from Devosia sp., assembly GCF_028290645.1. Taxonomy (GTDB): domain Bacteria; phylum Pseudomonadota; class Alphaproteobacteria; order Rhizobiales; family Devosiaceae; genus Devosia_A. The sequence continues at coordinate 18,932 of NZ_JAQGJL010000422.1, read as the reverse complement.
GGGGATGCGGATGCGCTCGATGACCTTGGTTACCTCGCCGGCGCGATACTGGTAGACGCCCCCGACTCCGGGCTCGGCCTTCCGCCCCATGGTGCCGATCCAGAAGCCGCCGGTGCGATCGACGCGGCTGTCATTGGTGCGGTTGGTGGGGATGTCCGCCTCGATCTCGGCAATCGTGGTGGTCGTGTCGGTCGCAAAATCGTAGCGGAGCAGGGCGCCCGACTGCGCGATGGCCAGCGTATCCTTGTCGATGACGGTGCCTGCGCTGACCGTGTCCTTGAAGGTTATGCGGTCGACGATCTGGCCGTCGGCGCCGGCGCTGAGCATGGTCTGGTTGAGGATGTCGAACCAGAACAGGCGCTCGAGCAGCGGGTGCCAGAACGGGCCTTCGCCCAGTTCGCACCGGCTGTCGACAAAAAGCTCCGCCTTCGAATTCATCGTGGTTTTTCCTGATCGTAGGCAGCGACGGCGGCGTCGGCGCGGAGCGCCACGTCGGCGGCCGACATGCCGGGTTTGAAAATGTAGGTGCCGAGCCCGAAGCCGGCGCAGCCGGCGGCAAAATACTCGGCGAAATTGTCGGGATTGGCGCCCCCGACGGCGTAGAGCGGAATGGCGGGCGGCAGCACCGCCTTCATCGCGCGGATTCCCTTGGGGCCGAGCACTTCGGCGGGGAAGAACTTGAGGCCGGTAGCGCCCGAGCGGATAGCCGTGAGGGCGTCGGTGGGCGAGAATACGCCGGGATACGACGTCATGCCCCGCTCGAGCGTCGCGCCGATCACCGCCGGGTTGGTATCGGGCGAGACGACGAACCGGCCGCCGGCATCGGCGACGGCGTCGACATCGGCGCGGCTCAAGACAGTGCCCGCGCCGACGAGGGCGCGGCCCTCGAACACCTTTGCCGCGTCCTCGATCGAGCGCAGCGCTTCGGGAGAACTGAGCGGCACCTCGATCATGGTGATGCCGGCGCCTACCAGTGCGTCGCAGACTGCGAGGATTTCGGGCGGGGTGATGCCGCGAAGGATCGCGATGATGTGGCGGTGGTCCATGTCCTAAGCCTGTCTTGCTGCCTTGAGCCCGGCGAGGGTGGCATCGGTCGCATCGATGATACGGGTCGTCGCCCCGAGCCGGTCAAAGGCGATCTGATACAAACCGCAGAGGCCGACGCTGCCGATCAGCGGGATCTCGGCCTCGCCGATCCAGTCGCGCTGGCCGCCGATCTCGGCGCCGATGAGTAGCCCCGAGAGGAAGCCGGCGCACCATGGCGCGCTGCGGTCCGAAAGCAGCGAGCCAGCGCGGACCTTGAACAGCGTGGCTGTCAGCCGCTCGGGCCGTTCCAGCCCCTGGTCGAGGCCGGCGGAGAATCCGAGTTCGCGGTCCTCGCCCTCGAGTTCGCCGTTCAATGAATGGCGCAGCACCGAGTGGGTGCGCAGCAGTTCGAAGATCTCGCCGGTCATGGCGCTGGAGAAGCGCTCGAGCCGCGTGCCGGAGAGCAGCGCCCATTTGCTGTGCGTGCCCGGCATCACGGCGAGCCCGGAGAAACCGGGCATCAGCGCGGAGAGCCCCAAAAGCTGTGTCTCCTCGCCGCGCATCACGTCCTCTGCGCCCAGGTCGCGAAGGCAGACGCCTGGCAGGATGCGGGGATTGAGCGGGCCCGGCATGTCGGGCTCGACCGCGCCGACGGCGAGGTTGCTGAGTTCGGCCGGGGCGTCGAGGTAAGGGGCTTCCATCCAACCCTGGCGCGCACCCGCCATGCCGCAGATCAGCACGTCGTCGACCTCATCGGCCGCGCCGCTCAGCAGTGAGGTCAGAACGTCCGGGTACTGCTCGCGGCTCAGCCGGCTCATCCCATCGGGCGAGGAACGCGCAAAGGCGATTTCGCCGTCCGCATCTATCCCCCAGGCGCGCAGATTGGAGGTCCCCCAATCGACGGCAACCCACTCGACCTGTTGCGGCAAAACCCACTCCTCACAAGACCTTCCGCGGCGCGGCGGACCCTATCGCCTTTGCCGGGCGCGCCCTAGGGGGAATCTTGGGCAGCAAGGTCCGGATTCAAAAGAAAATGGGCCGGCGGGGCGCCGGCCCAGTGACCCGTTTGGCGGCAGGTCAGTAACTCAGTATTTCCGGAGGAGGCCCACGAGGCGCCCCTGCACCTTCACCCGGTCGGGCGGGAAGATGCGAGTCTCGTAGGCCGGATTGGCGGCCTCGAGTGCAATCGAATTGCCGCGGCGACGGAGCCGCTTCAGCGTGGCTTCCTCGTCGTCGACCAGCGCGACGACGATCTCGCCAGTCGAGGCGGCATCCTGCTTCTTGATCAGCACGGTATCGCCGTCGAAGATACCCGCATCGATCATCGAATCGCCGCGCACTTCCAGCGCGAAATGCTCGCCGGGCCCGAGCATCTCGGGCGGGACGGTGATGGTATGGCTGTGGGTCTGGATCGCCTCGATCGGCGTGCCGGCCGCAATGCGGCCCATCACCGGGATGGTGACGGCCCGATAGGAGTCGGCGTTGACCACTGCCGAGGGACGCTGCGGCGCGGCCACGCGGCCGAGATTGCCCTCGATGACGCTCGGCTCGAAGCGCGCCTTGCGGCCGCCGAGCGAGGGGTTCATCGAGTCTGGCAGCTTGATCACCTCCAGCGCCCGGGCCCGGTTGGGCAGGCGGCGGATGAAGCCGCGCTCCTCCAGCGCCGTGATCAGGCGGTGGATGCCCGACTTGCTGCGCAAATCGAGCGCGTCCTTCATCTCGTCGAAGGAGGGTGGAATACCGGATTCTTTCATCCGCTCGTGGATGAACATCAGCAGTTCGTGTTGCTTGCGCGTCAGCATGACGGCCCCCTGAGCAGAATCGGAACAAAGACTGAACGTTGTTGTATCCGTTCCAGTTATGTTCTGCAATACGCGGGTAAAGATCGCGTTAGCGCTAAACCGCAGGCCGGTACGCCGCCTTGGCCCGAGGAAGCCGGATACGCACGCTGAAGCCCTTCCCCGGCGCCGAGGCGACCATCATCGTTCCCCCGAACAGGCCGGCAATTTCCTCGACGATGGGCAACCCGAGACCGGCACCCGGTTTATCGCTGTCTCCGCGGCTGAAGCGCCTGCGCACGGTCGCGACTTCCTCCGTCCCGCCACCCGTATCGGCCACCTCGAGAACGACCTCGTCGGCAGCGGTTAGGCGAACGGTCGCCTCCGTGCCTGGGCCGGCGTACGCAATGGCGTTCTCGATCAGGTTGCTCAGTAGCTCGCCCAGCAGCATCGGATCGCCCTGTACCAGCGCCGGTCCGGCACCTTCGAGTCCCAGATCGATGCCTGCGACATGGGCGCGGACGACATAGTCTGCAGTCCGTTCCCGCGCCAGTTCGAACAGATCGACCACCTGCAGCCGCAACTGGTCGGACGCCGCCTCATCAATCCTCGCCAGCAGCAGCAATTGCGCGAGGATGCGCTCGGCATGAACTACCGCATCGTCGGCCGTTCGCGCCGCCTCGCGCGCGGCCTCCGGCGTCTCGGCCCGCAGCGCCAGCGCCAGTTGCGTGCGGATGATGGTCAGCGGCGTCCGCAACTGGTGGCTGGCATTGCCGGTGAAATGCCGCAGCGCATCGAGGGCGGCCGACAGCCGCGTCATGAACGAGTTGATGGTGTCCACCAGCCCCTGCACCTCGCGCGGCACCTCCTGCTGGATCGGGCTCAGGTCATCGAGCGCCCGGCGCGAGATCGCGTCGCGGAGCCGGTCGAGCGGCGCGAGCGAGAACCCGACGGCCAGCCAGAGGATCACCGCGGCGGCAAGGATCAGCAGCGCCAGGCGAATCGCCGAACGGACAAGCAGCGTCTGCGTCAGCCGTGTCCGCGCGATCGTCGTCTCGGCCACAGTCACGGTGAACGGGATGGCGCTTACGCCCGACGACGCAGCACGGCGCAACACCGCAACCCGGATCGGATCGCCGCGGAACATGGCATCCGAGTACGCAATGTCCGGATTCGCGCTCTGCGAGGTCGGCAGCGTCTGGTAGCCGGTGATGAATCCGTCCGGTCCATCGACCCGGTAGAACACCCGGTCCTGCGCCGCGGAGGTCAGCATCTCCAGCGCCACGTAGGGCACATCCACCTCGAGCGCGCCGTCCTCGGTGACGATCACCCGCTCGGCGATCGCCAGTACCGAGCCGGCCAGCACCCGGTCGGAGAGCGAGTTGGCCGTGTCCGCGGCCTCGCGCCAGGTGTCGATCACAGCCAGCGCCGCCACCGCCAGCAGCGCGACCATCAGCCAGATCAGCAGCCGCCCGCGCAGCGAATAGGGCCGGGCCATCAGTCGATGATCCGATCGAGATAGTAGCCCAGTCCCCGCGCGACGCGGACCGTCAGGGCATAGGGCGCGAGCCGCCGCCTTAGGCGCGAGATGTACTGTTCGATTGCGTTCTCGCTCAGGTCCTCGTCGAAGGCCGCCAGCGATTCGATGATCGATTGCTTGGCCACCACCTTACCGGCCTTGCGCAGCAGGGTCTCGAGCACGCTCAGTTCCCGCGCCGGCATGTCGAGTGTCTGGCCGAGGGCGGAGAGGGTGCGCGACACGGTATCGAGCTCGATATTGCCGAACGACACGCGCGAATCACGCAGCCCCGCCTGCCGCCGCAACAGCACCCGGATGCGGGCCTCGAGTTCCGAGACCTCGAACGGCTTGGTCATGTAGTCGTCGGCGCCCAGATCCAGACCGCGCACCCGCTCGTCGAGCGCGCCGCGGGCCGTGAGGATCAGCACCGAGGAGGCATTCTTCCGCGCCCGCATGCGGCGCAGCACGTCGAGCCCGTCCATTTCCGGCAGGCTCAGGTCGAGCACCACGAGGTCGAAGCTTTCGGTCGTGAGCACCGCGTCTGCGGACACGCCGTCATGCACGACATCGACGGCATAGCCTGCGACGCGCAGCACGGCGGCGAGCCCGTCGGCCAGGGTCCGGTTGTCCTCCACCACCAAGATGCGCATCACCACTCCCCATCCGTCAGGCTAATGTGACGGCGCGGCATTGCCCATACCTCTTGTCGCCGGGGCAGGGGAGGAGGCATGGTCCGGCATGCTTCGCTTTCTCTCCCTGCTCGTTCTCATCGCTTCCCCCGCCCTGGCGGAGGAAGGGCTCTATCCCGCCCTCGATGGCCGCACCAATGCGCAGACGGTGAAGGTCTATTCGTCCCTCGACGAACCGCTGGCACGCCCGATGATCGCCGCGTTCCAGGCCGCCAATCCCGACATCGCGGTCGCCTACGAGGACCTCCAGACCGTCGATATCTACGACCGGGTGGTGGCGGAGACCGATGCGGGCCTGCCGACCGCCGATTTCGCCTTCTCGTCGTCGATGGACCTGCAGGTCAAGCTCGCCAATGACGGCTATGCCCAGGAGAGCAACGTGCCGCTCTCGGAGTCGTGGCCGCGCTGGGCCAACTGGCGCAACACCGCCTATGCGCTGACCTACGAGCCCGCGGTCTTCATCTACCACAAGCCCAGCTTCGCCGGCTCGAAGCCACCTTCCACCCGGGCCGAGCTGATCCAGTATCTCAAGGCCAACGCCGACAGCATCTACGGCCGCGTCGGCACCTACGACATCGAGCGGTCGGGCGTCGGCTTCATGTTCTTCTCCCGCGACCAGGAGCAGTACTCGGACCTCTGGACGCTCGTCGGCGCCATGGGCGCTACAGGCGTAAAGCTCTATTCCACCACCTCGGCGATCGTCGACCGGGTGGCCGACGGCCGGTTCGTCTTCGGCTACAACATCCTCGGCTCATATGCTGCGGAAGCCGCCGCGCGGAACCCGGACCTCGGCATCATCCTTCCCGCCGACTACACCATCGTCACCTCACGCATTGGGCTCGTGCCCAAGGCTGCCGCCCATCCCGATCTCGGCCGCCGCTATCTCGAGTTCTTCATGTCGGCCGAGGGGCAGACGATCATGGCGCAGCAGCTGCAGATCGCGGCGCTCAACCCCAACGTCACCGGCGACAACACCGCCAATGCCATGCAGCAGGCGCTCGGCAACCAGTTGCGCCCGGTGCCGGTCAGCCCGGGCCTGATGGTCTATCTCGACCAGGTGAAGCGGGCCCGGTTGATCCGGCGCTGGAACGACGCCCTGAGTATCCAGTAAGCACGATCTGCAAGCGGTCGCCTCCCTCCCCCTTGAGGGGAGGGAACGAGGAAGGGGATGGCGCAGTGAGCACCGTGCCCGCCTCACGACCCCCACCCCCAGCCCCTCCCCTCAGGGGGGAGGGGAGCAATGGCTTCCGGCGCGTCAGGTTGACGACAGCTTGATGTGGTTTGCTGCGGAAATGGTCCGGGCGTAAAACGTCGGACCGAGGAGTCTGGGAGGACCCCGACATTGGCCGTCGCGCAGCAACCTGTGGCTGCCGGCGCTGTTACATGCCCATCCCGGGTCGTACTCCCAGGTGATGCAGAGGCCGCCATCACGTGCGGCCCTATTGGAGGACAACAATGAAGCATCTTCTCGCGACAGCAATGCTGGCCGGCGCCCTGGCGCTGCCCGCCGCCGCCTTCGCCGCCGACTACAGCATCATGGCGCCCGCAGCCCCCGGCGGGGGCTGGGACCAGACCGCCCGCTCGCTCCAGGAATCGTTCACCACAGAGGGCGTCTCCGGCAACGTCCAGGTGGTGAACGTCCCCGGCGCAGGCGGCACCATCGGCCTCGCCCAGTTCGCGCAGGAAGCCAATGGCGATCCGACCAAGCTCATGGTCGGCGGCTACGTCATGGTCGGCGCCATCCTCACCAACAAGTCGCCGGTGACGCTCGACGCCGTCACCCCGATCGCCCGCCTTACCGGCGAGTACGAAGTGATCGTCGTCCCCGCCGCGTCCGACATCCAGACGCTCGCCGACCTCGTCACCAAGCTGAAGGCTGATCCGGGCGCGGTATCGTGGGCCGGCGGCTCGGCGGGCGGCACCGACCACATCACTGCCGGGCTCTTTGCCAAGACGGTGGGCGTCGATCCCAAGCTCGTCAACTACGTCGCCTTCTCGGGCGGCGGCGAGGCCCTTGCGGCCGTGCTGGGCAACCAGGTGACCGTGGGCATCTCCGGCTATGGCGAGTTCCAGTCGCAGGTCGAAGCCGGCGCGCTGCGCGTCATCGGCGTCTCGGCGCCCGAGAAGGTGGCAATCATCAACGGGCCGACCTTCAAGGAAGGCGGCGTCGACCTCGTGGTGCAGAACTGGCGCGGCGTCTGGGCCGGCCCTGACCTCACGGCCGAGCAGGTCGCGGCGGTCAGCGCCGACATCGAGAAGATGGTGAACTCGGCGGCGTGGAAGACGACGCTCGAGACCAAGGGGTGGAACAACACCTATCTCGCCGGCGACGCGTTCAAGACCCAGCTTGCCGCCGAAATCACCGCGACCGAAGCAATTCTCAAGGACATCGGTCTCGTGCAATGATCGAGCCCATGGCTCAGGCAAACAAGCAGCGTCGCCCCGATCGGGCGGCGCTGGTCATCGCAGCAGGATTGCTGGCCCTCGCGCTGCTCGTCGCGTGGGATGCCTCGCGACTGGGGGCCGGCGGCGCCTATGCCCGCATCGGGCCGCAGACCATTCCCTACCTCATCGCCGTCTGCCTCGCCGGCCTGTCGGCCTGGACCGTCGTTGCGGCGTACCGGCATAGTTTCCCCGAGCGCGAGCCGCAGGAGTTCGCACCGGTGCTGTGGATCGTCGGGGGCCTCGTCGCGCAGATGGCGCTGATCAAGTTCACCGGCTTCTCGATCGCCACCGGCGTCCTCTTCGCCATGACGGCGCGTGGCATGGGCCGGGTGTCGCTGCCGCTCGCCTTGCTGAGCGGCATCCTCATTTCCGCTTTCGTCTGGTTCGTGTTCGCGCGCCTGCTGCAGCTGACGCTGCCGGCCGGTCCGCTCGAGCATCTCATGCTGGAGGGCGCCGACATCATCACCGCGCCGTTCAGATCCGCTCCCGGGGGCGCCGCCTGATGGAGACTTTCGCGCTGCTGCTGCAGGGCCTCGCGGTCGCCGCCCAGCCAATCAACCTGCTCTATGCACTGGTCGGCGTGACGCTCGGCACAGCCGTCGGGGTCCTGCCCGGCATTGGCCCCGCGACCACCGTCGCGCTGTTGTTGCCGGTGACCTACAAGCTCGATCCCGCCGGATCGCTGATCATGTTCGCCGGCATCTACTATGGCGGCATGTATGGTGGCTCGACCACCTCCATCCTCCTCAACACGCCGGGAGAGAGCGCCTCGATCGTCACGGCGCTCGAGGGCAACAAGATGGCAAAGGCAGGCCGGGGCGGTCCCGCCCTCGCCACTGCCGCCATCGGCTCGTTCGTTGCCGGGTTGATTGCCACCATCGCGCTGGCCTTTCTCGCACCGTGGGTGGTGAAGTTCGCGCTTGCCTTCGGCCCCCGAGAGTATTTCGCGCTGATGGTCCTCGCCTTCGTCACGGTCTCGGCGGCCTTCGGCGATTCGGCGCTGCGCGGGCTGACCTCGCTGTTCATCGGCCTGACGCTGGGGATCATCGGCATCGACCTGCAGACCGGGCAGGCGCGGATGAGTTTCGGCATCCCGGACCTGCTCGACGGCGTCGAGGTCACGACGCTGGCTGTCGCCATGTTTGCGATCGGCGAGACGCTGTTCGTCGCGGCGCAGGGCAAGCGCGCGCCCGAGACCGTGGAGCCGGTGCGCGGCTCCTTGTGGATGAGCGCCACCGACTGGGCCCGGTCATGGAAGCCATGGCTGCGCGGCACCGCGATCGGCTTTCCGATCGGCGCCATGCCGGCCGGCGGCGCCGAGATCGGGACATTCTTCTCCTACGCGGTTGAAAAGAAGCTCTCCAGGCACCCCGAGGAGTTCGGCAACGGCGCCATCGAGGGCGTCGCCGGACCCGAAGCCGCGAACAACGCCTCCGCCGCTGGCACGCTGGTGCCGCTGCTGACCCTTGGCCTCCCGACCTCGGCGACGGCGGCGATCATGCTGGCCGGCTTTCAGCAGTACGGCCTGCAGCCGGGTCCGCTGCTGTTCACCTCTAACCCCCAGCTGGTCTGGGGGCTGATCGCCAGCCTCCTCATCGCCAACCTGATGCTGATCGTCCTCAACCTGCCGCTGATCGGGCTGTGGGTGAAGCTGCTGACCATCCCCAAGCCGTGGCTCTACGCCGGCATCCTGCTGTTCGCGACGCTGGGCACCATCGGCGCCAACCCTTCGGTGTTCGAGCTCGGCATGCTGCTCGTCTTCGGCCTCCTCGGCTATGGGCTGCGTCTGTTCCATTTCCCCATCGCACCGGTCGTCGTCGGGTTGATCCTCGGGCCGATGGCCGAGCAGCAACTCCGGCGGGCGCTGGCGATCTCGCAGGGTGACGTGATGGTGCTGTTCACCTCGCCGATCTCGGCGACGCTACTGATCGCCGCGGCCCTGGCGCTGATCGTTCCGGCGATCCTCCGCGCCCGCGGCAAGGGCCAGGTGCTGGCGGAGGTGGCGGCCGACGGCGATTGATACGTGCAGCAAGCGCATGCCTTGCCTGTCCCGGGCGGCTCTGCTGAAGGCAGGCGGAGTTACCTACATCTGGGGTAACAAAAGGAACGCACCATGACCCGCAAATCCCCTCTCGTCCGCCGCACCACCGATTTCATCTCGCTCTTCGGCGCGGCGAATGCCGCTGCCGCCGCGACACACGAACACCGCACCCCCCGCGCCCGCGACCTGCAGGCGCTGGGCATCAAGCCGGCGGACTTCAAGGCAATCCGCCAGTAGCCGCTCAGCCCCAGTTGAGCGGGATCACATCGACGATCTCGCCCGGCGGCACCCCAGGCGACTCCTCGGGCACGACGATCAATGCATCGGCCAGCGCAAGCGAGGTCGAGTGGCTGGAGTCAGTCTCGAAGATGGGGTTCACCTGCAGAAAGCCGATCTCGTTGCGGCTGAGATTGGCGCGCATGTAGTGGCGGCGCGGCCCATTGGGCGGCAGCCCGGCCAACGTGGGCACCCCGATACGCGGCCAGAACGGGTCGATATGGCCGGTCATAGCCCTTAGCGCGGGCTTCAGGACCACCGTGGCCGTCACCAGTGCCGACACCGGGTTGCCCGGCAGCCCGAACACCAGCGTCTTGCCGCGGGTGCCGAACATCAGCGGCTTCCCCGGACGCATGCGTAGTTTCCAGAAATCCAGCTCTACGCCGAGGTCGCGCAGCACCTCCTGCACGTAGTCGCGCTCCCCGACGCTGGCGCCGCCCGTAGTCACCAGCATGTCGATGCCCTGGTCGAAGGCACCCAGCAGCGCCGCCTCGAGCCGCTGCTTGTCGTCCGGCACGATGCCGAGGTCGACGATCGCTTCGGTGAACGGTGCAAGCAGAGGGATCAGCCCGTAGGTATTGGAGGCGATGATCTGGTCCGGACCCAGCGCGCTGCCCGGCGGCACCAGTTCATCCCCAGTCGCGAGCACGGCGATCCGCGGCCGCCTGTTCACCGTCAGCGCCGGATGGTTCGCCGAGGCGGCAAGGTTCAGCATCGCCGGGGTCAGCGCCACGCCTGCTGGCAGCAGTTGCGCGCCGCGCTGGAAGTCAAAACCCTGCTTCCTCACGCTCTGGCCGGGCAGGGGAGTCTTCGCGAAGCTGATCTGGTTGCCCTTGGCGGTTGCCTCTTCCTGCATGATCACCGCATCCGCGCCGATCGGGAGCGGCGCGCCGGTGAAGATCCGCACGCACTGGCCGTGCTCCATCATGCCGACGAAGCGTGCCCCGGCCTGCGAGGTGCCCGCCAGCTTCAGCGGCCGCCCCGGCACCACCTCGGCAGCACGCACGGCATATCCGTCCATGGCGCTCGCATCGAAAGGCGGTTGGCTGTGCGTCGCGACCAGCGGCTTCGCCAGCACGCGGTTATGCGCGCGCCCCAGCGGCACGCTCTCGCTGCCGAGCACCGGAAGCTTCCGGAAAATGCGTTCGATGGCTTCGTCGACCGGCATCATCGGCGGAAATCACCCGTCTTGCCGCCCGATTTCTCCTCGAGCTGCACCGAGGTGATGCGCATGCCGCGATCATGCGACTTCGCCATGTCGTAGAGCGTCAGCGCCGCGACCGAAGCGGCCGTCATCGCCTCCATCTCGACGCCGGTCTGTGCGGTCGTCTCGGCGGTCGCCGTGACCAGCAGGGCAGGGCCGTCGCCGACGATCTCAACAGTGACTCTCGACAGCGGGATGGGATGGCAGAGCGGGATCAGCTCCGAAGTCTTCTTCGCTGCCATGATCCCCGCGATCCGGGCCACCGCCAGCGCGTCGCCCTTCTTCAGCTCACCCCCGAGGATCAGCGCCACCGTCTCGGGCTGCGCCTCAAGCCGGGCCGTTGCCACGGCGCGGCGGCGCGTCACCGCCTTGTCGCCGATATCGACGATATGCGCTTCCCCACGCTGGTTGAGGTGGGTGAGCGCCATGTCAGCCCCGCAACAGCTTGATCGTCGCGGCGGTGACGTCATCCTGCCGCATCAGGCTCTCGCCGACGAGGAAGGTGCCGATGCCGGCCTGGTCGAGGCGGATCAGGTCGGCATGGGTGTTGACGCCGCTCTCCGACACCAGGTGCACGCCCTCCGGCACGCCGCCGGCGAGCGTCACCGACGTATTGAGCGTCGTCTCGAAGGTGCGCAGGTTCCGGTTGTTGATGCCAATGAACTCGGCATTCAGCCCCAGCGCCCGGTCAAGCTCGATCTGGTCATGCACCTCGACCAGCGCATCCATCCGCCACTCCTCCGCCGCGTCGAGCAGGTAGCGCGCCGTATCGTCGGTAACCGCGGCGAGGATGATCAGAATACAATCGGCACCCCAGGACCGGCTCTCCGCCACCTGATAGGTCTCGAACAGAAAATCCTTGCGCAGCACCGGGAGTTTCGTCGCGTTTCGCGCCTCGATCAGGTAGCCGGGGGCGCCCTGAAAGCTCGGACGGTCGGTGAGCACGGACAGGCACGCCGCCCCGCCCAGCTCATAGGCCCTGGCGATCTCGGCCGGGTTGAAGTCCGGGCGGATCAACCCCTTGGACGGGCTCGCCTTCTTCACCTCGGCGATCAGCGCGAACTGGTCCTCGCTGCGCTTCTTCTTCAGCGCCGAGAGGAACCGGCGGACCGGCGGCGCATCATGCGCCTCGGCTACCACCTCGCCCCATGGCCGGAGGGTCTTCGCCGCGGCGATCTCCTCGCGTTTATAGACTTCGATCTGCGAGAGGATGTCGGACATGGATCAACTGTTGGAAACGGAAATGAGCTTGTCGAGCGTCGCCCGGGCGCGACCGGAGTCGATCTCTCGGGCAGCAAGATCGGCGCCCAGCTTCAGAGTGTCGGCGCGTCCGGCGACGATGAAGGCGGCGGCGGCATTGAGCAGCACGATATCGCGATATGGGTCCTTCACGCCATCGAGCAGGCCCCTGAGCCGCGAGGCATTATACGCTGGTTCGGCGCCCTTGAGGTCGGCCATGGTCGCCCGTGGCAGGCCCGCATCCTCCGGCGTGATCTCGAAGCTGCGGAGGTCCCCGCCGTTGATCGAGGCGACGAAGCTCGGCCCGGTGGTCGACAGCTCGTCGAGCCCATCGGCGCCATGCACCACCCAAGCCGAAATCGCGCGATTGGCGAGCAGCGCCGCCGCCACCGGCTCGACCCACTTCTTGTCGTAGACGCCCAGCATGTAGCGCCGCGCCCCCGCCGGGTTCGACTGCGGCCCCAGCAGGTTGAACATCGTGCGCGTACCCATCTCCATGCGAGTAGGCCCGACATGCTTCATCGCAGGATGATGCGCCGGCGCGAACATGAAGCCGATGCCGGCCTCGCGGATGCACTGGCTGATCTTTTCCGGCCCGATATCGATCTTGATCCCGAGCGCCTGCAGTACGTCCGAGGCGCCGGACTTCGAGCTCAACGCCCGGTTGCCGTGCTTGGCCACGGGAACCCCCGCCGCCGCCGCAACGATGGACGTCGCCGTCGAGATATTCAGCGTCTCGGCCCCGTCACCACCCGTCCCGACGATATCGACGACACCCTCCGGCGCCTCGACCGGCACCATCTTCTCACGCAAAATCGACACCGCCGCGGCGATCTCGCCGACCGTCTCGCCCTTCACCCGCATCCCCATGAGGAACGCGCCGATCTGGCTCGGCGTCGCTTCGCCGCTCATGATGATGTTCATCACCGAGCGCATTTCCTCGCCAGTCAGGTCCTGCCGCTGGCCGATCTTGTTGAGAGCCCCCTTGAGATCCATCAGGCGGCCTTCTTCATGTTGAAGTCGCCGGCGAGGTTCAGGAAATTCTGCAGGATCGCATGCCCGTTCTCGCTCGCGATGCTCTCCGGATGGAACTGCACCCCATGGCTCGGGTAGCGCTTGTGCTGCATCCCCATGATCAGCCCGTCATCGGTCGACGCGGTGACTTCCAGCACGTCCGGCAGGCTCTCCTGCCTGACGATCAGCGAGTGGTAGCGCGTCGCCTCGAAGCCCGAGTTGAGCCCCCGGAATAGGCCCTTGCCGGTGTGGTTGATCTTGGACGTCTTGCCGTGCATTAGCTCCGGCGCGCGGATCACCTCGCCACCCATCGCCTGCCCAAGCGCCTGGTGCCCGAGGCACACCCCGAGGATCGGCGTGGTGGGCGCAAAGCGGTCGATGAGGCTCAGGCAGATGCCGGCCTCGTTCGGGGTGGAGGGCCCCGGCGACAGCACGATCGCCTCCGGCGCCAGCGCCGCGATCTCGTCGAGGCTGATCTTGTCGTTGCGCCAGACCTCGGACTCAGCCCCCAGCTCGCCCAGGAAATGGACGAGGTTGTAGGTGAAGCTGTCGTAGTTATCGATGACCAGCAGTCTCATTCCAGCCACTCGCTCCCTGGCGCCGTTCTACCCGTGCTTGCGGCAGCTACTGCCCGACCCGGGCCTCGCCCGCGTAGCGTAACGCCTCTTCGGCCGCACTGAACAGCGCCCGCGCCTTGTTTTCGCATTCCAGCTGCTCCAGCTCGGCCTTCGAATCCGCCACGATCCCGGCCCCCGCCTGCACGTAGATCTTGCCCTTCGAGACGATCGCCGTCCGCAGCACGATGCACGTATCCATCGTCCCGTCGGCGCCGAAATACCCTACGCACCCGCCATAAATCCCGCGGCGCGATTTCTCCAGCTCGTCGATGATCTCCATCGCCCGCACCTTCGGCGCGCCCGACACCGTCCCCGCTGGGAACCCTGCCGCCAGCGCGTCGACGAAATCGTGCTTGGGGTCCAGGTCGCCCACCACGTTCGAGACGATGTGCATGACGTGCGAATAGTATTCGAGGAAGAACTTGTCCGTAACCTTGACGCTACCGATCTTCGCCACCCGGCCGACATCGTTGCGGCCAAGGTCGAGCAGCATCAGGTGCTCGGCCAACTCCTTGGGATCGCTGAGCAGTTCGTCCGCCAGCTCCTTGTCGCGCGTCGGCGTCGCGCCGCGCTTCCTGGTGCCCGCGATCGGACGGATGTTGACCTTGCCGTTCTCGACCTTCACCAGGATCTCCGGGCTCGAACCCGCCACGGCGAAATCGCCGAAATCCAGCATGTACATGTAGGGCGAGGGGTTGGTCCGCCGCAGCGCGCGATAGAGCGCCGTCGGGGGCAGCGTGAACTCTGCCTCGAAGCGCTGGGCCAGCACCACCTGGAAGATATCGCCCGCCCGGATGTACTCCTTGGCGTCCTCGACCATCCGCGCATACTCGGCCGGTGAGGTGTTGGACTTCACCGCGATCGAGTCGATATCGGGCGGGGTCGCCGTGTAGGGCAGGGTGCGCGCCAGCCGGCCGACCGCATCGTCGATCCGCGCCTGCGCGCCTTCCCAGGCCTGCCGCGCCGTCACGCCGGGCCGGATATAGACCGGCGCTGTGAGATAGAGCTCGTCCTTCAGCGTATCGAATACGGCCAGCACCGAAGGCCGCATCAGGATCGCCTCGGGGAACCCCAGCGGGTCCTCGTGGCGGTCCGGCAGCACCTCCATCAGGCGCACCATGTCGTAGCCGAGATAGCCGTAGATGCCGGCCGCAGTGGAGGGCAGCCCCGGCGGCACCTCCGCTTGGCTCTCCGCTACGAGCGCCCGCAGCGCCTCGAGCGGCCGCTCCGTGACTGGAGCGAAGGCGTCCGGCGTCAGCCCGGCATTGCGGTTGATGCTGGCCTGGCCGTTCTCGACCTTGAGGATGATGTCCGGGTCGAACCCGATCATCGAGTAGCGCCCGCGGGTGGCGCCGTCCTGCACGCTTTCGAGCAGGAACGTGTTCTTCCGCCCTTCGGCCAGCTTCAGGTAGGCGCCGATCGGCGTCTCGAGATCCGCGACGACGCGCCGGAAGACGATCTGCGCCCGGCCGGCGTCGTAGCCGGCGGCAAAACCATCAAACTGGTCGCCCATCTTCATTGCGCGGCGCCGGCATCCAGAAGCTGGGCCATCACCTGCTGGTTGACGCGCATGCCGGCCTCGGTCTTCAGGCCGCTGACGAAATCGGCATACAGCCCGTCGCGGGTCGATTCCTCAACGAACTTCTTGGCGTCGGGCGTCGCATCTGCGGCGGCTTCGTTCACCTGGGCCACCTGGAACACCACGTGGTCCCCATCGCCGTTGACGGCCGAGCCGAAATGCGTCGGCCCACCATTGAAGATCTCGTTGGCGACCGTCTGGTTCAGCACCGTGGTCCCGTCGCCACCGCGCTTCAGCGGCTGGCTGAGGATCGGGAACTGTCCGATGACCGTCGCCACGTCGGCGAACGGCGTGCCGGCCTTCAACTGGTCGGTGATCTTGGTGACCTCCGCGGTCAGCGCCTCGTCGGTTTTGGCGTTGGTCCAGGCGGTCTTGACCGCATCGTGCACCTCGTCGAGCGTCTGGTCGCGGGCCGCGTCCACCTGCTTCAGGTCGAAGAAGAAGTTGCGGTTCGAGCTGAGCGAAACCGTCGGGGCGAGATCGCCCTGCTGGGCCTTGAAGACCGTGGAGGAGATCTTGGCGATTTCCTCGGGGGCGAGTTCCGGCGTCTGGGCCAGTTCGGGCCCACCTTCCGTCAGCGCCACAGTGAAGGTCTTCAGCCCGAAGCGGTCGGCGATCTCGGGCAGCGGCTTGAACGCGGCGCGCAGTTCCTCGATCTGGTCGAGCACGTCGGAATACTCGTTGCGCGCCTGCGTCATCGCCAGTTGCTTCGCAATTTCGGCCTTCGCATCCTCGAGGCTGACCGTGCCACCCGGCTCGATCGCCGAAACAGTCACGGCGCGCTTCGAGCCGATGCCGTCGATGATCGCATAGTCGTCGAGCGCGAGGCTGAACGCAGTGTCGGCCAGCGAGCTGTCGGTGACTTCCGACTTGCTCAGCGTCCCCAGATCCTGGGCAGTTGCCCCGGTGGCGGCGAGAATGTCGGCGATCGGGGTGCCGGCGGCCTTGCCGTCCGTGAAAGCCTTCTCGAGTTCGGGAGTCGTCAGGGCGATCTGCCGGATCGTGCGCTTCTCGATCTTCACCCGGCTGTCCAGGGTGCGCTCGTACTCGGCGGCGACGTCGGCGTCGGAGATGGTCTTGGTCGCGGCGAGGGTGTCGGGCGACAGCGCCAGGAAGTCGACGGTCCGCGTCTCCTTGGTGCGGAAATCGGCCTGATGGTCCTTGAGGTATGTCGCCAGCTCCTCTTCGGTCGGTTCGGCAACCGGCGGAAGGGCTTGGGCGTTCAGCACGAAATAGTCGACGGTGCGGGTGTCGGCGGAGAAGCGGTTGATCAGCTCGACCGCGGTAGCCGGCGCCGGAGCCCCTGCAAACAAGCCGCTTGCCAGTTGCTGACGCCGCGCCGCCTTGGTCTGGAGGTCGAAATATTCCGCTTCGGTATACCCGTTCTGCTGCAGCACCCTGAGGAAATTGCTGCGATCGAAGGCGCCCAGGGCAGTGGAAAAGGTCGGGTCGTCCCGCAGCATGTTGCCCAGCCGGTCCTCGGAGACGCCGAGACCAAGGTCCTCGCCGAACTTGTTTATCGAGGCCTCGGAGGCCAGCCGGTCGAGCACCATAGAGGGCACGCCGAGCGCCAGCGCTTCCTGGGCGGTCGGCACGCGGCCATATTGCTGCGCCACCGCGTTGACCTGCGTGTCGTAGGCGCGCTGGTAGTCGCGCACGGAGATGTCGTCTCCGGCGACGGATGCCACCGTGTTCGTGCCGAACTGGAAGATGACGTTCGAGATACCGAACCCCGCGAGGCCGACAATCAGGAAAACCCCGAGAATTTTGCCGAACCAGGTCTGGGTAATGTGGCGGAAGCTATCAAGCATCGAGACAAATCCAACTACAGCCGCCTCCCCGGCGGGCGGCGGATACTAGACAGGGTCGAGTTTGTGCCGCAAGGCACATCGGGACGGGGGTTATGGCAAACGCCCTCAATAGGCAAGCATAAGGAGCGTCAAAGGTGACGGCACAGATCACTCCGCTGATCGCGGGCAACTGGAAGATGAATGGTACCACTGCCTCGCTGGGCGAGGTGCAGAAACTCGCAGGCCTTTTGACGCAGGGCGGCGGCCCACGCTGTACCGTAGTCATCTGCCCGCCCGCTACGCTGCTCGAGCGGCTCAATGAACTGGCCGCCTCGAGCGGCATCGTCACCGGCGGGCAGGACTGCCATCCCGCTCCGAGCGGCGCCCATACCGGCGACATCAGCGCCCAGATGCTGGCCGATGCCGGGGCGCAATATGTCATCGTCGGGCATTCCGAGCGCCGCACCGACCACCACGAGACCGACGATCTGGTGCAGCTCAAGGCACTGGCTGTCCATTCAGCCGGCCTTGTGCCGATCATCTGCGTGGGCGAGACCGAAGACCAGCGCGACGCCGGCGATGCCCTCAGCGTCGTCGCCGCCCAGCTCGCCGGCTCCCTTCCGGACGACTGGACCGGGCACGAAATCGTCATCGCCTACGAGCCGGTGTGGGCCATCGGCACCGGCCGCACGCCGACGCCTGCCGAGATCGCCGAAATGCACGACGCCATTCGCGCCGACCTCGAAACCCGCTTCGGCGAGCGCGGCGCGGCCACCCGCATCCTCTACGGGGGCTCCATGAAACCCTCCAATGCCAGCCAGATCCTTCGCATCGGCAACGTCAATGGCGGGCTGGTCGGGGGCGCCAGCCTCTTGGCAAACGACTTCCACGCCATTATCTCCGCTGTGTAGAAGACGCATCCGGCGCCGATCCGAAAGGCGGCGGATGGCGCTGGCATTTGTGTTGGCGCCCGTGTAGAAGGCGCGCCAAACCGATATCGAAAGTCCCGAAGGTCCAATGGCCAACGTCCTGATCGTCGCCTATCTCCTGATCGTCATCGCGCTGATCGCCGTCATCCTGCTGCAGCGCTCTGAAGGCGGCGGGCTGGGCATGGGCTCGAGCGCGAACGGGTTGATCTCGGTCCGCGGGTCGGCAAACCTCCTGACCCGCACCACCGCTATCCTCGCTGCCCTGTTCTTTGCTTCGGCGATCGGGCTGACCGTGCTTTCGTCCGTCGATCGCGGCACCAGCGGCATTCTCGAGCGTGCGGCCCAGGGCGGCTCGACGCCGACCACCGTTCTCGACGCCCTGCAGAACCTGCAGCAGCAGACGGGCGCCGACCTGCCGGTTCCCGCCGGCGGCGCCGCCGCTCCGGCGACTACGCCAACCGCTCCGGCGACTACGACAACGCCGGCCACCGGCACTGCTCCCGCAACCACAACCGGGGGCGCGGCCACTCCCGCGGCCCCCGCAGCCGACCCCGGGCTCGCGGTGCCGACGACTCCGGCGCCCGCCGCGACGCCTCCGGCGACGACAGAACAACCAGCGGCGCCCGCCAACTGAGGCCGCCGCGACAGTGAACAGGGAAGGGGATGGCAACATCCCCTTCTTCTTTTTTTGTGAGGGCGCGCCGGACATCATCCGTATCGCCTTGAGAATCAGAGACTCGACCTCTTAAGGTGAAGGCCCATGGCTCGGTACGTTTTCATCACCGG
>NZ_JAQGJL010000215.1 GCF_028290645.1 Devosia sp. | reverse complement strand
CCCTTGTGGGAGAAGGTGCCCGAAGGGCGGATGAGGCGTTCTCTTCGCCCGCTTCGTCGCTCGTCGCTTCGCTCCGATCGCGCAACCTGCGGTTGCGGACCCCTCATCCGGCCTTCGGCCACCTTCTCCCTCAAGGGGAGAAGGCGAGTCGGAGCGCGTGGCTTATTCCGCGGGCTGCGTAACCGGCGCGAGCTTGCGGTAGCCGAGGCTGCCGGGGAGGTGGGCCCAGGCGGGGCGCTCGAACAGGAATTTGCCCCAGCCGGTCTTCTGGATCAGGCAGTAGAGCACCAGCGGCGAGAGGAGCGCTGTGGAGAGGACGATGATGCTGACGGTGCTGACGTCGGTGATGAGCCCGGTCTTGAGGATCAGCGTCCGGCTTGCCGCCATCGGGATGGAGAAGCTCAGGTAGACGACGATCGAGTGTTCGCCGAGCCAGCGCAGCCAGCCCATCCAGGGCAGCCGGATCAACAAGGCCGCGGTGAGGCACACGGCGAGCGAGCCGATGAACCCCAGAGCCAGATGGACGACGGGCAGGGCGGCATAGCCCATGGTGATGCCGCGCGGGTGCATTTCGGCGCCGCCGGCAAACACCAGGTAGCCCTCGATCAGGGCATAGGCGCCGAGCGCCAGCGCTGCGTAGAGCGGCTTCGATTGGGCCGCGGCGACGATGCGGAACGCCAGCGGGGCGAAGGCGTAGCCGGCGTAGAAGTAGACGAAGTAGGCGGCGAAGTAGTCGATCAACGTGATGTGGGTGGTGACCGGGAAGATCTGGAGTGCGGCGGCGACCGCAAAGGCAGCCCAGTGGGGCACCTTGAAGGTGTAGAGGAGCTTGGCTGCCAGCGAGTAGACCGCCAGCATGTAGATGAACCACAGCACGCCATAGGGCTCGACGATGGCCCAGGCCAGCTGGCTGGCAACGCTGCCGACATCGCCGGTACCGAGCCCGACCTTGAAGCCGATCTGCAGCACGGCCCAGAGCGCGTAGAAATAGAGGTAGTGGACGATGCGGCGGTCAGCATAGGCCATCCACGGCCGCGCGATCACCTGGCTCAGGAACAGGCCCGAGATCAGGAAGAATTCCGGCATGCGGAAGGGCGTCGCCCAGCCGATGACGTAGTGCAGAACGCCGGTGCCGTTGAGGTCCTCGCCCACGCCATAGGCAGAGTGCATCATCACGACGAGAATGATGGAGAGGCCCTTTGCGGCGTCTACCCAATCGAGGCGGTTGGTGGCGTTGGCCATGCTTAGCTCCGGAGCAAGTGTCGCATTCTAGCGTCGCCTGCCCGGACTAAAACGAAAGGCTGCAAATAGGCTTAAGCCATTTGCTTAACAGCTAAGGATTTATCGGCTGGGGCTCGGGGCAGGGCGCTACGGGGAGCCCGGCCTTGGCAAGTGCGTCCCCGGCGTCGAGCTCGTCGGGGTATCGGTCCGGCGCCTCGCCGGACCGTCATTCGCGCCTCAGAACGGCAGCGTCATGTGCGTCGCGCAGAGCATGCCGACGGTCATGAAAAACAGGGCGGAAAGCGAAAAGGTCTTGATCATCTTCAATTCGTAGGTCGGCGCGGGAGGCGCTGGGGTTGGAGCGGGTCTTAGGTCGGTTCGCGGCGTCCGGATAGTCTCGGGCCGTGCATGGCTCCAATGCACCCCGATGGCTGAATGGAGTCTGAACCGGCACGGTTAATTCCATGCCTGATGCGGGCTTGCGACTATTTGGTGACGAAGATGACGGCAGCCGCACTCACGTGGCAGAAATGCCACGGAGGAGCAGCGGAGGCTATGGATGGCGTTAGACCGGGACCGACGCGTACGCGGCGAAGAGCAGGCCGAGCGTGAGGAAGAAGGCGATCGACAGGGAGAATGTCTTGAGCATCTGGATGGTCTTTGCTGGTACTGGCTCATGGCTACGCGAGCGGCCAGCAACATAAGCGGGTGAGTCTTAAGGCGTGATTTCTATCGTGTAGTTTTCAATGACGGTGTTCGCCAAGAGCTTGTCGCACATGGCCCGGACATTGGCCTCGGCCTGTGACAAATCGGATGCACCAAGCTCGAGGTCGAACACTTTTCCCTGTCGAACGGCGCCGACCCCGGCAAAGCCGAGGCTCTTCAGCGAACCCTGGATCGCCTGACCCTGCGGATCGAGGACGCCGGATTTGAGCGTGACGGTGACGCGGGCCTTCATCGAAATTCCCGAAACAGGCGGGGCGCTGTCACCCCGCTTTGGCGCTATTGCACGAGTCGCGGACCGGTGGTCAACGCGTTGTCGGTCTCCACAAGAATACCGAGGCGCTGGGCCACTTCACGATAGGCATCGACCAGCCCGCCGAGATTCTCGCGGAAGCGGTCCTTGTCGAGCTTGTTGCGGGTCTTGATGTCCCACAGCCGGCAATTGTCGGGGCTGATCTCGTCGGCGAGGACGATTCGCATCAGGTCGCCGTCATAGAGCCGGCCGCACTCGATCTTGAAGTCGACGAGCTGGATGCCGACGCCCATGAACAGGCCTGAGAGGAAGTCATTGACGCGAATGGCGAGCGCCATGACGTCGTCGATTTCCTGCGGGCTCGCCCAGCCGAACGCGGTGATGTGCTCTTCCGACACCATC
>NZ_JAQGJL010000404.1 GCF_028290645.1 Devosia sp. | reverse complement strand
TGGAAATGGCGTTGAAGGCAGCGCTGGCGATGGCCGAGCCACCCCTGCGCCCGCGCACCGTGAGGAATGGAATAGAAAGGCGATCGGAGGCGAGCAAGGCCTTGCTTTCGGCCGCCCCCACGAAACCAACGGGCGCCGCGATGATGGCGGCCGGGCGCGGGCCCCCGGCGGCGACCAGTTCGAGCAGATGGAAAAGCGCCGTGGGAGCATTGCCGATGACGACGACGGCGCCCTCTAGGCGCGGGCGCCAGAGCTCGACTGCGGCGGCTGAACGAGTGGTGCCGAGCGATTTGGCGAGGGCTGGGACGGCGGGATCGTTGAGGGTGAGGATCAGCTCGGTCGACTCGGGCAGGTGGCGGCGGATGATGCCGGCGCGTGCCATTTCGCAATCGCAGAAGACGACCTCTCCCTTACCAAGGGAGTGCTCTACCGCCGCGGGTAGCATCGGATCGCCGACGATGTCCTGCGCCAGGTCGACCATGCCGCTGGCGTGGATCATGCGGATGGCGACGTCGTGCAGTTCCGGCGGCAGCGACGAGAGATCGGCCTCGGCGCGGATGGTGGCGAAGCTCTGGGCGTAGATGGTGTCGGGGTCGCGGAGGTAGGTCACCTCTCCTGGTCCTCGCGGGCGAGGCGGCCGGGGATTTTGGGGAGGGTCAGCGGGCCGAGGGGGTGGTCGGCGTGGGGATAGGGGTGGTGATGGTGGTCGTGACCGTCGCCGTGGTGGTGGCCGTGGTCTTGCGGATGGCCGTGATCGTGGCTCATGCCGAGGCGGATCGCCGGGAGTACGGGGTTGGCGAGCAGGGCGTGCGGGGCCGGCGCATGGACATGCGGGTGGGGGTGAGCGTGGCTGTGGTCGTGGGCCGGGAGTGGGGTCCAGGGGAGGCCGTGCTTCTTGCAGAACGCCTCGTCGCGGCAGGAGGAATCGCAATCGCCCTTGCAGGGACAGTTCTCGAGGCCGCCGCCGATGCCTTCGACGTGGTGGTGGTGACTCTCCTGCTTGAGGCCGACTTCGGCCTCGAAGCCCAGCACCTGCTCGCGATACTTGCACATGGCGCAGTTCATCAGGATCTGGCCGACCAGCATTTCCTGGATGCGATCGATGAAGGTTTCAACGACCAGCGGATGGTCGTTGAGATAGGGCGCGTTGAGGAACTCGATGTCGGGGTACTTCGCCGCGGCGTCATTGGCGGCGTCGTAGATGCGCTTGACCAGCACGCCGGTGAACAGGAAATACGGGAAGACGATGATGCGGCGATAACCGAGCCTTGCCGCGTGATCCAGCGCCGGAGCGACGAGTGGGAAGGTGACGCCGGAATAGGCGATCTCGCCCCAGCCGAAGCCCATGCCCTCCCAGAGGAGCCGCATCACCTTGGCGACATTGGAATTGGCGTCGGGGTCGGAAGCGCCCCGGCCGACGACGACGAGCAGGGTTTCGTGGCGCGGGATGTCGCGCGGGGAAGCGGCGATCGCCTGCTCGATGCGGTCGCCGGCGGCGCGCAGCATCTTCAGATCTACTCCGAGCTCGCGGCCATAGGTGATCTCGACCGGCTTGCCGGCGGCATAGGTGTTGAGCACCGAGGGGATATCGTTCTTGGCGTGGCCAGCGGCGAACAGCATGCCAGGGACGGCGAGGACGCGGGAGACGCCCTGTGCCCTGAGCTTGTCGAGGCCCTGGTGGATCACCGGATTGGCGAATTCGAGATAGCCGTATTCGACCGGCACGCCAGGAAGCCGCTCACGCAGGCGCTCTGCCAAAACGGCGAACTCGCCCACGGCGAGCTGGTTGCGGCTGCCATGGCCGCACAGCATGATTCCGGTCGCCGCCGGCAGAATCAGGGATTTGTCCATTCTCGCCTCTGTTTCGCACAAAGGCAGAGTTCGCTTTCGACCAACCAGCAGCCCCGGACTTGGTCCCCGATTTGGGTCGACCGCACCGGGCGTGAGTCTCAGTCCATCAAGGAACGCTGCGCTATCAATGGGTTGTACTGAGGGGCCGGGAGGGGGTCAAACGATTCCCGGGGCGTTGGGAACGCTTCTGAAAATCACTCGCAAATACAGCGACTTGCCAGGCCGGGCGGGCTCGTTTATTGGCCGGTGATGTCAAACAAGTCGTCCAATATCGCAGTGCGCGTCGCGTTCGGCAGCCTTGCCGTCGGCGTGCTGGTGCTGGCGCTCAAGGGGTATGCGGCTTGGGCCACGGGCTCGATCGCGCTGTTCTCGGATGCGCTCGAAAGCGTGGTCAACGTGGTGACAGCGGTGGTGGCGCTCCTGGCGGTGCGGCTGGCGGCGAGGCCGGCCGACGCGTCGCTGCCCTACGGCTACTACAAGGCCGAGTATTTTTCGGCGGTGGTGATCGGCATCTTCATCGCCGTCGCCGCGCTCTTGATCTTCCGCGAGGCCTATTTCGGCTTCTTCAGCCCACGCGACTTCACGCTCGGCCCGATTGCCATCGCCGTCAGCGTGGGGGCAACGGTGATCAACGCGCTATGGGCATTCCAGCTGACGCGGCTGGGCCGGCGCGAGCAATCGCCGGCGCTGCAGGCCGACGGGAAGCACCTCGCGACCGACGTGATATCGACGCTCGGCGTGCTGGTCGGCGTGGTGCTGGCGGCAGTGACCGGATACCACCAGCTCGACGCGATCCTCGCGGGGCTGGTCGGCCTCACCATCCTCTGGTCGGGGTGGGAGCTGGTCAGGCAGAGCGTGATCGGGCTGATGGACGTGGCCGTGGAGCCGAAACTGCTCAACGAGATTCGCGACATCATCTCGAGCAATGCCGAGGGCGCCATCGAGGCGCATGACATCCGCACCCGGCAGGCGGGACAGATGACGTTCATCGATTTTCATCTCGTGGTGCCGGGCGCGATGAGCGTCGAGACCGCGCACGAGATCTGCGACCGGATCGAAGCCAAGCTGCGCGAAACGGTGGAGCGCGCGCAGATCACCATCCACGTGGAGCCGGAGAACAAGGCCAAGCACTCGGGGATCGTGGTGGTTTAGGGTCGGGGCTGGACGGTGGCTGCCTCGGCGTCGGGGCGTGGCGCCCCCCCTGTCCCCTCCCCCTAAACATGGCGAGGGGGACGCTTCAGCGGCTTCAGCATCGTCCTCCGGCCCCGCACAAACCTTGTGCAAAGCCGCTTCAGCGGCGTATTCGCGATTCACACGCACAGATAGGCTCACGCTTGTGTGCATGACCCGAGGAGGTCCCGATGAATCTCAATGCGCCTAGCCAGACGTTGTTCATTGTCGCCGTGGTCATCGCAGTAATCGCACTGCTCGGCCAGATTATTGCGATCCCGTTCGTTAGTGTCTACGCATTCTGGATCCTGCTGCTCGCCTTCATCATTCTCGCCGTCGGCGTGATGATGCGGGGTACCTGACGCCGGGTAGGTTCCGGGTTGCAAGGCAGGCGCATGGCAGGCAATCATCGCCGCCATGCGCCGGCTGTTTCTGCTGATCTTCGCCCTGTTGACCGCCCCTGCCCTCGCCGAGGACTGGGGCAGCTATGAGAATGCGCGTTTCGGCTACATGATCGACGTGCCGCCCGGTTTCAGCTGGGGCAAGGAAGCGGACAATGGCGACGGCCGGAGCTTCCGCAGCGGCGCAACGCGGCTCAGCGTGTGGGGCGGGAATATCGTCGAGCCGAGCTTCGAAGGCCAAGTCGAGGCGGCGATGGGACTTTCGGCCGCTGACGGCTGGGCCATTACGTACCACGCGGTGACGCCGAGCTGGGCCGGCTACTCGGGCTCGCAGGCCAAGCGCATCCTCTACCAGCGGATGATCGCGCTCTGTGATGGGGCCTATGCGGCGTTTCGGCTGGAATATTCGGCGGTGGAGATAGGAAAGCTCGAGCTGGTGGTGGACCGGCTGGTCAAGTCACTGAAAGGGGATTGCTGATGGCGCGCGTGATCGAGCGCCGGGAGTGGGCGATGCACCCCACCCGCTGGTCGGGGGAGTGGGAAGGCGGAGACGCCAACGTGACGCTGATCTTTCACGACAGCGTGGAGCCCGGGCACGGACCGCGTCTCCACACCCACCCCTACCCGGAGACGTTCATCATCGAAGCCGGGCGGGCGCTGTTTACGATCGGGAATAGCGCAGTGGAGGCGGGGCCGGGGCAGATCCTGATCGTCCCGGCCGATACGCCGCATAAGTTCACGACACTAGGGCCGATGCGCTCGGTGCACATCCATGCGAGCCCGAAGTTTGTCACGCACTGGCTGGAGTAATCAGAACTCGATGCCCGCCTGCGCCTTCACGCCGGTGCGGAAGGGGTGCTTGATCTCGGTCATTTCGGTGACGAGGTCGGCAAGTTCGATGAGTTCGTCCTTGGCGTTGCGGCCGGTGACGATGACGTGGGTGTCGCGGGGCTTGTTGCGGAGCAACTCGAGCACTTCGTCGAGCGGCAGGTAGTCGTAGCGCAACACAATGTTGAGCTCGTCGAGGAGGATGAGCTTGTAGCTTTCGTCGGCGATCATCGCCTTGGCCATCTCCCAGGCGCCGCGGGCCGCGGCGAGGTCGCGCTGGCGGTCCTGGGTGTCCCAGGTGAAGCCCTCGCCCATCGCCTTGATGGTCACCTGGTCGGAGAATTTCTCCAGCACGTCGCGTTCGCCGGTGCCCCAGGCGCCCTTGACGAACTGCACCACGCCGACCTTGAAGCCGTGGCCGATGGCGCGGAACACCATGCCGAAGGCGGCGGTGGACTTGCCCTTGCCCTTGCCGGTGTGGACGATGAGCAGCCCGCGCTCCTCGGTCTTGGTGGCGAGAATCTTGTTCCGCGCCTCCTTCTTCTTCCGCATCTTTTCGGCGTGATAGGCGTCGCGCTCTGCCTCGCTCATCAGGTCGGTTTTCTTGGGGGCGCGTTCGGTCATCGTATGCTCCAGAGTTCGGGCGACTGCGCACCGCTGTTGTCGAGGTTGCGGATCATTCGGTTGCCCCACCCAGCCATTCGAATACCGAGTTCGAGCGTGGCGTCCAGAAGCCGCGGGTGCGGGCTTCGTTGAATTTGGCGATCAGCTCGTCGTAGCCGAAGCGGTTGTTCCGCTGGATGAAGGTGCGGGTCGCCTCGTCCTCGACGAAGGCTTCGAAGGCAAGGTCGAAGTGGTGGGTCTTCACGGCGCCGGTCGTCGCGGCGAAGGCGAACATGTAGTCGACGGTGGCGATGATCTCGAAGGCGCCCTTGTAGCCGTGGCGTTTTACGCCGGCGATCCATTTGGGGTTGACGACGCGGGAGCGGACGACCTTGGCAATTTCCTCCTCGAGGGTGCGGGTCAGCGGGCGCTCGGGGCGGGAGTGGTCGTTGTGATAGGCGGGGGGTTGGCGACCGGTCAGGGTCTCGGCGGTGACGGCGAGGCCGCCTTCGAACTGGTAGTAGTCATCACTGTCGAGCAGGTCGTGCTCGCGATTGTCCTGGTTGTGGACGATGGCGTCGATGTCGGCGAGGCGGGCGGCGAAGCGATCGCGCTCCGGGGTGCCGGCGGCGTGGGCGCCGTAGGCGTATTGGCCCCAGTTGAGGAAGGCTTCGGCGAGGTTGGATTTGGTCTCCCAGTTGCTGGAATCCATCAGGCCCTGGAGGCCGGCACCATAGGCGCCGGGTTTTGAGCCGAAGATGCGGTGGCCGGCGCGGAGGGCCGCGTCGCGCTCGTCGGCGCCGGCCTTCATCAGCTCCAGCGCATCGGTGCGCATGCGGGCGGCGATCGGGTTCTCCTCCTCGGGCTCATCGAGCGCACCGATGGCGCGGATGGCTTTGTCGAAGAGAGCGATCTGCGCCGGGAAGGCGTCGCGGAAGAAGCCGGAGATACGCAGGGTGACATCGGTGCGGGGGCGGCCGAGCTTGGCCAGCGGGATGATCTCGTAGCCGGAGAGGCGGAGCGATGATGGGTCCCACACTGGCCTCGCGCCGATGAAGGCGAGGGCCTGGGCGATGTCATCGCCGCCGGTGCGCATGTTGGCGGTGCCCCAGACCGAGAGGGCGAGGGAGCGGAGCGGGGTGCCGTGATCCTGGAAATGGCGCAAGAGCAGGTTTTCGGCGGACTTCCTGCCGAGCTCCCAGGCTGTAGGGGTGGGGACGGCGCGGATATCGACGGAGTAGAAATTGCGGCCGGTGGGGAGCACGTCGAGGCGGCCGCGCGAGGGGGCACCGGAGGGGCCGGGGGCGATGAACTTGCCGTCGAGGCCGGCGAGGAGGGAGGCGAGCTCGTTCGGGCCGGAGACGGCGAGGCGGGGGCGGATGGTGGATTCGATGGTGGCGAGGACGGCGGTGGTGGCGTTCCAGTCGGATTCGGGGGCGCGGCCATCGACCAGTTCTGCGACCAGGCCCTCCAGGTACTCCACCACATCGCCCAGGGTGCGTGGCCCCCCACCCCTGTCCCCTCCCCCCAAGGAGGGGGAGGGAGACCCGACTGATGGGCCGGTCCAGGGGGCACCGAGGTCCGCGGTCAGGGGATCGAAGGCGAGTTTCAGGTCGTCGGCCAGGGCGCGGATGAGGGAGGCCTCGCCTGCCCCGTCGCCGCGGGGGACACGGGCGAGGGCGACGATGAGGTCGCGCTCGAGCCGGCCGGTTGGGGACTGGCCGAAGATGTGGAGACCGTCGCGGATCTGGGCTTCCTTGAGGTCGCAGAGGAAGGTGTCGATGCGCTTGAGGTTTTCGGTGTCGTCGGGGACGAGGCCGATGTCGCGGTCGAGGCGGGCGTCGCGGGTGAAATCGAGGATGCGTTTGCGCAGGCCCGCGAGGCGGCGGCGGTCCATGCCGGAGGCGGCGTAATACTCGTCGAGCAGCGCCTCGAGGTCCTTGAGGGGGCCGTAGGTTTCGGCGCGGGTGAGCGGGGGAACGAGGTGGTCGATGATCACCGCGCCGGTGCGGCGCTTGGCTTGCGTGCCCTCGCCGGGGTCGTTGACGATGAACGGATAGAGCTGCGGCAGCTCGGCCCAGAGGGCGGCGGGGTAGCTGGCCGCGTCCAGGGCGGTGGCCTTGCCGGGGAGCCACTCGAGATTGCCGTGCTTGCCGTTGTGGATGACGGCATGGGCGGCGAATTCGTGTCGGAGCCAGAGATAAGCGGCGAGGTAGCCGTGCGGGGGGACGAGATCGGGGTCGTGGTAGGACGCCGTTTCGTCGAGGTGGTAGCCGCGGGCGGGCTGGAGCAGGACCGCGACGTTGCCGAAGCGGAGGGCGGGGAGGTGGAAGGTGTCGCCGCGGACGAAGGGGTCCGTGGCGGGGTCGCCCCAGCGGGTGGTGACTTCGGAACGGATTTTTTCGGGGAAGATAGCGAAGAGGGTTCGGTAGCGGGCGACGGGGAATGGGATGCCGGCGCCGCGGTCGGGGTGGGCGTTGGTAGGGCCGGATTGGAGGAGGTCGATGAGGGCGTTGCCATCGAGTTCGCCGACCTGTCGCCGCCCTCCCCCTTCAGGGGAGGGGGCGGGGGCGGGGGTGTCGAGGTTGAGCTTGATGGCAATGGTGGTGCTGACCGCACGCCCCCCTCCCCCTTCCCCTCCCCTCAAGGGAGAGGGCGGCGGGGCGGCTTGATCGGTGGCGTAGCCAGCCCCTTGCATTGCTCGCAGGATTTCTACCGTAGACTGCGGGGCGTCGTAGCCGACGCCGTTGGCGAGGCGGCCGTCGCGGATGGGGTAGTTGGCGAGGACGAGGGCGATGCGGCGCTCCGCGCGCAGGGTGGCGCGGAGGGTGGTCCAGTTCTTTGCCAGCGTCACCGCGCGGCGGATGCCGTCTGCGTCCGGGGCGTAGGCGGAGAGCGGGCACTGGGTGCGCTCGTGCCAGACGGCGTCGTCCTTGTGGCCGACGAGCAGCATGCCGATGCGGCCGTCGAGTTCGGGAAGGACCACCTGCATGGCGAGGTCCTTGGCCGTGAGGCCCTGGCTGTCGGCGGCCCATTGCGATTCCGGGCGGCCGCCCTGGATCAGCTGGATGACGGGAGCATCGGTGCCGGCGAAAGGGTTCTGCTTGTCGTCGAGGCCGTCGAGGCCGAGGGCGAAGCCGGTGAGGTTGAGGATGGCGCTCGGGGGGTACTCGGCGAAAACAGATTGTGCGAAGCGGATGCAGGCGCCTTCCTTCAGCGTCGAAACGACGATGGGGATGGGGTTGAGCGATTGGGCTTCGAGTTCGGCGATGAGCGCTTCGAGGGTGGCTGTGCCGGCGCCTTCGAGGGCGGCGCGGTAGAAGAGGATCGGAATGTTCGGGTTGGGCGATGGCGGCAGGGCGTCGACCATGCCGCGAGTGGGGTGCCAGAGGCCGAAGCGGGGGAAGGGCTTGGGGGCGAGGTTGGGAAGCGCTGGTGCGTGGGGACCCCCACCCTTGGTCCCTCCCCGCAATGGGGAGGGTGACGACTGCGATAGCAGTGCGAAAGCCGTCAACAGCGCTTCGGCGTTTTCGGGGCCGCCAGCGGTGAAGAGGGCGTGGAGCCTCGTCCAGTCATCCGGGTGGATGGTGGAGCGCTGCTGCAGGATCGGGTCGGGGTTGGCGTCGCCGGGAAGGAGGGCCAGCTCGATTTTGCCGCTGAGGGCCAGCGCGGTCAGTTCGTCGACGCCGTATTGCCAGTAAGCGGGACCACCGAGCAGGCGGACGACGACCAACCTTGCGTGCCGCACGGTCTGGTCGAGCCAGAGGTCGACCGAGAGATTGTGGCTCAACCGCAGCAAGTTGGCGAGGCGCAGGTCTGTGGCCCCTGCCCGGTCGGCGGCGGCGGCCAGCATCATCAATTCGCTATCGGCGGCCGAGGCGAAGATGATGTCGGCGGGCGACTGGGCGAGGTCGATGGCCTCGCCTTCCTGCTGCAGGGCGCCGGCCTGGGCGGCGAGGAGATGCATCAGGCCGCGGCGGCGACCGCGCCCCTCAGGCTCGCGATGATCGCTGCATGATCCAATGGGCTCTCGCCGATGACCACCAAAGCCGTCTCGCGGACCTCGCCCGGCTTCCATGGCCGGTCGAAATAGGCGGTGACGCGCGGGCCGACCGCCTGGATGGCGAGGCGGGCCGGAGCGCCCGGGAGGGCGGCGAAGCCCTTGAGGCGCAGCACGTCGTGGGCGCGGATGGTCTGCTCGATGGTCTGGAGCAGGTGGTCCTTGCCGGCGACGCCGTCGAGCCTCACCGAGAACGAGTCGAAGTCGTCATGCTCGTGGCCCCCGCCACCGTGCTCCAGCTCATGGTGGCTCTCGCGACCGGCGAGGTTGTCTTGGGTCGAGAGGCCCATGCCGAGCAGTGCGGCGACATCGACATCGCCGTTGCGGGCGCGGACAATGCCGGTGCCGGGGCGCATCTCGGCGCGGAGGTGCTTTTCGATGGTGTCGAGGTCGGCATCGGAGACCAGGTCGGCCTTGTTGAGGATGATGAGGTCGGCGGCGACCAGCTGGTCCTCGAACAGTTCGCCGATCGGCGTCTCGTGGTCGAGCATGGCGTCGGCGGAACGGAGCGCGTCGACGGCGGCCTCGTCATTGGCGAAGCGGCCTTCGGCGAGCGCCGCGGCGTCGGCGACGGTGACGATGCCGTCGATGGTGACCTCGGACTTGATCTCGGGCCAGTTGAAGGCGCGGATCAGCGGCTGCGGCAGGGCGAGCCCGGATGTCTCGATGACGATGTGGTCGGGGCGATCCGGGCGCGAGAGGAGCGCCTGCATGGTGGGGATGAACTCGTCGGCGACGGTGCAGCAGATGCAGCCGTTGCTGAGCTCGATCATGTCCTCCTCGCGGCAGGTCTCGTCGCCGCAGCCGGCGAGGATTTCCTTGTCGACGCCGAGTTCGCCGAACTCGTTGATGATGAGCGCGATGCGCTTGCCGTGAGCGTGGGCGAGGAGGTGGCGGACCAGCGTGGTCTTGCCGGCGCCGAGGAAGCCGGTGATGACGGTGACGGGAATCTTCTCAGTCATGCGTGGGCTCCCTTGAGGGCAAAGGCGGGGGATCTGACGAAGCGCTCGTTCAGCCAGCCGAGCAGCGGGCCGACGGTGAGCCAGAACAGCGCGCCGGTGGCGAGTGTCGCCGCGGCGAATTCGGTGGCGAGGTGCGCTGGGACGGCGCTCTCATGCTCGCCGGCGAGTTGCGGGGCGCCGATGACGTGCGGGGCGAGGATCAGCACGGCGGCGATGACGATACCGCTCCAGTTGCGGAGTTTTGCGATGGCCAGCATGCCGGCGCCGGTGGCGATGGCGGTGCCGATCCACCAGACCTGGCGGGCGACGAGATCGGCGGCGGGCATGCCGGGGAGCTTCGGCGCGAGGCCGAAGGCCGGGGCGAGTTGCAGGGCGATGAAACCGCCGAGGCCCCATATGATGCCGTTGCGGGCGGTGATCTCGATGCCGGAGAGGACGGATACGGCGGCGAGGAGGAAGGCAAGGCCGATGCCGCCGAGGAGGCTGGCGAGAACCGTGTAGAAGATGCGCTCGGGGCCATCCTGCGGCGCCCAGGCGTCCGCTTCGTGCTCATGGGCCGGGGTGCCGGCCTCGTGGCTGTGTTGGGCTGCTGCCGGCTCCGCGGCGGGAGCGGCGTTCTCATAGACCTCGGCGGCGAGGATCAAGGGCACGACGCGCCATTGCTGCACGGCGCTCATGGCCAAGCCGGCTGCAAGTCCTGAGAGGACCGCAGCGAAGAAGATCCGCTGGAAGAGTTTCATCGATGTCTCGCAGGGTTCTGACTGTCGTCAGTGGCAGGGGAAGCCGAGCGCATGGCGCGTGTCGTGCGCGCCATTGTGGATGGCCATGTCACTGGCAAAGCCGACGCCGCCGACAAGGACGACGCCGAGAAACAAAGCCAGCACACCTGCGATAAGCCGTTGCGAGACAGAAAGACCGGCGACGGACGCCGTCTGGACCTGAGTGTTCATATGCCTGCACCCTCCGTGCGGATGAAATGGGCTCTTCGCCCTGTTGCACGCTGGCAGGTCTCCTGGCTCACGGGTCGTGGTGTCCCTCCACCTTCCCGGCCTTGGCCAGTGGTATTCGGAGGGCACTCGCCGCTTACAGTTGCGGGGGCAGCCACGGATTTGGTCCCTGATGGGTACGCCGCACCGTGTTCCCTTTTGATCCCCTCGCCCGAACGAGTCCGGGGAACCAACGTGGACCATGGTTACGCTGCCCGAGGGGGCGCGGTCAATCTTCGGTGGCGGAGAAATCCGGATAGCCAACGGTGACGGTGTCAATCCGCGCATCGACCTTCTCCAGCAGCGGCTCGCTCGAGGAGATCTGCTGGTCGCCCGAGATGGCATCGACATTGAGATCGGCCGGATAGTCGCCGGTGGCGAAGCGGGCCGAGACGACGCAGCCGCCCGGCAGGTCGCCGAGCTTGCCGCCCTCGAAGGAGGCCGAGCCGCCATAATCCCAGAAGAACCCGTAGAGCTGGAACGGCCCGCCGTTCAGCGCCTCGACCTCCTTGACGGTCAGGCCCTTCTTGAGGCCGCCAGGGGCGGTATCGCCGGGCGGAACGGTAACGTAGGCGAGGCGCTCATGCTTTTCCTCATCCCACCAGCCGAACTCCATGGTCTTTGTGGGATCGTTGGGGAAGACGGTAGTGGCGAGAACGGTGGAGCCCTCGGGACCGGGGACATCGCCGGTGACCACGTTCTCCCTGCCGTACGTCTCGATCAGCCGGGCTTCGGAGCTGTCGGCGGCGAACGGGCCGTCGCAGGTGATGTCGGCGGCCATGGCGGGCGCTGCGAGCAGCAGCAACGGGAACAGGGCGAGCGGGCGCATGGTCATGCCTCCATTGTTCCGCCGATTCTAGCGGAGGCTCGCGAGTCTGGGCAGGCCTTGCGGCGGAAGCTTGGCATGGGGATCAATGGCACGGCGTGATTCGCCCGGTGCCCGAATGCCCTTCACCTTCCAGACGCTGATGCCGATCCTGCTGCTGATCGGGTCCAACGTGTTCATGACCATCGCCTGGTACGGGCACCTGAAATTCCCCAGCGCCGTGATGTGGGTGGCGGTGATGGGAAGCTGGGGCATTGCGCTGGTCGAATACTGGCTGGCGGTGCCCGCCAACCGGATCGGCTATGGCGCCTATACGGCGGCGGAGCTGAAGACCATCCAGGAG
Organism: Devosia sp.; assembly: GCF_028290645.1. Lineage (GTDB taxonomy): Bacteria > Pseudomonadota > Alphaproteobacteria > Rhizobiales > Devosiaceae > Devosia_A. The sequence continues at coordinate 3,021 of NZ_JAQGJL010000404.1, read as the reverse complement.
GTGATCAGCCTCGCTGTGTTCGCGGGCTTTGCGGTGTTCGTGCTCGGTGAGAAGCTGACCTGGAACCACGCGGTCGGCTTCACGCTGATCCTCGCCGGCGCGTTCTTCATCTTCCGCGGGCAGCTGAGATAGCTGGTTGCTACGCCGGGCTGAGGCAGCTTGTGAGGCTCGCGGCGAGGTTCTCGATCAGCTTCCGGTAGAGGCCGGGCCCCTCGTCGAGATTGGCGCCTTCGGGGTCGAGCACGCCCTCCTTGGCGGTGGTGCCTTCGGTCAGCACGTTGACGATGCGCGGATCGAACTGGGGTTCGGCAAAAACGCAGGCTGCGTCGAGGGTCTTGAGCTTGTCGCGGATTTCGTTGATGCGGTCGGCGCCGGGGGTGACTTCGGGGCTGACGGTGATCGAGCCCGCGACGTTAAGGCCGAAACGCTTCTCGAAATACTGGTAGGCGTCGTGGAAGACGACGAAGGGGTGGTCCTTGATGGAGGCGAGGCTTGTCTCCGTCTCGGCGATCAGGGCGTCGAGGTCGGCGGTCTCGGTCGCAGCGTTGGCGCGATAGGTGTCGGCATGCTCGGGATCGGCCTTGCTCAGGCTGTCAGCGATCAGGGCAACCATCGCCTTGGCATTGGCCGGGTCGAGGAAGAAGTGCATGTCGGTTTCCTCGCCCTGCCCCGCGCCCTCCGCAGCGGGCGCTTCGTCGGCATGCTGCTCGAAGGTGCCGCTCTCGCGCGGCGGCAGCAGGCTTATCCCCGGCGCCTCACTCAGCTCCACAATGGTTGCGGTCGGAGCGAGCGTGGCGATCGAATCCTCGAGGAAGACTTCGAGCCCATGTCCGGTCCAGAATACCAGGTTGGCAGATTGCAGGGCCTGGGCGTCGGACGGTTTGAGGCTGTAGGTGTGGGGCGAAGCGGCGCCCTTGACGATCAGGGCAGGTTTCCCAAGATCTCCCATCACGGCAGCGACCAGCGAGTGGATCGGCTTCACGCTGACCACCACTTTCGGCACCTCCGCGAACGCCGCGGACGACCAGCCGAGCGCGGCAATGAGCGCCAGGATGAAGCTTTTCTGCATATCGGACCCCTCTCGGTAACGTCACCGGGATTGCATGAAATGTTATGACATAACGCTTTCGGTGTGTTAGCCCATAACGTAATGTTAGAACGTCAGCAAGAGACGGAATCATGAATTTCATGGATGCGGCAGGCGGGCACGAGGTGCTGGCGGATGTCGCCGGCGCCGGGGTCCGGCGCGATGGGCGGTGGCTGGTCGAGGGGGTCGACCTGTCGATCCGGCGGGGCGAGATCGTGACGATGATCGGGCCCAACGGCTCGGGCAAGTCGACGACGGCCAAGCTCGTTACGGGCGTGCTGAAGCCCGATGTGGGAACTGTGTCACGCAAGGCCGGGCTGCGGATAGGCTACGTGCCGCAGCGGCTCTCGATCGACTGGACGATGCCGCTGACGGTCAGGCGGCTGATGACGCTGACCGGCAGCTACGGCAAGGATCAGATCGAGGCAGCGCTCAGGGCCACCGGCGTAGCGCATCTTGCCAATGCCGAGGTGCAGCATCTGTCGGGCGGCGAGTTCCAGCGAGCGCTGCTGGCGCGGGCGATGATCCGGAAGCCGGACCTGCTGGTGCTCGACGAGCCGGTGCAGGGCGTCGATTTTTCGGGCGAGGTGGCGCTCTACGACCTCATCGGGCAGATCCGAGAGGAGACACAATGCGGCATCCTGCTGATCAGCCACGACCTGCACGTGGTGATGGCGGCGACGGACACCGTGATCTGCCTCAACGGCCACGTGTGCTGCCGCGGGACGCCCGAATCGGTGGCGCGGAGCCCGGAATATCTCAGCCTGTTTGGCGCGCGCGCGGCCTCCGCGCTGGCGGTGTACCAGCATCATCACGACCATACGCATTTGCCGGACGGGCGGGTGCAGGAGGCGGATGGGCGGGTGGTGGACGCGCACGAGCATGAGGAGCATGGGCATGGGTGACGGCGTGATGGTGCGGTGCGTGTGGACCCCCACCCCTGTCCCCTCCCCGCAAGGGGGAGGGAGACCCTCTCTGTCTGTCTCCGCATCTCGGCACCGAGTCCTCGGCTTTATCGTCTCCCTCTCCTTTGCGGAGTGGGGGTCGGCGCGCACCGCCGGCCAGGGAGCCTCTCATGCTTGACGACTTCTTCACCCGCGCTCTGCTTGCCGGCGTCGGGCTCTCCCTCGTCACCGGGCCGCTCGGCTGTTACATCGTCTGGCGGCGGATGTCGTATTTCGGCGATACGATGGCGCATTCGGCGCTGCTCGGGGTGGCGCTGAGTTTCCTGTTCGAGATCAACCTGATGCTCGGGGTGTTCATCGTCGCCGCGGCGGTGGCTGGGGCATTGCTGCTGCTGCAGCGGCGCAATGCGCTGTCGACCGATGCGCTGCTCGGCATCCTCAGCCACTCGACGCTCGCCATTGGGCTGGTGATGGTGGCGTTCATGAGCTGGATCAGGGTGGACCTGATGGGGTTCCTGTTCGGCGACATTCTCGCCGTGTCGGTGCCGGACATCGTGGTGATCTACATTGGTGGCATCGTCATCCTGGCGCTGCTGATCGGCATGTGGCGGCCGCTGCTGGCGGCGACGGTGAATGCCGAGGTGGCGGAGGCGGAGGGAATGCGGCCCGAGGTGACGCGGGTGGTGCTCATGCTGCTGCTCGCATCGGTGATCGCCATCGCCATGAAGATCGTCGGCGTGCTGCTGATCACCTCGCTGCTGATCATCCCGGCGGCGACGGCACGGCGGCTGAGCTCCACACCCGAGCAGATGGCGGTGATCTCGGCGGGCATCGGGGCGCTGGCGGTGACGGGTGGGCTGTTCGGCTCGCTGCGCTTCGATACGCCGAGCGGACCGTCGATCGTCGTTGCGGCGCTATGCCTGTTCCTCGTTTCCATCGCGTTGCCGGTGCATCTCTGGCGCGCCAAGCGGGAGGCCTGACCGATGGCCCACAGCCACGAAGACCACCACCATGAACGGCCGCGCGACC
>NZ_JAQGJL010000373.1 GCF_028290645.1 Devosia sp. | reverse complement strand
TCCGGCGAATACGCCAACCCCGTCGTCCGCTCCGCCAGTTTCTTGATCCGCCCCAGCAGCTTGCCCTCCGCCGGGTCCCACAGCGTCACCTCGTGATATCCGCTGACCGCCAGTTGCCCGCCGTCCGGGCTAAACGCCAGCGCCGTCACCGCCACCGGCTGGCGATAAACCTCCGGCGGCGCGGTGTGCTCCAGATCCTCCACCATAGACGCCAGCGGCGCAGCAACGTCCGGCCCATCAAATTTCGCCCCCTCCTCGATCCACCGCCGCACCAGCGCCACCTGCGCCGCCGGCAGCGGGTCAGCCTTCTGCGGCATCCGGTCGTCCTCGTCCTTTGCGGTGATCAACCGATAGATTGCGCTCTCCCCCGGCTTGCCCGCCGAAACCGGCGCATCCTTGCTATCCCCAGGCTTCATCAGCCGCTCGAAACTATCAATCCGATACGTCCCCTTCGCCTTCTCCGGCCCGTGACATGCCTGACATTGCCGTTCAAATACCGGCGCAATATCGCGGATAAAACTAACCGGCTTCACCCCCTCCACCGCCCCCGCCCCAAACGCGCAAAGCGCGAGACAAAACCAAGCCGTCAACTGCCAAAATGCACGCCAATTCCAGCCGTTCATGCTCCTTCTACCGCCACCGATCCAGTTGGTTAATTCACGCCCGCCCACCGCGCAAATTTGCCGTTCTCCACCATTCGACCTGTCGCTATCTTAAGCGGCGTAATTCGAAACCGCCGCAGGCGGTGGCAGGCACGCAATTTGATCTGAACGCGAACTATGCTCAAGCAACCAACCCGACATCCCCGATCGCGCACCGGCATCGCCGGCCTCGACGATATCCTCGGCGGCGGCTTTCTCCCCCATCGCCTCTACCTCGTCGACGGTGACCCCGGAGCTGGCAAGACCACGCTCTCGCTCCAATACCTCATCGAAGGCCAGCGCCTCGGCGAGAAAGGCCTCTACGTCACCCTCTCCGAAACCCGAGAAGAGCTCCTCGAGGTCGCCCGCTCTCACGGCTGGTCCCTCGAAGGCCTTGAGATCGTCGAGCTTGTTGCCAGCGAAAAAGACCTCACCAGCGACACCCAGCTCACGATGTACCACCCCTCCGAGGTCGAGCTTAGCGAGACGACCAAGGCCGTCCTCGACGCCGTGCAGCGCGTCAACCCGCAGCGCGTCGTCTTCGATTCGCTTTCCGAGATGCGCCTCCTCGCCCAAAACTCGCTGCGCTACCGCCGCCAGATCCTCGCCCTCAAGCAGTTCTTCATCGGCCGCCAGTGCACCGTCCTCCTGCTCGACGACCGCACCAACGAGGACAAGGACACGCAGCTCCAGAGCATCGCCCACGGCGTGCTCGCCCTCGAACAGATGGCCCCCGAGTACGGCGCAGAGCGCCGCCGCATGCGCATTCTTAAGTTCCGCGGCACCCAGTATCGCGGCGGGTATCATGACTTCTCCATCCTCCCCGGCGGGCTGACCGTATACCCGCGCCTGATCGCCTCCGAACATAACGGAGACTTCCCGCGCGGGCAGATCAAGAGCGGCGTCACCGCCCTCGACGCCCTCCTCGGCGGCGGGCCGGACCGCGGCACCAGCACCCTCCTGATCGGCCCCGCCGGCGCAGGCAAATCCACCATCGCCGTCCAATACGCCGTCGCCGCCGCCGAGCGTGGCGACCACGCCGTCGTCTTCGCCTTCGACGAAAGCGTCGCCACCCTCGAAGCCCGCATGACCGCCCTGGGCGTCCATTTCAAGCAGGGCACCGCCGCCGGCCAACTCCGCGTCCAGCAGATCGATCCCGCCGAGGTCTCGCCCGGCGAGTTCGGCCACATGGTCCGCGACGCCGTCGAACGCCACGGCGCACGCGTCGTCGTCATCGACAGCCTCAACGGCTACCTCAACTCCATGCCCGAGGAACGCTTCCTCACCATCCAACTCCACGAGCTGCTCAGCTACCTCGGCCGCAAGGGCGTCACCACGCTCATGGTCGTCGCCCAGCACGGCCTCATGGGCGGCAGCATGCAAAGTCCGGTCGACGCCAGCTACCTCGCCGATTCGGTCATCCTGCTCCGCTATTTCGAAAACGCCGGCAAGGTGAAAAAGGCCATCTCGGTCGTGAAGAAGCGCAGCGGCGCTCACGAGGAGAGCATCCGCGAGCTCCACTTCGACCAGGACGGCATTCACCTCAGCCAGCCGCTCACGCAATTTCAGGGCATCCTGACCGGCGTCCCATTGTTGGTCCGGTCCGATGTCGAACGCACCGCGCCGGTCAGCGATTATGAGGCACGACGGTGAACGCCACCGACGACCCCCAACATCTCGCCACCCGCGTCCTCGTCCTCGCCCCCACCACCAGGGACGGCGAGGTCACCCGCGCCCTCCTCGAACGCGCGTCCCTCCACAGCCTCGTCTGCACGGACCTCCATCGCCTCAGCGCCGAGATTCTCAAGGGCGCAGGCGCTGCCCTCATTACCGAAGAGGCCATCGCCGCCGATGGCATCCAGGAACTCCTCGACATCCTCGGCAATCAGCCCACCTGGTCCGAGCTCCCCGTGCTCGTCC
>NZ_JAQGJL010000330.1 GCF_028290645.1 Devosia sp. | reverse complement strand
CCAGACGGACATCCGGCGGTGTCGCCTCCGCCGCCAGAAGGCCGAGTTCCCATCAAACGGCGAGCTCACGAGACGGGCCGCGGCGCAATCGCCGACTAAATCAACGATATCCGCCACAAGCGGTCGTTGGGAACACCTGAGGTTAGGGGGTGCGAGCAACTATTGCTGAAGTACCAATCCTCGGCTGGCATATTCAGTTACCGCGCGGACTGATGTTGCCTTGAGTGTTACAGACCGGCTATCTCCATGATCGTCGTTGGGAGGCGATATTGGGGGATGCTGCACACATCAATAAGTGGCGTGGAGCTTCGGCTGGCAACGCTGCCGGGTCTCTTCTCACCGCGTGCACCAGATGCCGGGACCTTGGCGATGCTTTCACTCATCAGCTTCACGCCAGACGACAAGGTTCTCGATCTGGGTTGTGGCTATGGACTTGTGGGACTGTATGCAGCCAAGCTCTTGCCGCCACCACAGGTCTACCTTCTTGACAACGATCCATCTGCAATCGAGGTCACCCGAGCCAACAGTGTCCTGAACGGGGTGCCGGAGGTAAACACCATCCTCAGTGATGGATTCAGCGGGACGAGAGACACGGGCTTCACTAAGATAATCTCGAACCCGCCGTATCATGTCGATTTTTCGGTTCCCAAGCACTTCATCGAGAAGGGGTTCAACCGCCTGTCCCTAGGCGGTGCGATGTGGATGGTGACCAAGCGCCGTCCTTGGTACGACAACAAGTTGCGATCCATATTTGGCGGCGCGAAGGTTCATGGGATGGGCGACTACTATGTCTTCGAGGCCATCAAGCGCTCGACGCAATACGGCGGCCGCGCGGGATAACAAGGCCCCAGGGTAAGATTTGGCGCGGTGTTCGCTTCTGGGCGCGATGCAGATCGGGCTCCGCCGCTACCTGCCGTCGTGTCTCAAGCCCCGCTCAGCAGCTCGTCGAACTGCCCGTCCTCGATCTTCGATGCGGCGATCACCGCCTGGGTCCGGCTGTCGACGTCGAGCTTCTGCAGGATCGCCGAGACGTGGGCCTTCACCGTCGCTTCGGAGATCGAGAGTTCGTAAGCGATCTGCTTGTTCATCAGGCCGTCGCTGAGCATCATCAGCACCCGCACCTGCTGGGGGGTGAGCGTCGCGAGGCGGCGCATCAGGGCGGATTGGGAGTCCTCGGCGGGGAACTCCATGCCCTCGGGCACGTACACCTCGCCCGAGAGCACCGTCTCGATGGCGCGGCGGATATCGGCGGGGCCGACGGATTTGTGCAGGTACCCGGAGGCGCCGAGCTCGAAGGCGCGGCGGACGATGCCGCCATCCTCGACGGCGGTGACGATCATCACCGGCACCTCGGGATACTGGGCGCGCAGCAGCAGCAGGCCCGAAAAGCCCCGCACGCCGGGCATGTTGAGATCGAGCAGCACCAGGTCGCAATCGCGATCGGCCTCGAGCGCCGTGGTCAGGGCCGCGAGGTCGCCCGCTTCCTCCACCGCGATGGAGGGGTCGCCGCCGGCCAGCGTCTGGCGCAGCGCCGCGCGGAACAGCGGGTGGTCGTCGACGATGATGATGCGCCGCGTGGTCATGAAACTGTGGGCTCCCGGGCCGCCTACTAACAAGACAGGCGACCGTTTTGTATCCCACTTAAGGCGGTTGTGGGGGCTCTATCGCTTCGATTCGCAAAATGCGAGCCGAGCTTAACGTGATCTTTACCATGATTTCCGAAGAGTAACCGGATGCTCATCGCCCGCAGAGGGTGTGAGGCGTTCCGAACCAGGTGCTTGGATCGACTGATGGCCCGCGCGACTTCCACGTTCCAACCGCAAGACTACGGCCAGCCGGCCTCCGGCGAATGGCAGGAGCTGCGCGGCGAACTCGTGGCGCTGCTGGACCAGGTGGAAACCCAGGTGGCGCGCACGGTGCGCCCGGAGCCGGGCTACCAGGGTCTCGCCGAGCGGATGCGGGACCTGCGCCACCAGGTGACCGAAGCCGAGCCCGATACCCGCCATCGCGAGGCGCTGCGCTCGGTGCAGCGGGCGATCGAGAAGTTCTCCGATCGCGACCAGCCGATGCATCCGGCCAACCCGCGCGACACGCTCGAGGACGCCATCCAGCAGATCCGCTCACGGCATTTCGCGACGCCCCCCGCCCCGCAACCCCTGCCCCAGGCGCCGTTCGGCGCGCCGCGCTTCGACGAGCTAGCCGAGTCGGTGGGCGGGATTTCCGCGCGGCTCGAACGGCTCGAGGGTGAGCTGAGGCTGCAGGCCAAGGGCCAGACGGCCAATGTGCGCGAGATCGCCGACCAGATCGGCCAGCTCAGCCACGTGGTGGAACTGCTGGCCGGCGCGGTGGGCGAGACCGGGCAGGTGAAGCGCCTCGAGGGACACATCGCGGGACTGGCGAAGCTGATCGCCGAGGGCCCCAAGCTCGACATGGCGGCCCTCAACAAGCGCCTCGACGACGTGGCCCTGACGGTGGGCAAGCTCGCTGAGTTGCAGAAGCACTATGCCGACCGCTCGGACACCAGCGGCATGACGGCGCGGCTCGACGACGTGAGCGCGACGGTCGGCCGGCTGGCGGACCTGCAGGTGCAGTTCGCCAACCGCGTCGAGAGCCCGGGCGACGGGCTCAAGGACGCCATGAAGGCGATCGAGGACGGCGTCCGCAACATCTATGATCGCGTCGATGCGATCGAGAAGGCCATGGCGATGCCGCCGGCCGAGCTCGAAAGGATCACCCAGGAACTGGGCCGGGTGGCGCAGGCGATCAAATCGCCGCAGCAGCCGCAGGGGCTGATCGAGCTGATCGATGCGCTGAACGACCGCATCTCGGACATCGAGGGGCGGAGCGCCGAAGTGGGCGGGCTGAAGCTCGACATGGAAGCGCTGCGCACCATGGTGATGGCGGCGCTGGAGCCCAGGTTCGCCGCGCTCGAGCTGCAGCTCGAGGCGCTGAGCGACAAGGTGACCGACCGGCCGGCCGATCTGAGCGTCAGCCAGCTCGAGGCGCAGGTGCGCCAGCTGGTGGCGCGGATGGACCAGACCGGCGAGCAGCTGACCGGGCTCGCCAAGCTCTATACCGGCCCGGCCGAGCAGGAAGCGCCCGATTTCGACCAGCTCGCCGAGCTGGTCGCGGCCCGCACCTCCGACGCCATGAAACGCCTGGACGCGCCGGCGAGGGCAGGGCTCGACGAGGCCGGCTATGCCGAGATCGAGAAGCGCGTCAGCAAGGCAATGAAGGCGGCGGCGAAGGACAAGCCGGCCGAGGAAACCAAGGCGCTCGAGGCGACGATCCGCGAAGTCAACGAGCGGCTGAAGCGGCTCGAGACATCGCTGCAGCCAAAGGACGAGCCGGCAGAGGCGGAGACGAGCCTCCCGGCGATGCCGGTTGCGGCGGCAGAGCCCCCCACGGCCGCGCCGGCGAAGGCGGAAAGCAAGCCGGTGCAGGCGCCGGCGGAAGATCCGATGGCAACGCTGATCGAGGCGCTGACCTTCGTCGATGAGCCCCCGCCTCCCCCGCTGCCCGTTGATCTCAGCGACAGCATGCCGGCCGATCCGATCGTTGAGGCGCCGCTGGTCGACAAGCCGTTCGGCGATCCCAATCCGCTGCGCACGGCGCTCGAGGCCAAGAACGGGCCGCGCAAGCGGTCCGAGCCGGCGCCGCCGCTCGATGTGCCCGCGAGCCCGGCAAAGCCGATGTTCGATCCGAGCCTCGCCGAGCGGCCGCCGCAGCCCAAATCGACGCTCGACCTGCCGGAAGACGTGGTGTTCGTCGCGAGCCCGGTGCCCGAGGTGACCCCGGTCGCGCCGCCGGCCGACGAGCCGCCGATGCCGAGCCGCAACACCTTCATCGAGGCGCACCGCCGCGCCGCGCGCCAGGCGGCGCAAAGCAGGGCACAGGCCCCGGCCGCGGTCGACAACGGTTCGCTGATCGGCCGGGCATTCGCGCGCTTCCAGGCCGGGCGCCCCGAGACGGAGGCCGCGGCCGAAACGCCGCCAGCACCGGTAGCCGGGAAGCCGAAATCCGCCAAGGCTAGTGCCTCCAAGATGGCGAAGCCGGTGGCGAGCAAGCCGTCGCGGTTCGACCTGTTCAAGCCCAGGGGGCCGCGGCAGCTGGCGGGCGACAAGGATCCGCCGAGCCAGTGGAAGCCTGACGAAGCCGCGCCCCGCGTCCTGCCGGCAGCGCCCGAGCCGACCCTCGTGGCGCTCGGCGCCGAGGCGACCAGCCCGCCGGACGATGCTCCGGTGCGCGGCAGCTTCCTGTTGCGGCACAAGCAGCCGATTCTCCTCGCCGCGAGCGTCGTGGCGCTGGCCTGCCTCACCATCAACCTGATCAACCAGCGGATGAAGCCCGAGGAAGCGGCGGCACCCGCCGCGACGGCCGCACACGATGTCGGCGACGCATCGCTGGCGCCGGTGCCGCTGGCCGACCAGGGGTTCGAGGCAAATCCGAACGGCGTTTCACCGCGCGTCATCCCGATGCTCGACAAGCTGACAACGGCATCGATCGAACCGACGACGCCGCAGAAATTCGTGGCGTCGCCGGAAAGCCCGAAAATGCCGCAGGCATTCGAAGCGGCTTCCGGCCTTGCCAGCGACGCCGACGGCGCCGAGGTCGCGAGCCTCGGCACCACGGTCGAGCCGCTGGTCGATGCGATGGAGAGCCCGGTGAAGGTCGAGCGGCCGCCGGCCGAGATCGGCCCCGAGCCGCTGCTCGCCGCAGCCGGCAACGGCGATGCGCGGGCGCAGTTCGAGGTTGCGGCGATCTACACCGAAGGCCGCGCGGTGCCCGAGGACCTCAAGGCCGCCGCGATGTGGTACGAGCGGGCGGCGGGCCAGGGCTTTGCGCCGGCGCAATACCGGCTCGGCAACCTCTACGAGAACGGCCGCGGCGTGGAGAGGGACCTCGCCCAGGCGCGGCTCTGGTACCAGCAGGCGGCGGAAGCCGGCAACCGCATGGCGATGCACAATCTCGCCGCGCTCTATGCCGGCGGCGGGCTCGGCACGCAGCAGTTCGACGCCGCCGCCAAGTGGTTCGAGGAAGCGGCGAGCCGCGGCATGAAGGACAGCCAGTTCAACCTCGGCATGCTCTATGCCCGCGGCCTCGGCGTGAAGCAGGACCTCGCCGCCTCGTTCAAGTGGTTCTCGCTCGCCGCCAACAAGGGCGACAAGGACGCGCTGAAGGCGCGCGACGACATCGCGGCCTCGCTCGATGCGGCGACGGTGCAGAAGGTCATCGCCGAGGTGGCGGCGTTCAGGCCGCAGCAGATCGACTTCGTCGCCAATTTCGCGCCGATCGGCACATGGAGCCCCAGGTTCGACCCGGGCGCGCCGATCGACAACATCAAGGTGGTGATGGGCGTCCAGAAGGCCCTGACCCAGCTCGGCTTCGACATCGGCACCCCCGACGGCGTCGCTGGCCCCAAAACCGCCGAAGCGATCCGCAGCTTCGAGCGCGCGACCGGCATGAGCGAGAGCGGCACGATCAACCCGCGCCTGCTGGCCGTGCTGGGGAGCCAGCCGGTTTAGAACGGGGAGACCGCAGTCGCGACGTGCCGGCCGCACGTAGTGCGGGCGTGGGCGCCTCCGATTGGCCCAGAGCGCTGGTAAGGCGTCTCAGGGCCTAGCTCACGCCAAAGAGGCGCTCGTCAAGCTGCTGCCGAGTAGGTACGAAGCCTTGTTCGATCATGCGCATGATCACTCGCCTTAGCAGTTCGAACGTCGCCACTAGGTCCTCCTGACCATGCTTGGGCTTGCCATGAGCAGCGGCGGACCGTTTGTCATATAGTGCAGCGATACGCTTTTGTTGATCGAGTCGCTCCTCGCCCGGCTCATACAGGTATGCGGCTAGAAGCGCGGATACGCGAAAACGAAGTTCAGACGTGGACGGGGAGAACAGTGCCTCCAGTGCACCCCACAAGGAAATCAGCGTGAGAGCATGGTCGCGAGTGTATTGGCCGGCATCGAGCGCATAGGCCGCCGTCGTAAGCTCTGTGCTCTCTCTCATCAGTCGCTCGGCCGTTTCGAAGTGATCGGCTTCCCAAACTAAGCTCTGCCTACATTCCTCGGGGTCGTTACTTACCAGAGTGAAGTCCCGACGGCGCATACCGAAAGGAATGATCATCGCAGCCTGGTCTGGCAATGACTCCATTTCCGAAAACGCCGTGGAGGACATAGCAACCATCGTCACCTCAGGCGTCGTCCAGATACGAATGAGGAATGCGACCAGCCATGCAAGCTCCATCCGCTTACCTGGGTCAGAGGCAGCACCCTGTGGAACGAACAGCTGGGCAGTGATGTCAGTACCCGTGCCCCCGTAGGCGCTCTTCCATGGTCCGGGATGGGGTTTCCCGGCCTCAGCCGGCTTGAACGCCATGATCAGCGGCTCCATCAGATGAGCGTAGGTGGGTTCCAGGCGTATGCCGCGGGGGAAGACCGCCGGCTCCGTCACCCGGATGCCAGCCAAACCCACGTACATGTCGCCAAACAAGGTGGGCTGGTCAATTGCCATTGGCGCAGTTCCTCTGTCTCAAACTGATAGAGACGAACATCACTACAATAAATAGTTCGGCTGAGTGATCGCTTCGTAAAGCTATGACATCGGGACGTCCGACGGCGCGGCGGGCCGAAAACGGCTGGGGCGATCATGAGCTTCGAGCACGCGGCCGGGATTCGCGAAAGCGGGACGTTCAACCCGCGCCTGCTGGCGGTGCTGGGGAGTCAGCCGGCTTAGGGGCTAGAGGTTAGGGGCCGGTGAGCGCTGACCCCCACCCCTGTCCCCTCCCCGCAAGGGGGAGGGAGACCAAAACTCTGGCGCCAGCGTGAGGGTCTCCCTCCTCTCTGCGGGGAGGGGATTGGGGTGGGGGGCACCGCCACCGGCGTCCAGTCGGAGCTACTGGCCAGACCCGACAATTCCCGACCCGTCCGGTAGGCTAACCTCGCCTTTGCTTTTTTCTGCTAGGGCTTGGTGGCATTGCGAAAAACCGTCGCATTTCCGTCGCTGGCAGGCGATAGAGCCCGGGAATGCCTAGCGCTATTGGACGCCGCCTGTGCAGATCTATCTGCCGATAGCAGAGCTTTCGATGAACCTGTTCTTCCTCGTGGGGATCGGGGGCGCGGTCGGGTTCCTTTCCGGGCTGTTCGGGGTGGGCGGCGGGTTCCTGCTGACGCCGCTGCTGATCTTTTCGGGCGTTCCGGCGTCGGTGGCGGTGGCATCGGTGACCGGCCAGGTCGTCGCCGCATCGACCTCGGGGGCGCTCAGCTACTATCGGCGCGGGCTGATCGACCTGCACATGGCGCTGTATCTGGTGCTGTCGGGCGTGCTCGGGGCGTTCGGGGGCGTCGCGACGTTCCAGGTGCTGCGGGCGGCGGGACAGCTCGACCTCGTCATCTCGCTGGGCTTCCTCATCCTTCTCGGCTTCGTCGGCACGCTGATGCTGATCGAGGCGGCGCGGGCCATCATCAAGCGGCGCGCCGGGATCGTGGTGCGCGAGAAGCTTCCCAACCAGCACAACTGGTTCCATGGCCTGCCCTGGCGGGTGCGGTTCAAGAAATCGCGGCTCTACATCTCGGTGATCCCGGTGCTGGCGCTGGGCGTCGCCATAGGCTTTGTCGGCTCGCTGCTGGGCATCGGCGGCGGCTTCATCCTCGTGCCGGCGCTGGTCTATATCCTGCGCATGCCTGGCAGCATGGTGATCGGCACCTCGCTGCTGCAGGTGGTGGCGATGATGGCGGTGACGACGGTGCTGCATGCCGTTTCCAGCCAGAGCGTCGATATCCTCCTCGCCTTCTGCCTGATGGTGGGCGGGACGGTGGGGGCGCAGTTCGGGGCTTCCGCGGGCAAGTACCTGCGCGGCGAGCAGCTGCGCGCGCTTCTCGCCATCCTCGTCCTCGCGGTCGCCATCCGCTTCGGGCTGAGCCTCATCATTGCGCCCTCCGATGCCTATTCGACCGGGGTGATCGGGGTCGGGGGCGTGATATGAGCGGCCCCCTCAAGGCCGGGCTGCTGGCGCTGCTGCTCGCGGGTTTCGCCTCGCCCGCCGGGGCGGAGCGGCTGGTGAGCCAGGTGAGCCAGGAGGAGGTGTCGATCACCTCGAGCTTTGCCGGGGCGACGCTGACGCTGTTCGGGGCGATCGAACCGGAGGCCGGGGCCGAGCAGAAATTCGTCGAGGGGCCGTACCATATCATCATCACGGTGACGGGCCCGCTGCAGAACCGGGTGGCGCGGCGGAAGACCAACGAGTTCGGCATCTGGCTGAACACCGCGCAGGTCGAGTTCGTGGAGTTCCCCTCGTTCTACCAGGTGCTGAGCGACGCCCGCCTCAGCGACATCACCAACCCGATCACGCTGGCCGAGCAGCGGATACCGCTGGCCAAGCAACCCCAGGCCGCCCCCGGTGTGAGCTGGTGGGACGCCGATGCCTTCGGCCCGCAACTGGTGCGGCTGATGGAAGAGAAGGGGCTGTTCAAGCTCAACGAGAACGGCGTGGTGTTCCGCTCGGACACGTTCTACTTCGCGCAGGTGGCGCTGCCGTCCGACGCGCCGCCGGGGCCGTACCTGGCGCACACCTACCTGTTCAAGAACGGCAACATCATCGCCGAGAAATCCGACGGGTTCTCCGTGCGGACGATCGGCTTCGAGCGCTTCCTCGGCCTCGCGGCCCACCAGCAGCCGCTGCTCTACGGGCTGGTCTGCGTGGTGCTGGCGCTGTTCACCGGGTGGCTCGGCGGCGTGGTGTTCCGGCGGTAGGGCGCTGAAAATTACAGCCCCCGCCGGTGTCATCCCAGCGAAGGCTGGGATCCATGGGCAACACCCGGTTCTTCACCCAAAGCTTACGGCTCGAACCTGATCTCCCCGCCGCTGCTCGAGTCGTGGTCGATGTCGGCCGGGTTGCCGTGGACGGTGACGTCCGAGCCGGAGGAGGCATCGATCCTGACCATCGTCGTCGCATGGATGTCGAGGTCGGAACCGCTCGAAGCGGTGGCGTCCATGGTCGTGCAGAGGAGATCCTCGGCGTCGAGGTCGGAGCCGGACGAGGCGCTGGCCTTGCCGTCCTGGCAAGAGCCGGCAGCGACGAGGTCGGCGCCGCTCGAGGCGCTGAGCTCGATCGACTTGCCGGCGACGGCGGTGAGCCTCAGGTCGGCGCCGCTCGAGGCATTGAAGGTGAGGCTGTCGCCGGTGACGCCGGCGGCATCGACATCGGCGCCGGCACTGGCCTCGACCCTGCTCAGGGCCGGAGCGGCGATGGTCAGCTTGACCTGGTCGCGCTCGCCGAAACTGAACATGAAGAGGATGTTCCAGTCGTAATAGGCCTTGAGGGTGCCGCCCTCGACCTTGAGCTGCAGGTCATCGAGCAGGCGCATATCGGTGGCCTCGGCCGTGACCGACTGCAGGCCGCCGACGGTGACCACGGCATCGATGCCCGACGAGATGTCGATGGCGGTGAAGGCCGGCAATTCGATGGTTCGCGTTTCGGCATGAGCCGGCGCGGCGAGCAGCAACAGGACCGCGGCACTGGCGGCAGTCTTCACATACCCATGCATGTCGAGCTTCCCTTCCCGTGAGGTTGAGACGTGGGTGGTGTGTTACATGCCGAACAAGGTGGGAGCGGGGAATTTTTTGGACGGTGCCGACTGAAGCAGAGAGCCCCCTCCCGGTCTCCCCTTAAAGGGGGAGGTGAAGAGTCGAGTATCTGGCACGATCGAGCCCCAACCACCGGCCGGCACCCTCCCCTTCATGGGGAGGGCTGGGGAGGGGCCGTCTGCCTCAGTATACCTCGTACCCGCTCACCAGCCGCCTCGGGCTCACCGGGTATACCCTCCCCCGCCCGATCATCGCCACTTCCAGGCTCGGCCAGTGCAGCAGGCCGACGAAGGCGGGGCTGAGGATGTTGACGCTGCCGGTGGCGGCGCCATAGGCCGGGAGCACCATCACGCGGCCATCGTGGACGAAGCACGGGCGGCGGACGGAGCGGCCGTTGATCGAAACATGCGCCGCCGGATGGAGGTGGCCGGCGATGAGCCCGGCGCCACGCGTCGGCTGATGCGTCAGCGTCAGGCCGGCGCGCTCGAGGCCGGCAACGCAGCTGCCGCCCAGCCCGTGCGGGGCGGGATCATGGTTGCCGGAAATCCACGTCCAGCGCGCCTTGCCCATCAGCGCCGCGAGACGCAGGCGGTCGGCATCGAGCAGGGTGGTGCTGCCCTCGTCGCGGTGGAAGCTGTCGCCGAGCGCGATGATCTCGGTGGCGCCGGTGCGGGCGATGTCGGCCTCGAGGCGGCGGAGGGTGAGGCCGGTGTCATAGGGCGGCAGCAGGTTGCCGCGCTTGGCGTACGAACTCAGCTTTTCGAGGTGCAGATCGGCGACCAGCAGCGTCCGCTCCGCGGCCCACCAGAGGGCGCCGGAGGGAAGCGGCTCGAAGCTGTGGCCGGCGAAGTGCAGCTGCACGGGATCGCCTTCATCGTCGATGGGGGCGGTGCGCGCCGCCCAGGCTGAAGTCAATTCGCCCGCCTTCTCTCTTCCGGGCTCACGCCCATGGCCTCTGCAATCAGTTCGTCGGCGGCGTCGGCCATGGCGCTTTCGCGGGCCTCGCCCATCACCGGGACCTTTCCGATATCGAGCAATACCGGTACCGCCAAAGGCGAGATTCGGTCGAGCGGCTTGTGGATGATGTGGCGCTTGATGCGGGCAAGCATGTGGCCGAGCCGCTCGATATCCAGGAGGCCGCGGGCGGCGTCGCGGCGCGTCGCCTGGATCAGGATGTGGTCGGGCTCGTGCTGGTAGAGCACGTCGTAGATGATGTCGGAGGAAACCGTGATCTGCCGGCCGGTCTTCTCCTTGGTCCCCGGGTGACGCCGCTCGATCAGCCCGGAGATGATGGCGCAGTTGCGGAAGGTGCGGCGCATCAGCTGGCTCTCGTCCAGCCAGGCCTCGAGATCGTCGCCCAGCATGTCCTCGTCGAACAGGTCGTCGAGCGACAGCCGGCCGGTGCGGATCAGCGCCGAATAGTCCCCGAGCCCCCACACGGCGAGTGAGTAGTCCGAGGCAATGAAGCCTAGCGGGCGGGCACGGGCACGCTCGAGCCGCCGGGTCAGCAGCATGCCCAGCGTCTGGTGCGCCAGCCGCCCCTCGAAGGGGTAGCAGACGAGATAGTTCTGCGCCCCGCGCGGAAACGTCTCGACCAGCAGGCTGTCGGGCGGCGGCAGGATCGAGGCCTCGTGCTGGAGGCGGAGCCAGTCGCTCACCTGGTCCGGCAGCAGGTGCCACTCATCCGGGTGCGCGAGGAGCTTCCGCACGCCATCGGCGAGGAAGGTCGAGAGCGGGAACTTGCCGCCCATGTAGGAGGGAATCTTTGCGTCCTTGCCCTGCGAGCGCGACACATAGGCCTCGTTCTCGAACATGCCCTCGAAGGCCACGACCTCCGAGCCGAAGAGGAAGGTGTCGCCCCGGGTGAGCGTGGTGAAGAAGTACTCCTCCATCTCGCCCAGCACCCGGCCGAAGCGGCCGATCGGGCCGGTGGTGGCGCCCTTGGTGAACCCCCTGCCCCGCACCAGCCGCACCTTCACCATCGCCTCCTCGACGATGGTGCCGACGTTCAGCCGATATTGCTGGGCGATGCCCGGATGGGCGATGCGGAACCTGCCGTCGGGGGTCTGCTTCAGCTTGGCATAGCGCTCGTAGGCGCGCAGCGCATAGCCGCCGGTGGCGACGAAATCGACGACCCGCTCGAACTGCTCCCAGCTGAGCTCGCGATAGGGCCAGGCGCGGCGGATTTCCGCATGCAGCGCCACCGGATCGAACGGCGCGGCACAGGCGGTGCCCAGCACATGCTGGGCCAGCACATCGAGCCCGCCCGACACCGGGTCCTCGCTGTCCTGCGCGCCGCGCTCCACCGCCTCGAGGGCGGCTTCGCACTCGAGCACCTCGAAGCGGTTGGACGGCACGAACAGCGCCTTTGACGGCTCATCGAGCCGGTGATTGGCCCGCCCGATGCGCTGCAGCATGCGCGAGGCGCCCTTCGGCGCGCCGACCTGCACCACGAGGTCGACATCGCCCCAGTCGATGCCGAGGTCGAGCGTCGACGTACACACCACCGCCCGCAGCCGCCCCTCCGACATCGCCGCCTCGACCTTCCGCCGCTGCTCGACGGCGAGCGAGCCGTGATGCATGGCGATGGGCAGATCATCCTCGTTGGCCTGCCACAGCTCCTGGAACAGCATCTCGGCCTGCGAGCGCGTGTTGACGAAGAGCAGCGTCGTCCGGTGTTCCTTGATGGTCCGGTAAAGGTCGGGGATGGCGTAGAGCGAGGAGTGCCCGGCCCACGGGATCACCTCCCCTGACTTGAGGATTTCGATGTGCGGCTTGGCCCCGCCCTGCCCCATCAGCAGCCGCGCGTCGGCATCGGGCACCGGCGCCGCGATCCAGTCGCGCAGCAGGTCGGGCCGGGCGACCGTCGCGCTCAGCGCCGTGATGCGCACCTTGGGGGCGAGCGTCCCCAGCCGGGCGATGCCGAGCGACAGCAGTTCGCCACGCTTGTTGGTGACCAGCGAATGCAGCTCATCGAGCACGATGCGCCGGAGCGAACCGAACAGCTTGTCGGAATCGCCATGGCTCAGCAGCAGCGCCAGCTGCTCGGGCGTGGTGAGGAGGATCTGCGGCGGATCGTAGCGCTGGCGCTGGCGCCGGTGCGCCGGCGTGTCGCCGGTGCGGGCCTCGACCTTGATGGGGAGGCCCATCTCGGTGATCGGCGTCATCAGGTTGCGCTGCACGTCGACGGCGAGGGCCTTCAGCGGCGAGAGGTAGAGCGTGTGGAGCCCGGGCCCCGGGTTTTCGATCAGGTCGTTGATGGTCGGGAGGAACCCGGCCAACGTCTTGCCGGCGCCAGTCGGAGCGATCAGCAGCGCGGAATCGCCGGCCTCGGTGGCGGCAAGGACATCGAGCTGGTGCTGCCGGGGCGACCAGCCTTTCGACGCGAACCACTCGGTGATCTGGGGGTGAAGGGGCAATGGGTGTTCCCGGTTTGTGCGCAGTATGGGGTGCGGGGCGGGATGCGGCAAGGGTTGAGGGGCCGGTGCGTGTGGACCCCCACCCCTGTCCCCTCCCCCTACTGGGGAGGGAGACGCTCACACCAGCGCCAGTGTTTCGGTCTCCCTCCCCATGTTTAGGGGGAGGGGACAGGGGTGGGGGTCCACAGCCTCGATGTTCAACGTTCCCGCCGCCCACGGAATCCAGTACTGAAGGCCCCACCGGAGGAGCTTCCATGAACGACAACGAACAGCAGGTGCTGCAGCTTGGGCCCGAGGCGGCATTGTCGCTCTTGGCCGAGCGCGCGCAAAAAATGCTGGCCACCTATGAGGGGCGCATCGCCATCGGGCTCGCCGGCGGGCCGGGGGTCGGTAAATCCACCCTCGCGACCAGGCTGGTGGAGGCCCTCAACGCCGCGACG
>NZ_JAQGJL010000315.1 GCF_028290645.1 Devosia sp. | reverse complement strand
GCCCGACCCGTCGCAGGTGTTGCAGGTGGCGAGCGTCGGCACGTCGATATCGACGGTGCGGCCGGCAAATGCCTCCTCGAGGCTGATCTCGAGATTGTAGCGCAGGTCCGAGCCGCGCAGCCGCGATTGCCCGGTGCGGCCGCGGCCGCCCATGAAGTCGCCGAAAATATCCTCGAAGATATCGGACATCGACGAGGTGAACTCGGGCCCGAAGCCGGCCGGACCGCGCCCGCCGCCGTTCTCGAACGCGGCATGGCCGAAGCGGTCGTAGGCGGCGCGCTTCTGCGGGTCCTTCAGCGTGTCGTAGGCTTCGCTGATTTCCTTGAACTTGTGCTCGGCGTCGGAGTTGCCCGGATTACGATCCGGATGGAACTGCATCGCAAGCTTGCGATAGGCGCCTTTCAGCACCGCTTCGTCGGCGCCCTTGGGCACCCCGAGCACTTCATAAAAATCGCGCTTCGCCAATCGGCCTCGTCCTTGGGTCGCCTGCGCCCCGTTTCAGGCATCCGGCCTAGATAAGTACTATCCTGCGCTCTTACCATAGCGGCGCGCCGCATCAATCCTGTCGAACGTCAATCGTTAGACGAATTGGCCCGGTGTGGCTTTTTCCCACTATCGTCTGGCTAGCCGCCGAACGCCGCGACGAGGTTCCGCGCCAGCTGCCCCTGCGCGAACATCGCCTTGTTGACGATCCGGTATAGCCCGAAGAAGCCGTGCGTCACGCCCTCGTAGACCGTCACGTCGACCCACACGCCGCTGCGCCGCATGGCGTCGGCCAGCGCCTCGCCTTCCGAGCGCAGCGGATCCGCCTCGGCGAGGATCACCGTCGCCGGTGGCAGGCCGTCGAGATCGGCGCGCCCGGCAATGTTCATGCGCGCATCGTGCGCGTCGTCCTTCTTGCGGAACAGCTTTCGCGCCGCCCATTCGAGCGTCGCGGTCGAATAGGGGAAGGTGTCCATGTTCTGCAGATGCGATGGCAGGTCGAACAGCATCGCCGCCATCGGCGTCACGAGCCCCAGATGCACCGGCCCGGGCTTGTCCTCGGCCCGCGCCCGGATCGCGATATTGACCGCGAGGTTGCCACCGGAACCTTCGCCGACGATCGCCGCGCGCTTCGCATCGCCGCCCAGCGATTCGGCGTGTTCGACCAGCCAGGTCCAGGCCGCGTAGGCATCCTCGTGCGCCGCCGGGAAGCGGTGTTCGGGCGCCTGCCGGTAATGCGCCGAAACCACCACCGCGCCGGTCCGCGCCGCCAGCGCCCGGGGGCTCGCGTCGTACTGGTCGACATCGCCGAGCACGAACCCGCCGCCATGCAGGAACAGGATCATCGGCCGCAGACCGGCAATGATGTCGTTCTGCGGCAGGTAGATGCGCGCCCGGATGTCGCCGGTGGGGCCGGGGATCAGCCGCATCTCCATGCCGACGCTCATGTCGTCCACGGAGTCGCGGAGGATGCGCCGCAGCGCCATGTCGAGGGTGGGGAGGGCCCGCGCTTCGGGCGAGCGGCATTCGTCGATGCGCTTGCCGCCCATCGATCTGAGCACCGAGAGCACATGCGCCATGTCGGCATCGAGCCGCTCGGCCGGCGCTTCGGAAGCTCCGCCCGCATGGGGTCCGCCGTTCTCGGCGAACCTCCTCACCTCAACCGATGACATCAATAGTCCTTTCGAGAAGTCGCCGCCCAAGCCTCGGGTACCCTGCCCTGGAACGCGATCCGGGAAAGCTGCTCGCTTCCCCCTCGATCGCGTGACCCTCCAGTGCCGGTATCCCTTGGCCCCTTACAGGCGCCTCCGCTGCTGACGGATCGGCGCCCACCTTCGAACCAGTCCACTGTTAGTGGCGGATGTGAGGACAATTGGGCCGGGTTGCGGCGAGATTGCGAAAAAAGGAAGGGCTCCGGAAGCTCCAGAGCCCGTTGATTTCGGGGTGATTCACGTGAAACGGCAGCAGGCGCCGCGTCAGGCGACCTGTTCGCGCGAAATCCCGTGCGCTGCGAGTTTCGCCGCAGCGCTTGCCACCGCCTCGACTGCGAACTTGTCGGCATGGCGCACGACGATCGCCTCGCCGGTGAGTTCGGCGCGCTGGTGTTCGACGAGGCTGTCGAAGCCCTCGGTGGTGTTGGGCTCCATTGCCCAATCACCCAGCACTCGGAGCGCGCCGTGCTTCTTGTGCTTCTGGCGTGCGCCGGAAAGCCGCGTGGCCTTGCCGCTGGCCTCGGTCTTGACCTCCTCGGCATAGCTCAGCGCGGTCCAGAACTCGCGCTCCAGCGGGTCGTGGAAGGCGAGGCCGGCCAGCTCGGCGATCCGCATACGGATTTCGAAGGCATAGTCGTCGTGACCGAGCCGTCGGGCGTTGAAACTGAGTTTCCGGAGTTTTTCCGGCTCGGAGAATTTGCTGAGATCTGGGAACATCCCCTCCCTTACCACATCGCCAAACAAAAAGGGCCCGGCAATTGCCGGGCCCTCGAAATAGTCGCAAGGGTTGTACGAGGCCGAACTCGGTTAGGCCGACTTCTTGTCGTCCTTGACCTCTTCGAACTCGGCGTCGACCACATCGTCGTCGGCCGGCTTGTCGCCGCCTTCGGCCTTGGCCTCGGCTTCCGCCTGGCTCTGCTTGTACATCGCCTCGCCGAGCTTCATCGAAGCTTCGGCCAGCGTCGCGGACTTCTCCTTGATCGCCTCGGCATCGTCGCCTTCGAGCACGCCCTTCAGGTCGGTGATTGCCGTCTCGATGGCGGCCTTCTCCTCGGCGGTGACCTTGTCGCCATAGTCCTTCAGCGACTTCTCGGTCGAGTGGATCAGCGATTCACCCTGGTTCTTGGCTTCCACCGCCTCGCGCTTCTTCTTGTCGGCGTCGGCATTGGCCTCGGCTTCCTTGACCATGCGCTCGATGTCGGCGTCAGAGAGGCCACCCGAGGCCTGGATGCGGATCTGCTGCTCTTTGCCGGTGCCCTTGTCCTTGGCCGAGACGTTGACGATGCCGTTGGCATCGATGTCGAACGTGACTTCGATCTGCGGCACGCCGCGCGGCGCCGGGGGAATGCCGGCAAGGTCGATATTGCCGAGCAGCTTGTTGTTCGCCGCCATCTCGCGCTCACCCTGGAACACCCGGATGGTCACGGCCGACTGCGAATCCTCAGCCGTCGAGAAGGTCTGGCTCTTCTTGGTCGGGATCGTGGTGTTGCGGTCGATCAGGCGGGTGAATACGCCGCCCAGCGTCTCGATGCCGAGCGACAGCGGGGTCACGTCGAGCAGCAGCACGTCCTTGACGTCGCCCTGCAGGACGCCCGCCTGGATGGCGGCGCCCATGGCGACCACTTCATCGGGGTTGACGCCCTTATGCGGCTCCTTGCCGAAGAACGCCTTCACCGTCTCGACCACCTTGGGCATGCGGGTCATGCCGCCGACGAGGACCACTTCGTCGATCTGCGCGGCCGAAACGCCTGCATCCTTCAGCGCCTGCCGGCACGGCTCGACGGTCTTCTGGATCAGGTCCTCGACCAGCTGCTCGAGCTTGGCGCGGGTGAGCTTCAGCGTCAGGTGCTTGGGGCCGGACGCATCGGCGGTGATGAAGGGCAGGTTGATCTCGGTCTGGGTCGAGCTCGAGAGCTCGATCTTGGCCTTCTCCGCCGCTTCCTTCAGCCGCTGCAGGGCGAGCTTGTCGCTGCGGAGGTCGATCCCCTGGTCCTTCTTGAACTCGGCCGCGAGGTAATCGACGAGACGCATGTCGAAGTCTTCGCCGCCGAGGAAGGTATCGCCGTTGGTCGACTTCACCTCGAACACGCCGTCGCCGATCTCGAGCACCGAGATATCGAAGGTGCCGCCGCCGAGGTCATAGACCGCGATGGTGCCGGTATTCTTCTTGTCGAGGCCGTAGGCGAGCGCCGCCGCCGTCGGCTCGTTGATGATGCGCAGCACCTCGAGCCCGGCGATCTTGCCGGCGTCCTTGGTGGCCTGCCGCTGCGAATCGTTGAAATAGGCGGGAACCGTGATCACCGCCTGGGTGACGGTCTCGCCCAGATACGATTCGGCGGTTTCCTTCATCTTGGTGAGGATCATCGCCGAGACTTCCGACGGCGAATATTTCTTGCCGTCGACCTGGACCCAGGCGTCGCCATTGTCGGCGTTGATGATCTTGAAGGGCACGAGGCCCTTGTCCTTTTCGACCATCGGGTCGTTGTAGCGGCGGCCGATCAGGCGCTTTACCGCAAACAGCGTGCCTTCCGGATTGGTGACCGCCTGGCGCTTTGCCGGCTGGCCGACAAGCCGCTCGCCGTCCTTCGAAAAGGCGACCATGGAGGGGGTGGTGCGCGCCCCTTCCGCGTTCTCGATGACCTTGGGCGTCGCACCATCCATGACGGCGACGCAGCTGTTGGTCGTACCGAGGTCGATACCGATGACTTTAGCCATTCCCTACTGCCTCTTTCCTGGCGAACCCGGATGAACCCCATCCGGCAGTTCCTGATCCCTCGTCGAGGTCCGGGTTCCCATGTTGCATCTGACCCGCTGTCGGGCCGTAAGCGCTATAGAGGAGGGGGTTTTTGGGGGTGCAAGCTTGCACCGGTGCGAAAGGACAAACCGGTGGAGTGATTTGCGGGGACAACGGCGTCCGCCCGGGGGAAGCCGGCGGCTCAAACTCCGGCGCAACGCTGGCGCGGCGCCGGAGTGGGGCGGCGCGAACTACTGCGCGTCCGACAGCGTGTATCCGCCCAGTTCGCAGAGGTTGATGCCGTTTTCGAGGAACTCGGAATCGTCCTCGAGGATGAACTTCATGTCGTAAACGCACTGCTCGCGGCCATCGCCGATGGTGACGTCGACGTAGTTGCCGGCCGGCAGGTACTTGTCGGCGAACACGTCCTCTTCCCAGTCTTCGATATCGGCGGGCGAGGTGAAGAAGCTCTTGATGGCGTAGGACGAATCGTTGGTGAGCGTGAAGACCAGGTCTTCGGCCAGCGCCGCGCCCGGCAGCACGGTAAAGAGCAGGGCGGCCGCGCCGCCCAGGATCGAATGTTTCAATTTTTGCCCCCGAGAAGAGCGGGCTGCGGAGAAGTTCTTTCTCCGCTTCGCACCCGCGGCGGCACCATGGCGCCGCCGGGCTTTCCGATAGCATTTTAGTCCGATACGCCTCAAAGGCAGGCTATTGCGGTGGTTAGGGAAATCTTCCCGCGGGCCTGCCCGGGGATGCCGTCGCCGCTTGTCGTCCGGCCCCTCGTCATGGTCTAAGAAGCACTCGTTGCCCCGAAGGAACGGACCATATGCTGCGGGTCCTCGTCATCGCCCCCCTGATCCTGGCCCTGGCGCTACCCCTCCCGGCCGAGGCCCAGGAGGTCCCGCCGGAAGCGAGGATGGACCTCTGGTGCGGCA
Organism: Devosia sp.; assembly: GCF_028290645.1. GTDB lineage: Bacteria > Pseudomonadota > Alphaproteobacteria > Rhizobiales > Devosiaceae > Devosia_A. The sequence continues at coordinate 11,621 of NZ_JAQGJL010000315.1, read as the reverse complement.
TCGCGCTCGACCTCATGACCCGCGATCCCCCGGCCGACGCCACCCCTGAAAAAGTTGCGGCCGCCAAGGTCTACTCCGATGGCGCACAATTGCTGGTGCAGCGCGCCATCCCGATATACCTCGAATCCGGCTATACCGACGAGGCGCTCGCCGCGTACCGGGCCGACCTCGAGGACTCCATCGGCCGCATCGTCAACGGCGCCGCCCGCTCGGGCGACGAATCGGCCTATTCATTTCAGGATTGTTCGGCCCTCATCGGCCAGTGAGACAGACAAGACCCCGCATGGCCTTCACGCCCCGCTCCGACGATCTCCTGCTCGTGGTCGACCTGCAGTACGATTTCCTGCCCGGCGGGCGGCTTGCCGTTGCCGGCGGGGACGAGATCATCATCCCGATCAATCGCCTCGGCCGGCGTTTCGAGAATGTCGTGATGACCCAGGACTGGCACCCCGCCGGCCACATCTCGTTTGCCTCGAGCCACAGCGGCGCCAACCCCTTCGAGGTCATCGAGCTGCCCTATGGCCCGCAGGTGCTGTGGCCCGACCACTGCGTGCAGGGCACGCCCGGGGCCGGCTTCTCCGCCGATATCGAGCTGCCGCACACCCAGCTGGTGATCCGGAAGGGCTACCACGAGGTGGTCGATTCCTATTCCGGCTTCCAGGAGGCGGATCGCAAGACCCGGACCGGGCTCGAAGGCTATCTGCGCGAACGCGGCATCAGGCGGCTGCTCATCGCCGGGCTCGCCACCGATTTCTGCGTCAATTGGACCGCCGTCGATGCGGTCGCCGCCGGCTTCGAAACCTATGTCATCGAGGACGCCTGCCGCGCCATCGATACCGGCGGCTCGCTGGCAAAGGCCTGGCGCGATATGAATGCTGCCGGGGTCCAGCGGATTCTGGCTGGAGATGTTGCCTGAGGGGGCGATGCGAAGACTTGCCGCGCTGCTGCTGATCGGGCTCTGGAGCCTCCCGGCTCCGGCCACCGAACTTTCGCCCGCCGCCGACCGGCTGCTCTGGTGCGGCAGCGCGTTCTACTGGCTCTCCACCGACGCCTATGATTCGGGCAACGATGCCGAAGGCGACCAGTATGGCGCCTGGTCCGACGATCTGGCCGCCCGCGCCGACCTGCTGCTCGAAGCCGACGGCCGGGACGATAGCGCCATCACCACGCTTCGCGACGACTACGACAACCGCGTCGTCGCCGAAATGGGCAAGCCCGGCGCCAAATACGACGTCACGGCATGCCCGGATCTGGTGACGCCGGCGCCTTAGCCGGCCGTCCACCGAACTATCGGAAGCCTTCTCCCGCAAGGAGAAGGCAAGAGTCTCAAACGCTCTTGTCCACCGCGCCTTCGGCCGGCGCGCCTTGCGCTCCGCCGCCCTTGGCGACGCCCACCATGGCCGGCCGCAGCACGCGGTCGCCGATGGCGAAGCCAGCCTGCACCACCTGCACCACGGTGCCTTCCGGGCGCGACGGGTCGGGCACCTCGAACATCGCCTGGTGCTTGTGCGGGTCGAACTTCTGGCCTTCCGCCTCGATCGGCTTGACGCCGTGCTTGGACAGCAGCCGCTGCATCTCGCGCTCGGTCATCTCGATGCCTTCGATCAGCGAGCGCACCGTCGGGTCGACGCTCTCGCGCGCTTCCGCCGGCAGTACCATCAGCGCGCGGGAAAGCGAATCGGTCGCCGTCAGCATGTCGCGGGCAAAACCGGCGATGGCGTAGGACCGCGTGTCGGCGATCTCGCGCTCCGTGCGCTTCCTGAGGTTCTCCATCTCGGCGATGGTGCGCAGCAGCTTGTCGCGCAGCTCCCCGTTCTCGGCCCTTAGGGCATCGAGGGGATCAGGCGTCGCTGCCGCCTCGGCGGGCCTTGCGTCTTCAGTGGTGCCCTGGGCATCGGCCGGCGCGGCGGCCTTGTCGTCGTCGGGCTTGCTCTTGTTGTCGTTCATCCGTGACCTTGAAAATCTGTCGCTGACCGCGTTGCCCCGCATATCGGCCAATGGGCAACAAGATTCAAGCCTAGGAACGGTTCCGCCGTCCTGTCAGCCCTTCCGGGCCATTATCGCCGAGACGACATTGGCGGTATAGTCGACCACCGGCACGATGCGCGCATAGTTGAGCCGCGTCGGCCCGATCACCCCCAGGACGCCCACCACCTTCTGGTTGGCGTCCTTGTAGGGCGAGAGGATCACCGACGAGCCCGACAGCGAGAACAGCTTGTTCTCCGAGCCGATGAAGATTTTCACCCCCTGCGCCGTCTCGGTGTCGCCGAGGAGCTCGATCAACCCGTCGCGGCTCTCGAGCTCCTCGAAGAGCTGCCGGACCCGGATCAGTTCCTCGGAGGCCATGGTATCGTTGATGAGGTTGGCGCGCCCGCGCACGATCACCGTCGGCGGCGACGCGGTGCCCGAGCCCGAGAGCGTCGCGAGCCCGGCATCCACCAGCTTCTGCGTCAGCTCGTCGAGTTCGCTGACCGTCTCTTCGCGCTGCGCCAGCAGCGCCTTGCGCGTCTCGTTCAGGGTCTTGCCTACAGCGAAATGCGCCAGGTAGTTCGAGGCCTGCGTCAATGCGCTCGCCGTCAGTCCGGGCGGCAGCGGCAGCACCCGGTTCTCGACCGAGCCGTCCTCGCCCACCAGCACCACCATGGCGCGCTCGGCGTCGAGCCGAATGAACTCGATATGTTTCAGCACCAGGTCGGACTTCTGCGCGATCACCACCCCGGCGCCGTGGCTGAGCCCGCTCAGCAGCTGGCTCGCCTCGGTCAAGAGGTCCTCGACCTGCCCATGCACCGCCGGCCCCTCGATCTGCTTGGCGATCGCCGCCTTCTCATCCTCGTCCACCGCGCCGACTTCCAGCATGGCGTCGACGAAGAAGCGCAACCCCTGTTGCGTCGGCAGCCGGCCGGCCGAGGTGTGGGGAGCGGCGATCAGCCCCAGATCCTCGAGATCGGCCATCACGTTGCGCACCGATGCCGGCGAGAGGCCTACCGAAAGCATCCGCGCCAGGTCGCGCGACGCCACCGGCGAGCCGGTATCGAGATAGCGCTCGACCAGTTTTCGAAAGATGTCCTGACTGCGGGCGTTGAGCACCGCGAGCACGTCTTCTGGAGCTTTGGTGCGATCTGCCATGTTCACCATTTAGGCGGAAAGGCTTGTGACGCCAAGTTACCGCTGCTTGTTCGAGGGGGCCGTCAGGGTTAAGAGGCGGTTAACAAGTTTTTTCAGCGAGTGATTTGACCTTATGCGGCCTTCCGGACGGCAACCAGACCAGATGCGGGCAGTGACGCTCGAGCGCAACGTTGCCCCCAAGGCCGAAGGCAGTTGCCTCGTCAGCTTCGGTTCGACCAAGGTGTTCGTCACCGCCTCGGTCGAAACCACGCTCCCCTCGTGGCGGCGCAGCTCCGGGATGGGCTGGGTTACTGCGGAATACGGCATGCTGCCACGCGCCACCGGCTCGCGCACCAAGCGCGAGGCGGCGACGGGCAAGCAGTCCGGCCGCACCCAGGAAATCCAGCGGCTGATCGGCCGGAGCCTCCGCGCCGTGGTCGACATGCAGGCCCTGGGCGAGAACCAGATCACCCTCGATTGCGACGTGCTCGAAGCCGATGGCGGCACCCGCACCGCCTCGATCACCGGCGCCTATGTTGCGCTTGCCGACGCCGTCAAATGGCTCGAGGCGCGCGGCCTCACCAAGGGTCCGGTGCTGCGTGATTCGGTCGCGGCGATCTCCTGCGGCATCTATCGCGGCACCCCGATGCTCGACCTCGACTATCTCGAGGATGTGGAAGCCCATACCGACGCCAATTTCGTCCTGACCGGCGGCGGCAAGTTCGTCGAGATCCAGGGCACTGCCGAACAGGTGCCGTTCAGCCGCGACGAGCTCAACAGCCTCATGGAGCTGGCCGAAAAGGGCATCGGTGAGCTCACCACCATGCAGAAGGCGGCCCTCAGCTGATGGCGGACCGGCTCACATTGCGGCGCGGCGACCGGCTGGTGCTGGCGACCCACAATGCGGGCAAGCTCGCCGAGTTCAAGGAGCTGCTGGCGCCGTTCGGGCTCGAACTGGTCTCCGCCGGGGAACTGCAACTCCCCGAGCCGGAGGAAACCGGCACCACCTTCGTCGAGAACGCGCGCATCAAGGCGCACGCTGCGGCCATGGCGGCCAACAACATTGCGCTGGCCGACGATTCCGGGCTTTCGGTCGATGCCATCGGCGGCAAGCCGGGCGTCTACACCGCCAACTGGGCCGGCTCGAGCGCCCATGGCGGACGCGACTACATGGTCGGCATGCGCCGCGTCGAGGATGCCCTGCAGGCGATCGGCGCCACCACCCCGGGCGAGCGGCGCGGCAGCTTCAACGCCACGCTCTGCCTCGCCCACCCGGACGGGCGCGAGGTGATCTACGAGGGCAAGGCCTCGGGCACGCTGGTCTGGCCGCCGCGCGGCGACAAGGGCTTTGGCTTCGATCCGGTGTTCATGCCGGACGGCTACGACATCACCTTCGGCGAAATGCCCTCGGAGGAAAAGCACTCCTGGTCGCCCGGCAAGATCGGGCTCAGCCACCGCGCCAGGGCTTTCGCCAAGTTCGTCGACGACGCGCTGGGAGGCGGCATTGAGCACTGACACGCTGGGCCACAATTCCGTCGATCCGCGCTCCAACGGCCTGTTCGGGGTCTATGTCCACTGGCCGTTCTGCGCCGCCAAGTGCCCCTATTGCGATTTCAACTCGCACGTTCACCGCGGCGAGTTCGACGAAGCGCGCTATGTCGAGTCCTACGCCGCCGAGCTGGCGCATTTCGCGAGGCAGACCCCCGGGCGCACGGTGCAGTCGATCTTCTTCGGCGGCGGCACCCCGTCGCTGATGGACCCGCGCTCGGTCGGCGGCATCCTCGATGCCATCGCCAAGCACTGGCCGATCGACCCCAAGGCGGAGATCACGCTCGAAGCCAACCCGACTTCGGTTGAGGCCGACCGCTTCCGCGGCTACCGCGCCGCCGGCGTCAACCGCGTCTCGCTCGGTGTCCAATCGCTGCGCGAGGGCCCGCTTGCCGAACTGGGCCGCCGGCACACCGTCGACGAAGCTATCGCCGCGGTGCGCCTCGCCCAGTCGATCTTCCCGCGCACCAGCTTCGACCTAATCTATTCCCGCCCGCGCCAGACCCTCGACGAATGGCAGGACGAGCTGACCGAGGCGCTGTGGCTGGCCCAGGGGCACCTGTCGCTCTACCAGCTCACCATCGAGATGGGGACGCGCTATTACGATCTGTTCCGCGCCGGCAAGCTCAAGATGCCCGACGAAGAATTGAGCGCAGATTTCTATGAGCTGACGCAGGAATTGACCCACAATGCGGGCCTTCCAGCATATGAAATTTCAAACCATGCGCGCCCCGGCCAGGAGAGCCGCCACAACCTGATCTACTGGCGCTACGGCGAATATGTCGGCGTCGGCCCCGGCGCCCACGGGCGGCTCCTGATCAACAACCAGCGCCACGCCACGGCGACCGAGAAGATGCCATTCGACTGGCAAAAACGCGTGCAATCACGGGGCCATGGCATGGTCACCGACGACATCCTCACCTGGGAAGAAGAGGGCGACGAACTGCTCGTCATGGGCCTCCGCCTCCGGGAAGGCATCGATCCCCGCCGCTTCCATAAAATCTCTGGCCGCGCCATTTCCGACCGCCAGATCAATGAGTTGAAGTCGATCGGCTTCGTCGAGACGCTGCCCAACGGCTTCATCCGCGTGACCGACAAGGGCTGGCCGGTGCTGGATGCGGTGGTGGCGGATCTGGCAGCCTAGGCCACCGCGCGAGCGCTGCTCCACGCACCCATATCGATCAAACATCCCTAAACCTGCGGCGGTTTTGTCCGCTTCCGCGCCATTGCGCTCCGGGTCGTAAACCGCTTTACTAAAGCCGTTGCGCATGCCCGGAAAGCCGTCATGAACCAGCCCGCCGACCTGATCCTCAACGCCGAGGACGAAGTCTCCCTGCGCCAGCACCTGACCCTGGTGGCGCTGGCGAAACGCCCTGCGGACCTGGTGATCGAGGTCGGGCGGCTGCTCTCGGTGCACTCGCGGCACTGGCTCGAAGACCAGGAGATCGTCGTCTCCGGCCGCCGCATCGCCTATGTCGGCCCGCGCGGCAGCTACAAGGGCGAGGTGGCGGCCCGCGTCAGCTACCCCAAGCTCAGCGCCGTGCCGGGCTTCGGCGAGGTGCACAAGCACATCGAATCGACCCACATCACGCCCGAGTTCGAGGCAGCGCTGGTGATCCCGCGCGGCAATACCTGGACCTGCGAGGCGAGCCATGAGTTCGCCAACGTCAATGGCGGCAAGAACCAGGAGTTCTGGCAGAAATCGCGGCTCGCCGGCTCGCCGCTGAAGATCTTCATCCAGCCCGGCTCGGCCGTGCCGCCCAGCGCCTGGGAGGAGTCGGGCGGCTATTACGGCTACGAGGAACAGGCCGGGTTCCTCGAACACGACATGGGCACCGTCAGCCTCGACGAGGTGATGGACTGGCCCTCGGTGTGGAACCCCGAGAACCCCGGCTATATCCGCATGTGGGGGATGATCGGCGCCACCATGGAAAAGCGCGGCGTCGTCGAGGGGCACGGCTCGGGGCTGATCGATCCGCACGACCTCAGCGCCTTCGCCGCCGCCGGCATTTCGTCGGATCACGAGGTCTGGGCCTTCGAGGAGGCCTGGGAGCGGCTGTCGCACGGCATTTTCACCGAACTCCGCCCGTTCTCCTATGACGTCATCCTACCCGGGCTGATCGAGCGTCTAAGCGACTGGTCGAACATCGCTTTTACCACCGATGACCGCTCCGCCTCCGAGACGCTGGAGAAGGGCGCCTCCGACTACAATGTGCGCCACGCGATCGAATACGGGCTGGCGCCCGAGATCGCCATCCAGTGCGCCACCATCAATCCGGCCCGGCACATGCGCATCGACCAGTGGGTCGGCTCGATCACGCCGGGGCGCTATGCCGACATAGTATTGCTCGATGACGTGCAGACGCTCTCGATCCGGCACGTCTATGCCGACGGCAGGCTGAGGTCGGACGGCAAGCGCTTCCTCGGCCCCGAGACCGCGATCGACTGGCCGGATTGGGCGCAAAAGACCATGAATGTCGGCCGGACGCTGGATGCTGCCGACTTTGCCATTCATGCCGAGCCCGGCCGCCACTCCATGCAGGCGGCGGTGCTGAGGCCCTTCCACTGGAACGAAGACTACCTGGTCGAGACGCTGCCGGTGGTGGATGGGCTGGTGCAGCGCGACACCGCGCGGATGATCACCAAGTGGTCGCTGGTCGACCGCTATCGCGGCGACGGGGCGGTGGCGAAGATGTTCTGGACCGGCTGCGGGCCGGCCGATCCGGACACGGCGCTCTGCTCCTCGGTGGCGCATGACAGCCACAATGTCTGGTGTATCGGCTCGTCCGATGACGCCATGGCTATGGCGGTGAACCGGCTGCAGGAGATCGATGGCGGCTGGGTGCTGGTGCATCGGGGCGCCGTGGTGGCCGAGATGCGCTTCGAGATCGGCGGGCTGATGACCGCCCGCAGTGCCGAGGCTTTCGACGAGGATATGCAGGCGTTCTACCGGGTTGCGGAGAAGGTCGAGTGGATGTACCGGCCCTCGGCGCTGAACCTCTGGAAGCCCGGATTTCCGGAGTTCCTGAAGTTCGCGACGCTCACCTGCTCGCCCTGGCGGTGGGTGCTGGTGGCGCCGAGCGAGCTGGCGCCGGAGGGGTTCGTCAACGTCCAGACCGGCGAGCAGCACAAGGTAGTCTGGTAGGACGGATCGCCACAAACGATTCACGTGAAACGCCCGCGGCCACATGTTGGCCGCTGGATTGCCATGTGCCTGAACGGACCCTGAACAGTTACTGAACGTCGAACGCGCTACCTGGAGCAAATATGCCGAAATCCGTCTACCTCGCCGGCCCGGAGGTGTTCCTCTCGAACGCCCGCGAGATCCTCGATCTGAAGATCGCGCTCACCCGCGAGGCGGGCCTGGTGCCGATCTCGCCGGGCGACCTCGAGCTGCCCAAGACCGACAGCAAATGGGAGCTGGGGCTCGCCATCAGCGCCATCGACGAGAAGCTGATGCACTCGGCCGATGCGATCATCGCCAACCTGACGCCGTTCCGCGGGCTGGCGGCCGATACGGGGACCTGCTTCGAGCTCGGCTTCATGTGCGCACAGGGCAAGCCCGCCTTTGCCTACACCAACGTGAAGGCGGATCATGGGGAGCGGACGCGGGCGCATTTCAGCGGGGTGTGGTCGACCGACGAGCGGGGTTTTCCGCGCGGGCCGGATGGGATGATGATCGAGGACATGGGGTTTGTGGACAACCTCATGCTGCACGGCGGGGTGGTGAACCGCGGCGGGGCGGTAGTGGTCGGGGATGCGCCGGTGGGGCAGGAACTGACGGATATGGCGGCGTTCCGGCGGGTGCTGGCGATTGCGGCGGAGCGGCTCCGCTAGGCTGGTGGCTGTGGACCCCCACCCCTGTCCCCTCCCCCTAAACATGGGGAGGGAGACGCTCTCTCTGGGGCCGGCGTTTTGGTCTCCCTCCCCATTCTTAGGGGGAGGGGACAGGGGTGGGGGTCGGTAAGCGCCGGCGGTTGCCTACTTCACCCCGCGCATCGCCAAGGCCCGCTGGGCCCGGATCGAGAACAGCACCAGCGCGGCGATGGTTACGACGAACGGGATCATGCGGATGAGTTCCGCCGGGACGTCGTTGAAGAGGCCGGGCATCACCACGGCCAGCGCTTCGAAGGCGCCGAACAGCAGTGCGGCGAGGAGGGCGCCGATCGGGTGGCGGGCGCCGAGGAGAACGGCGCCGAGGGCGATGAAGCCGCGGCCGGCGGTCATGTCGCGGGTGAAGCCGACATAGTTGAACATGGCGAGTTGCGCGCCGCCGAGGCCGGCCAGCGCCCCCGAGACGATGAGGCTCCAGGTGCGGACCTTGTTGACCGGGATGCCGGCGGCTTCCGGCGCTGCCGGGTATTCGCCGACGCCGCGCAGCCACAGGCCCCAGGGGGTGCGGTAGAGGAAGTACCAGACCGCGAAGACGAGGAACGCCGCGACCCAGCTCAGCACGGAATGGCCCGAGAGGAAGGCGGTGAGGATCGGCCCGACGCCGGGGATGGCGCTGAGGAAGCTCAAATCGACCGCCGGGATGGCTTTGCTCTGGAGGTTGATCGAGGTGCCCTTGTCGCCGCCCGTGGCCAGCGCGAGCGCGAACACCGTGCCGCCGGCCGCGAGGATGTTGATGGCAAAGCCGACGAGGATGATGTCGGCTTTGAGCCGGTAGGCGAAGAACGCCATGATCAGCCCGAGCAGCGCGCCGGCGCCGAGCCCGGCGGCGACCGCCACATACCAGGGCGCATAGACCGAGACGATCACCGCGGTGAGGCAGCCGATCAGCATCATGCCCTCGAGCGCCACGTTGAGCGCGCCCGAGAGGTCGGCGATGAGGCCGCCCAGCGTGGCGAGGAGCAGCGGCGTGGTGGTGCGGATGACGGTGACGAAGAAGGCCGCCGAGAAGACGGTGACGATGAGTTCCATCATTTTGCGGTCCCCCCGGCAGCGGTGACCGCCGCGACGGCCGGCGCCGGGCCGCGCTTGAACAGCCGGGTGATGAAGTTGAGCGAGAAGGACGAGGAGACGAGGAGGATGATGATCGCCGTGACGATGCCGATCACCTCGGCCGGCACGTCCGTGCGGATGTTCATCAGCTGCGCGCCCTGCCGCAGATAGGCGTAGAACAACGCCACGATCGGCACCGCCAGCGGGCGGCTCCGCGCCACGATGGCGACGAGGATGCCCTCGAAGGCGAGGCCGCCCTCGAACAGCACAGTGAGCTTGCCATAGGTCTGGCCCTGGACGAACATCGAGCCGAGCAGCCCGCCCAGCGCCCCGGCCGCGGTCATCGCCGAGACCATGATGAAGGTCGCCTTGATGCCCGAATATTCGGCGAAGCGGGAGTTATGGCCGACCAGTCGGAGCTTCAGCCCCCAGCTGGTGCGATAGAGCGCGAACCACACCACCAGGACGGCAATGAGCGCCAGAATGATGCCGAGGTCGATGCGGGTATTGGGGATCAGCGGCGGGAACACCGCGCTCGCGGGGAAATTGTCGGTGGTGAGGACCCCCGGCTGCGGCTTGGGCAGGCTCGTACGCACCAGATAGTTGCAGAGCTCGATGGCGATGTAGTTGAGCATCAGCGAGGAGACGATCTCGTTGGCGCCCAGTTTCGCCTTGGCGATGCCGGGGAGGAACCCGTAGACGGCGCCCGCCAGCATTGCTGCGGTGATGCCGAGCGGGATGCCGGCCCAGCTGGCGCCGAGCGGCGAGAGCGCTACGTAGGAGGCGGCCAGCGCCCCGATATAGACCTGGCCCTGGACGCCCATGGCGAACTGCCGGGCCTGGAAGACGAGGCTGAAGGCGAGGCCGGTGACGGTGAGCTTGGCCACGTCGTCGATCCACAGCCCGATCGTGCGGGGCTTCGAGATCGGCTGGGTGAGCAGCACGTTCAGCGCTTCGAACGGCGCCTTGGAGGTGAGCAGCACCACGACGAAGGCGACGAACAGCGCGATCACCAGCGCGCCGACGGCGCGGCCGACTTCCGATCGGATGGTCTTCCAGCGCGACGCGCGGTCGATGGCCGGGACATTGCTCATTTGAGAGCCACCTGCATTTCTTCCTTTGACTGGGTCGAAAGCCCGAGCATGTAGGCGCCGAGGGTTTCGGGCGTGAGGTCGGGCCGGTTGACGAAGGCGGCGACGATCTTGCCGCGATAGAGGACGATCAGCCGGTCGCTGAGGGCGAGGAGTTCCGAGAGATCGGCGGAGCTGAGCAGCACCGCGGCGCCGGCGTCGCGCGCATCGGTGATGGTGCGCCAGATGAACTGCGTGGCGCCGAGGTCGACGCCGCGGGTCGGCTGGTTGACGAGCAGGAGCTTTGGCTGTTCCGCCAGTTCGCGCGCCACCACCACCTTCTGCATGTTGCCGCCCGACAGCGTGCTGACCGCCGAGGAGGCGCCGCCGACGCGGATCGAGAAGCGCTCGATCAGCTTTTGCGCATTGGCCCGGATGGCTTTCAAATCGAGGAGGCCATTGCGCACATAGCGCGCGTCGCCGAGCTTGGTGGCGACGAGATTCTCGGCCACCGAGGCGCCGGTCGCGAGGCCTTCGGCGATGCGGTCCTCGGGGATCGAGGCGAGCCCGAGCCCGCGTCGCTGCAGGACGCTCAGGGGCGTGGCGTTCTCGTTGGCGATGGTGATGGTGCCGGCGCTGATGGCGCGGAGTCCCGTGATCGCCTCGAGCGTTTCGGCCTGCCCATTGCCCTCGACGCCCACCAGCCCGACGATCTCGCCGGAGTGGACGTTGAGGTCGAGCCCGGCGACGATCTCGGTGCCGCGGGCGTTGACGACGCGGAGGCCCTCGACCGAGGCGACGCGCTGGCTCTGGTCGGTGGCCTTGCGCTCGACCCGGAGGGTGACTTCGCGGCCGACCATCAGTGCGGCGAGGCTCTTTTCGGTGACGTCGCTGGTCTTCACCTGCCCGACGGTCTTGCCCTGCCGCATCACCGTGATGGTGTCGGAGATTTCC
>NZ_JAQGJL010000248.1 GCF_028290645.1 Devosia sp. | reverse complement strand
ATTGCCCGATTTCGACGCGGCATGGCAGCGGGCCTTTTATGACGCCCTGACAATTATTGAAACCGGTATGCTGGAAGTAAATCCGGAGGACCAGTGGATGGAAATCGGGGACGATACCGGCGAGGTTATAGCTGCTCTCACCTTTCGACGAGAGTTAGCGACCCACTGATCTGTGAAGCAAGGCGTCATCATCCCGTCGAGCCGCAAGAGGTACTGGGCCGTGCTCCGCGCCTGCAGTCCCCCTTGCCGCTGCGGGTCATCGGCTTGGTCCACGATTACCTGGCAGTTGCGCTCCGGCCGCCGGTGCGTCATGAAATCCGGTACATCTGGGACCAGCCATGACGCCTGACGCCGACAACACGCCGCGACCTGAGGACTTAGCCGATAGCTCTGCACTGGCAGATGCGCTTGAAAGTGATCGCTTCAGGAAATTCCTCGACCACATCCCGTTTGCGGTTGCCGTTGCCGAGCTGATGCCGGCGGAGCGCATCATCTATGCCAATCCCGAGTTCCAGCGGCTGGCAGGGACGACGGCGGCCTCCCTCGAAGGCAAGACCTGGACCGCATTGCCCGACACCATCACATCCGAAAACAGCGGAAAGCCGCTGGGCGACGTGCTGGTGTCCGAAAGCGACTATCTGGGTACCTTTGTCATTCCAGGCAGCTCAGTGGAACTGATTGCGGACGCGTGGTCGAACGTCATCGAGGACGACAGCGGCAAGGAGACCTATCGGCTTGTTGCGCTGTCTGAAACAAACAACCACCCCACGAACGAAACCGGCGAGGACTACCGGCAGCAGGTGGTGGAGAAGGACACGCAGCTGCGCGAGCTTCAGCACCGGGTCAAGAACAACCTGCAGATGATCACGGCCCTGATCCGGCTCGAGGCTCGAAACCTGCCTGACAAATCTACCGGCGACAGATTTGACACCCTTGCCGGACGCGTCGAGGCGTTAGCCCTGCTTTACCGCTCTCTCGCGGCCGAAGGTGCCGGCGACACGGTCGACCTGGGAGTGTATGTCAGCCAGATCGCGTCGGCCGTCATGACGGCGCATGCCGTGGAGGGTATCCACCTCAATCTGCAGGTCGATACGTGGCCGGTCGCCGTCGACGTCGCTCTCCCCACCGGTCTGGTGATCAACGAGGTTCTCACCAATTCCCTCAAGCACGCCTTCGCGGATGGCGATGGCGGCACCATCACCCTCAAATGCCTTGTCGACGACTCGGGATGCAAAGTCCTCATCAGCGACGACGGCAAGGGCCTTCCCGAAGGCGCTACCTGGCCGCCGGCGGGAAAGATGTCCACGATGATCGTCCAGTCGCTCAGGGAAAATGCCCACGCCGCGTTCACGGTCGAGTCGAGCCCCGGCAAGGGCATGAGCGTCTCGATCTTCTTTGCCCGCAGGCATGCAATCCCCGAGGCTGGCTAGTTCGAGGGCCGGCGTCCGCTCCGCTCTGCAACCGGCTCTCGGTACGTTTGACGGCACGCTGACGGCAGCGGATCGCAACCCGTCTCTCGGCCTCAGCGCGCGAGGTTGCTGGCACTGGCCCGGACGATCAGCCGCGGCTCGAACAGCTCAACCTTCCCGGTCGGCGCCGATTTGCTGCGGATTTCAGCGAGCAGCGTGTCGATGGCGCGCTGGGCCATCTGTTCGACCGGGGCGGACACGACAGTGGGCGGCGGGCTCATGATGTTGGCGAAGTCGAAATCGTCGATGTTGACGACCGACAGGTCGGCGGGAACGCTGAGCCCCATCTCCTGCACGGCATTGAGGACGCCGAGCGCCATCATGTTGGAGAGCGCGAAGATGGCGGTCGGCGGGTCGGGCTCGGCGAGCAGGCGAAGCGTTGCGTCATGCGCCGTGGCCTGGTCGAAGCGGCCTTCGATCAGCAGCCGCTGTTCCAATGCAATGCCATGCGCCTCGAGCGCCGCGAGGTAGCCGCGCAATCGATCCTCGCCGGTGATGATGTTGGGGCGGCCGGTGGTCACGGCGATCCGGCGGTGCCCCAGCCCGATCAGGTGCTCGGTCGCCAACCGCCCGGCGGTGACGTTGTCGAGCTTGATCACGTCATACGGAAGTCCGGTGACGAAGCTGTCCAGCAGCACCGTCGGCACATGGATCTGCTCGGCGAGGCGCGCACCATGCTCGGCGTCGGAGCGCGTGGGAATGATGATGAGGCCGGCGACACGCTGCATGCGCATCATCTCGAGGATCTGCCGCTCCCGGTCGTCGTCCTCGCTGGTCGAGTAGACCGCGTCCATGTAGCCCGCCTCGAGGCAGGCCGACTCCACCACCTTGGCCACCTTGGCGAAGTGCGGGTTGGTGATATCGGGGAGGATCAGCCCGATCAGCCGCGACTGCCCCATCCTGAGGCTGCGGGCTCCGCCATGCGGCACGTAGCCGATCTGGCGCACTGCCGCCTCGACCTTGGCGATCACATCCTCGCTCACCGGAGCCGACCGGTTGATCGCTGCCGAAGCGGTCGAAATCGCCACCCCCGCCAAGCGGGCCACGTCCTTGATGGTGGCCAAATCGATCCCCTCTGCCCCGGCCCTCTTGCCAAGGGCGCGCCGAAATGCACTATACGAAACGTTTCGTGCACGCAAATTGATGTCGCGATGCGGGAGATCATCCGCGTCGGCAGTTAGACGAAACCGGAAAACGAAACGTTTCGACCGGAAGACCGGCGAGGCGTCAATGCGCTGGAGACGGCGCCAAGGGAGGATATCCAATGCTAAAGCTTTCACGGCGCAGCCTGCTGCTGTCTTCTGCTGCGCTCGCCGCCGGCGCCGGCCTCGGGGTCGGGCGCGCCTTCGCCCAGTCGGATGCCACCGCCACGCTGAAGCTGCAGGGCTTCGGCGGCGAGGCGCAGCTGGCTTCGATCAACAACGCCATCAAGCGCTTCAACGCCAAATACCCCAATGTCACCGTCGAAGTGGAAATGGACGCCATTTCCACCGGCTGGGGCGACTACGTCACCAAGGTGCTCGGCCAGTTCAATGCCGGCGCCGCGGCGGATGTCTACGGCACGGCGATCGAGACCTTCCAGGCCTTCTCGTCGCGCGGGCTGTGGCTGGGGCTCAACGATTTCGTCGCCGCCAATACCGGCTTCTCGGACTTCGCGCCGAGCCTGTTCGAGCAGGGTTCCTACAATGGGGAGATCAACTACATCCCCATCGGCTGGAACAACATCATGATCAACTATAACCGCGACCTGTTCGACAAGGCCGGGGTTCCCTATCCGGCGAACGGCTCCTGGACCTGGGAGGAGTTCCGCGAGGTGGCCAAGAAGCTCACCGTCAAGGACGGCTCGGGCAACGTTACGCAGTTCGGCTATGAAGTCCCGAACCAGAACTTCTTCATCCAGCCCTGGTTCTTCTCGAACGGCACGGGCGTGCTCAACGACGACTGGTCGGCCTCCAACATGCTGGACCCCAAGGTCGCGGAGTCGCTGCAGTTCCTCTACGACCTGATCCATGTCGACGGCGTCTCGCCCATCCCGGGCAAGGACACCATGGACAACCAGTTCTTTGCCGGCCAGGTCGCCATGATCAGCCGCGGCCACTGGATCGTCGAGAACGCCAAGGCCAACAAGCTCAACATGGACATCGCCAAGGTGCCGTCCAAGGAGAGCGACACCACGGTGATCGGCTTTGGCGGCTACGCCGTCAACAAGACGACGGCCAATCCCGACCTTGCCAAGGCGCTGATCCTCGAACTCACCAGCGAAGAGACGCAGAAGGAAGAGGGCGAAGGCGGCGGCGGCGTGCCCGGCCGCAAGTCGGCGGCCTCCACCGAAGGCTTCCTCAGCTTCCCGCCTTCGGCTGCGCTCTACTACGAGACGCTGCCGCACACCAAGGCAGTGCCCTCCCCGGCCAACTTCCAGGAAGTCGAGAAGATCTTCATCCGCTACTACACCGCCATGATGGCGGGCGAGGTCTCGATCGCCGACGGCGTGAAGCAGGCCGATGCCGAGCTCAACGACTCCTTCGCCCGGCTGAAGCAGCAGATGGGCGGCTGACCGTCTCTCCGTCCGTCCGGGCACCGCCACAAGGCGGGACCGGACGGCTCCCTGATCTCGCAGCACTTGGAGGCTTCCCGCGAAAGCGGGGACCTCTGTTACTTCTCGCGCGATCGCAAACGGAGGTTCCCGCTTTCGCGGGAATGACCCGGTGAAAGCATGGCAACACCTTCTTTAGCCGGAACAGTCGGCCCGACCGTGACCGCAACCAAATCCAAGCACCGCCCATCCGAGCTGGCCCGCGCCCAGGCGCGTACCGGCTACCTCTTCGTGCTGCCGACGGCGGTGCTCTACCTGACCTTCGTCCTCGCGCCGGTGGTGCTGACCTGCATTCTCGCCTTTGCCTACTACGACCCGATGATCGGCTCGCGCTGGGTCGGCTTCGACAATTTCGCGCGCTTCTTCTCGAACGGGCGCTCGGTGCAGATCCTCTGGAACACGCTGCGCTTCACCTTCTTTGCAGTGACCTTCAACGTCTCGATCGGCCTGATCCTGGCGCTGGCGCTCAATCGGATGATGCCGAGCTGGCTCTTGTATTTCTTCCGGCTCAGCTTCTTTTTGCCGGTGATCATCGCTGCGGCATTCGTCTCGATCGTCTGGACCTATTTCTACGGCGACGACCTCGGGGTGATTAACTACTTCCTTCGCGTCGTCGGCCTGCCGGGTGTGCGCTGGCTCACCGATGCGAACCAGGCGATGACCTCGATCATCATCATGGACGTGTGGAAGAACACCGGGTTCTTCATGATCATCTTCATCGCCGCCCTCCAGGGGGTGCCGAGGAACATCCTCGAAGCGGCGGTGATGGACGGCACCCCCGCCTGGCGGCAGTTCCTCCGCATCACCCTCCCCTACATTTCGCCCGTGGTGTTCTTCTGCATCGTCTATGCCTCGATCGGCGCGCTGCAGGTGTTCGAGTCGATCGTCATCCTGACCCAGGGGGGGCCCGGCGACTCCACCCGCTCGCTTTCCATCCTCATTGTCGAGGAAGGCTTCGGCAGCTTCCAGATCGGCTACGCTGCGGCGATCTCGGTGGTGATGACCGTGCTCATCCTCTGCATCACTGCGGTGCAGCAGCTTGTCTCGCGCAAGTGGGTGCAGCAATGAGCGCCATGATGCAGACCCGCGCCGCCAAGCGCTGGATCGACTGGGCCATCATCCTCTGCATGGTGCTGCTGGCGATCTGCATGCTGCTGCCATTCCTGTGGCTGTTCTCGATGTCGTTCCGCCCGGTGGCGGACGCCTACAAGATGCCGCCGAGCTTCCTGCCACCGAGCCTTGATTTCTCGAACTATGTCGCGGTGCTGAGCTCCAAGGTGCCGTTCGTCCGCATCTATCTCAACTCGGTGCTGATCGCGCTGGTGGTGACGGTCGGCCAGCTGGTGACCTGCACGCTCGCCGCCTTCGCCTTCTCCCGGCTCAATTTCCGCGGGCGGGACGCGCTGTTCTTCATCCTGCTCGTCGGGCTGATGTTCCCGGCGCAGGTGACGATCCTGCCGATCTATCTGGGCTACGCCAAGGTCGGGCTGATCAACCAACCGATCGGGCTCGGGCTGATGTACCTCACCTCGAGCTTCGGCGTGTTCCTGATGCGCCAGTTCATGCTCAGCCAGCCCAAGGCGCTGGAAGAGGCGGCGCTGATGGATGGCGCGGGCTACCTGAAGATCTTCTGGCGTATCTCGCTGCCGCAGTTGCGCCCTGCCCTCTCGGCGCTCGGCATCATCACCTTCACCCAGACCTGGAACTACTATTTCCAGGCCAAGGTGCTGCTCGGCAAGCAGGACCAGATGACCCTGCCGCTCGCGATGGATGTGCTGCGCGGCTACATGGGCGCCGGCAATCTTTCGGTCGTGATGGCCGCCATGAGCATGTCGATCCTGCCGGTCGTGCTGCTCTTCCTCATTGCCCAGAAGTTCGTGATCGAAGGCATCACGATGAGCGGCATCAAGAACTAGCGGGCGGAATGAACATGATCTCGCCACAGACGCCTCCCTCCCCCTTGAGGGGAGGGATCGAGGGAGGGGGTGGCGCCGTCATCACCGATGGACCCCCACCCCCTGCCCCTCCCCTCAAGGGGGAGGGGAGCACATCCACCAGCCCAAAGAACTCCAGGAAATTCAGCATGTCGTGGGACGATCTCGCCTCCATTGAGCCGCGCTTTCACTATGCCGGCGAACGCTCCCGATACATCGCCTTCCCGCTCGGCGGCATCGGCTCGGGTGGGCTGTCCATCTCGGGCAGCGGCCGGCTGGTCGACTGGTCGATCCGCAACCGGCCGGCCCTGCAGGGCTATAACGGCTACTCGCACTTCGCCATCAAGGCCGAGAAGGACGGCACGCTGCTCGATGCGCGCGTCCTCAACGGGCCGTATGACCTCAATCCCTCCGGTGCGCCCGGCCTGCGCAGGATGTTCGACGGCTTCGGCCATGGCGCCAACCGGCAGACGCTGGCGGGCGTGCCGCATTTCAAGTCGGTGGATTTCTACGGCCGCTTCCCCACCGCCGACCTGGTGTTCAGCGATCCGCATTTCCCCGGCGACGTCAGGCTTACCGCACTCTCGCCGTTCATTCCGCACAACGACCGCGACAGCTCGATGCCGGTGGCGATGTTCGAGTTCGAGATCGTCAACCCGACTGCCGACGCGCTGACCTATACGCTTGCCGGAACGCTCGGCAACTACGGCTCGAACAGCGGTCGGCATACTTTCTCGCAGGCCGACGGAATCGCGTCGCTGCAACTGACCTCGACCGACTCCGAACTGCCGGAGACGCAACGCGGCGACCTCACCATCGCCACCGACGCCGAGGACGTCGACCACACCGATCACCACTATCGCGGCCAGTGGTTCGACGATCTCGCGGTGTACTGGAAGGAGTTCGCCCGTCCCGGCCGGCTGCCCACGCGGCATTACGACCAGCCGCGCACGTCCAGGCACATGAGTCTCCAGCCCGAGCACGGCACGCTCGGCGCTCGCGTCAGTGTGCCGGCCGGTGGCCGCAGGACCGTGCGCTTCGTCATCTCCTGGAGCTTCCCCAAGGGCGATATCTACTGGGCCTTCCGCAACAAGCCGGACGGCGTGATCCCCGACAAGGCAACCCCGAGCTGGACCAACTACTACGCCACGCAATGGGGGGACTCGACGGCCAGTGCCACCGACGCACTGCAGCGGTGGGACAGCCTCGCTGATGCCACCACCGGGTTCCGCGACGGCCTGTTCGGCACAACGCTACCGGCCGAGGTGAAGGACGCGTCGTCGGCGACGCTGGCGCTGCTGCGCACCGCCACGGTGATCCGGCTGGAGAATGGCGCGCTCTGGGCCTGGGAGGGCCAGCACACCAATGACGGCTCGTGCGAGGGCTCGTGCACGCATGTGTGGAACTACCAACAGGCGCTGGCGCACCTGTTCCCCGCGATCGAGCGCACGCTGCGCGAGACGGAACTCACCTACAACATGCTGCCGACGGGCGGGCTGACCTTCCGCCAGAAGCTGCCGCTCGGCTCGAGCTTCGACATTATCGGGCCCTGCGTCGACGGTCATTTCGGCGCCATCATCAAGACGTTCCGCGACTGGAAGCTTTCCGGGGACACCGAGTGGCTGCGCCGCTACTGGCCGCAGGTGAAGCGCGCCATCGAGTACGCCTGGTCGGCGGAGAATCCGGACCGCTGGGACCCCGGCGAGACCGGCATCCTCTCCGGCCGCCAGCACCAGACCCTCGACATGGAGCTGTTCGAGCCTAATTCATGGCTGGGCTCGATGTACGTCGCCGCCCTCCTCGCCACCGCCGAGATGGCCGAGGCAATGGGGGATGTCGCCTTGGCAGAGAAGGCCGCGCGGCTAGGCAAGGCCGGGGCCGACTACATCGACACCGAACTCTTCAACGGCCGCTGGTTCATCCAGAAAATCGACCTCGGCGACAAGTCGGTGCTGACCCCGTTCGATGTCGGCCGCAACGCCGGCGTGCTGGCGGACGGCTTCATGGAGACCTACTGGTCCGACGAGTTCTCCGAGCTCAAGTACCAGATGGGCGAGGGCTGTATCTCCGACCAGATCCTCGGCCTGTGGCACGCCGAAGTTGCCGGGCTGGGACAGTTCCTCGACAAGGCCAAGGTCGCAACCGCGCTGCGCTCGGTGCATCGCAACAACTTCAAGCCGAGCCTCGAGGCGCATTTCAACCCCGGCCGCAACTATGCCTACGAGGATGAGGCCGGCCTGTTGATCGCCACCTATCCCGAAGGCATCCGCCAGCCGATGGTCGCCGCGCCCTACGCCGAGGAAGTGTGGACCGGCATCGAGTACATGTCGGCCTCGCACATGATCATGAACGGGCTCGTCGACGAGGGCATGGACGTGGTCCGCGCCGCCCGCAACCGCCACGACGGCAGCCGCCGCAACCCGTGGAACGACATCGAATGCGGCTCGTACTACGCCCGCTCGATGTCGGCCTGGCAACTGGTCAACGCCTTCTCGGGATTGCAGGCCGATTTCGTCGCCGGCACGCTGAGTTTCGATCCGAAGTCATCCTGTGACTATCGCCTGTTCTGGTCGGCGGGCCAAAGCTGGGGCGAACTCTCGCTCCTCGGCGGCCAACTCACCCTGAGCGTGAAGGCTGGCGCGTTGCAGCTCTCGAGCTTGACGGTTGCCGGCAACACGCAGAGCTTTGCCCAGCCGCTGCGGCTCGCCGCCGGGCAGTCTTTCCAGTTCGGGGCTCTCTGACCCATGGCCAAG
>NZ_JAQGJL010000235.1 GCF_028290645.1 Devosia sp. | reverse complement strand
GCGCTCGGCCATCTGGTAGAGGCGGTGCACGCCCGTGGTGGTCTCTTCGGAGACGCCGCGGATATTGGCGCGGATGTTGGAATAGAAATGCGGGTCGCGGGCGAGGCGCTTCTTGATCAGGGCAAAGAAGATCTCTTCCTCCTCGCTGTGCGGATTGCTCAGCACCGACGGGTCGGTCTCGGCCTTGGCCCCGGTCAGCACCAGCATCGTGGCGTCGCCGCCATCGTCGAGGATCATGTTGGGCGTCTGGCCGCCCGGCCATTCCATCATGCGGTCGGTGTAGTCCCAGTATTCCTGCAGCGTCTCGCCCTTCTTGGCGAAGACCGAGATGCCGGCGGCGGCAATGGCCGCGGCAGCGTGGTCCTGGGTCGAAAAGATGTTGCAGCTGACCCAGCGCACCTCGGCGCCGAGCGCCTTCAGCGTCTCGATCAGCACCGCGGTCTGGATCGTCATGTGGAGCGAGCCGGCGATGCGGGCGCCCTTCAGCGGTTGCTTTGCGGCAAATTCCTCGCGGATCGCCATCAGGCCCGGCATCTCGATCTCGGCCATGCCGATTTCCTTGCGGCCGTACTCGGCAAGCCCGATGTCCCTGACCACGTAGTCGTTGTTGCTGGCCATCGGCCTGTCTCCGTCAATCGCTCTGAGTTGGAGGCCTTATACTGAAGCCAGGGGGTGCTATCAACCGGGATATAAAGAAAGCTTTATGTCCCGCGCTCGACGTAGCGCACGCGCCGCCGCCGGAACGGCAGCATCAGGAACCCGACCAGCGCCGACAGCACCGCATAGCCGAGGAAAAACCCCGCGCCGGCATAGGCGAAGCCCTCGAGGGTGACCGGCACCGCTGGCTGGTAGTCGCTGAGCGCCCGGGCGCCGATTTCGCTGTCGAGATATTCGGGCAGCTTGGTGAAGCGTTCCCAGCCGGTGGCGCCGCGGACTTCGGCCAGCGTTGCCGAAAGCTGCTCGTAGCGCTGGAAGGTCCGCGCCATGGACTCGCCGCGCGCCGCGATGAAGCCGTCCCCGGTCTTCGAAAACCGGCCGATCGCCTCGTCGCGCTGCAGCCCCGCTTCCGTCGCCGCCTTGTCGAAATCCTCGGTGATGATTTTCAGCTCGTCTACCGCGCCGCCGAGCCGCTGGGTATATTGCTGGGCATATTCGGGGAACTGGCTGAGCCCGGCGCCGACCACCAGGCCTCCGAGAATGGCGAGCGTCCGGCGCATCAAGCTTCCTTCAATCGGCTGGGTGGGATGGAGATCCCCTCACGCAACGGGGCCGCCCGGCCCGGCGTTCCCATCATGAGGGGCAGTTGGTATCGGAGGGATGAACCCGGCTCAGGGCGCGGCGCCGTCGGAATCTTCGTCGAAGCCGT
Source organism: Devosia sp. (assembly GCF_028290645.1). GTDB lineage: Bacteria > Pseudomonadota > Alphaproteobacteria > Rhizobiales > Devosiaceae > Devosia_A. Next base: position 3,208 of record NZ_JAQGJL010000235.1, on the reverse strand, counting down.
TATTGACCAGCGTGGTGATGGCATCGAGCGCTTCGCGGGCCTGCTTGCCGGTGGCCTGGACGAGGATGGTGGAGCCGGGACCCGCGCCGAGCATCATCAGGCCCATGATCGAGTGGCCGGAAACCGCCTGGCCGTCGCGGACCACCTTGATCTCGGCATCGAAGCACTCCGCGGTCCGCACGAACCGCGCCGAGGCCCGCGCGTGCAGACCCTTGCGATTGACGATGGTCAATTGCTGCGCAAGCGCCCGATCCGATGCTGCGGCGGTATCCATGCCCATAGAATGCAGGATTTCGCGCTAACCGCCAAGCGTCTCGCTGGCAACGTTTATGTATTTCCGCCCGGCGTCCGCCGCTTCTTTCACCGCGTGCTTGATGTCGAGATCGGCGCGGACACGCGCCAGCTTTACCAGCATGGGCAGGTTCACCCCGGCGATCACCTCGACCTCGCGCTGCTGCATGATCGAGATCGCGAGGTTGGACGGCGTGCCGCCGAACATGTCGGTGAGGATCACCACGCCCTGGCCCTGGTCGGCGGCGTCGACGCATTTGAGGATGTCGTTGCGCCGCTCCTCCATGTCGTCATCGGGGCCGATGGCGACGGTCTCCACCGCCTCCTGCGGGCCGACGACATGTTCGAGGGCAGATTTGAATTCCACGGCGAGCGCCCCGTGCGTCACCAGAACCATGCCGATCATGCAGTATCCCCAAAGTCTCGCAGGTTCCGGCCGGGCAACAGGTACCCCAGAGGAGACGGGACTCTTGCCCCATGGCGAGCCGCTTTCAAGTGGTTTTTTGTCGCGTCCCAGCGTGTGGAGAACCCAGCACGCGCAACGCCTCCTGTGCCAGCAGCAACTGGTGCCGCGCATCGACCACGCCGGCGCGCGGAACCGGCGCCCTGGCGAGGCCGACGCCGAACAGTTCGGTCGTGAGTTCTTCATCCTCCAGCATGCGCTCGAGCCCGTCGACGAGATCGATGACCAGGTGCAGCCCCGCCTCGGCGACGAAGGGCCGCTTGACGATGCCGCGACCGCGCAACTCGATCAGCCCCTCGATATTCGGCGCCGGCCGCATCAGCAGCCTGCCACCCTCGGCAACGATCTCCACCCGGTCGTCCGAGACGAGTTCGGCCGCGAGCCCGCGCGCCTCCCATTGATCGATGAGGTCGAGCGCCAGCAGCGACTTGCCCGAGCCCGGTGCGCCGCGGAGGATGACGCCGATGCCGTCGAGCACCAGCCCGGTCGCGTGGATGTTGTGCGTCTCACTCACCGCCGCTTCTCGGCCGCGGCGCGCTTCAGCTTGACGGTGAAGACTGCGCCGCTCCGGTCCTGCCGGTTGGCGGCGGTGACGGTGCCGCCATGGCCCTCGACGATCTGCTTGGAAATGGCGAGGCCGAGCCCGGAATGGTCGCCGAAATGCTCGCCGTCCGGCCGGTCGGTATAGAAGCGCTGGAAGATCCGGCTGATGTCGCCGCGAATGCCCGGGCCTTCATCGGCCACGGTGATGGTGATGGTGTCGTCGCTGGTCGCCACCGTGACCACCACCTTGCCGCCCTCGGGCGAGAACGACACGGCGTTGTCGATCAGGTTGTTGATCACCTGCGCCAGCCGGCTGTCATGGCCAAGCGCGATCGGCGAATAGCGGCTCACGTGCTTTTCGAGCAGCACATCGACCTTGCGGTTGGCCGCGAGATCCTTCTGGATCGACACCATGGCGTCGGCGAGCTGGGCGATATCGACCCGCTCGGCGCTCTGCCGGGCGAGTTCGGCATCGAGCCGGCTGGCGTTCGAGATGTCGGAGATCAGCCGGTCGAGGCGGCGCACATCGTGCTGGATGATGGCATTGAGCCGCTCGCGATCCTCGGCCCGCCGGGCCCGCGGTAGCGTTTCGACGGCAGAGCGAAGCGAGGTCAGCGGATTCTTGAGCTCATGCGCCACGTCCGCCGCAAAGCGCTCGATCGCCTCGATGCGGTTATAGAGCGCCGAGGTCATCGAGCGCAAAGCCTTGCTCAGGTGCCCGACTTCGTCCGTACGGTCGGAGAAATCCGGGATCTCGGCGCGGCTGGTGATGGTCGAGTGCACCTGCTCGGCGGCGCTGGCGAGGCGGCGGAGCGGCCCGGCAATGGTGCCGGCCAGCAGCAGCGACAGGATGATCTGCACCGCCGCCGCGACCAGCGCGATCCTCAGGATGCCCCAGCGTTCCGCCGAGGCGATCTGGTCGATGTCGCCGGGCTGGGTCGAGAGCAGCAGCACGCCGACATTGGCGCGCACCCGCTGCACCGGCACCGCCACCGAGACGACGAGCTGGCGTTTGGCGTCGACGCGCACGATCGCCGTGGCGGCTCCGCCCAGCGCTGCCGAGACCTCGGGGTAGCGGTTGCCCTCGTCGGCGCCGAACTCCTGGTATTGCGGATAGTCGTCGCCCGGCAGCCAGTCGACAAACGCATTCCACCAGTCGAGCAGGAAGAAGCTGCCGCTGTCCGCCGGCTTGATCTGCCGCAGCACCTCGCCGCGCGCATAGAGGTTGGCGCTGTCGAGGATGAGCAGGCCCTGCTGGTCGTAGATGCGGGCCCGCGTCTTGGTCGGCGTGACGAGATTGCGCAGCAGCGGCGCGACGCGCTCGGGGTTGATCGGGAACTCGAGGCTCGGATCGAAGAAGCTCAGCGGCGACACCACCTCGTTGCCCTGCAGCTCGATCAGCCGGTCCGGGTTGACGGTGATGACGTCGCTGTCGACGGTGGCGGAGGCGGCGATGGCCGCGGCGATGATCTCGCCCTGGACGCGCAGGCTCTGCACCCGCGCCTCGATCAGCCCGGTCCGCCACTGGTTGAGGAACAGGATGCCGACCACCAGCACGGCAAGGCCGGCCAGGTTGAGCACGATGATGCGGCGCGCAAGGCTGGAAAAGATCGTCAGCGCGAGCAGGCGCTGGATCTGCTTGATGACGGTCAGGACGAAATGGCCCACCGCCCCGGCGATCCGGTTCAGTTTCGCCACAGCACCGTCCTCCGCGGATGCGGGTCTTGAACCCGGCGACTCCTCTTCGGTAACGGCCAAGATGTCCTCTTACTGCTCCTTGAAGCGGTAGCCTACGCCGTAGAGGGTTTCGATCATCTCGAAATCGTCGTCAACCGCCTTGAACTTCTTCCTGAGCCGCTTGATGTGGCTGTCGATGGTGCGGTCGTCGACATAGACCTGGTCGTCATAGGC
>NZ_JAQGJL010000232.1 GCF_028290645.1 Devosia sp. | reverse complement strand
GGACCTCATCGGCGCGGTGATCGACTTCTCCGACGGTGACGAAGCGCTCCATGAACCAACGGTATGGCGCGTCATCGGCCGCGGCTTCGAGGCCGAGGGGATGGCGCCCGAACTCGGCGCCGACGACGAGGCTACCGACGCCCCGATCCCCGACGCCGAAACCATGGAGCGGGTGTCGCGCTACAATTTCGACGAGCTGAGCCGCATCCTCAACGACCGCGTCAGCGCCCACCAGCCGGCCTCCGCACCCCCCGAGCCGCCGCCGACCGCCGCCAATGACGGCGCGCTCATCAACCTCACCGGCGAGACCTTCATCCTCAACCGGCTGCCGCTCGGCATCCTGGTGTTCCGCGACCAGCAGGTGCTGTTCGCCAACCGCGCCCTGACCGACCTCACCGGCTATGACAGCATCGAGAGCCTGCGCGCCGCCGGGCTGACCGCAATCTTTCCCTCCGAGGACAGCGCCACCTCCGGGCCGGTGACGCAGCTGGTGCGGCGCGACGGCTCACTTGCAACGGTCAATGCGCGCCTGCAATCGATCACCTGGCACGGCCGGCCCGCGCTGATGCTGTCCGCCGGCGTCGCAGAGAGCCGCATCGGTCACGAAGCCGCCGTCCGCACCTTCGCCGAACTCGCCGCCGACACCACCGATGACGGCTTCATCAGCGCCGACCGAGCCGGCACGGTCACCTCGGTATCGCTCCACGGTCGCATCCTCCTCGGGCTGGCCGAGGAAGACGTCGTCGGCAAGCCCCTGGCGGTCTTCATCGAGCCCTCTCAGCTGGGCGACCTCAAGCGCTTCCTCGAGCGGCCCGCCCGTTTCGCCGAGACCTCGCGCCCGGCCATCGTGCTCGATGGCGCCAAGCCCGGCACCCGCGTGACCCTCTTCGCCGAAGGCCAGGCTGGCATCGTCGCCGGCTATTACGCGTTCCTGCGCAAGACCACCGCGCCCGTCATCCCGACGGTGGCGACGGCACCGTCGGACGACATCGAGCCCTCGTTGCTCACCCGCATCAGCCGCAGCGTGCGGCGCCCGCTCAACACCGTGATCGGCTTTGCCGACCTGATCCGCTCGTCCGCCTTCGGCTCGATCGAGAACCAGCGCTACCTGGAATACGCGCGCGACATCAAGACCGCCGGCCAGGAGATCGCGACGCTGGTCGACGAGCTCGACGACTTTGCCCGGCTACGCGAGGGGCGCTACCCCGCCCAGGCCGTCGATATCGACCTCGCACTGCTGCTGGAGAGCTGCCTCGCCCGCGTTCGCAGCCAGGCCGGCGAGGCCCGCGTGCTGGTGCGCAGCGCCGTATCCGAGCGCCTGCCGCGCATCACCGCCGACACCGCCTCGCTGACCCAGGCGGTGCTCAACCTCCTCGCCAGCGCCATCGACCAGACGCCGGTGGGTGGCTCGGTGATCCTCTCGGCGCAGCGCGAGGACGATGGCGCCGTCATCGTCAACGTCCGCGACGGCGGCGAGTCCCGCAAGGATCTGGGCGAGCGCTTCGTGGTGTTCCGCGATGGCATCGGCAAGGATGGCGAGGTGCTGCAACCGGTGCGCTCCAGCGTCGGGCTGGCGCTCACCCGTTCGCTCCTGGCCGTCAACGCGCTGTCTCTGTCGGTCGACCCGGCGGTCGGCGTCGGCACCATGTTCTCGCTGCTGATCCCGGCCGAACTGGTAAAGCCCTGACCACCGCGCATATGAAGAAGCGGCGCTTCACGCGCCCATGTCAGCCTCTTCACTGAAGCAGCGCTACCGACACTGGCGATCGTCTTGGCCGGGCTGGTCACGGTAGTGCTTTCCACCTGTTTCGCGACGGGCGCCGACGCTCTACATTGGAAATTAACCAATCGTTGACTAAGGTTTAGCTCCTTCCACCGGATCGGCCTGAGGCGCCGGGGCATGAGAGATTTCGTCCTCACGCGGCTCGCGGCCTTCTTCGGAGCGGTCATCGGCACCGCGGTGCTGCTGTTCCTCGCGCTCGACATCCTCCCCGGCGCAGGCGCACCCGATCGCCCGGCTTGGGCGCGGTTCCTCGGATTGTTCATCGGCGATACCGGCGCCTCACCCAACATGTTCGGCGAGCGCTTGGCGGTGACCCTGCCGCTGGTGTTGCTGGCGCTGGCCATTGCCGCGGCCGGCGGCATCGCGCTCGGCCTTTCCGCCGGCTGGTACCACGGCGGCATCCTCGGTCGCGCCGCCAAGGCAGTGGCCGCCGGGCTCGCAGTGCTCCCGCCGTTCTGGCTGGGCATGCTGCTCGCCCTGCTGTTCGCCGGCGCACTGAAACTGCTGCCCGCGAGCGGCTTCGTGCGCTGGGGCGACAATCCCGCCGCCGCGCTGGCCTCGCTCATTCTGCCGGCGCTGGCCCTGGGCCTGCCCTATGCCGGGCAGCTGGCGCTGCGGGTCCGCCGCGACCTCAGCGAAGCCTCAGACACCGAGATACTACAGCTGCGCGCCGAAGGCCTGACGCCCCGGCAAGCGCGCTGGCGCATCGGCCTCGACCGCGCGCTGCCCGAACTGCCGCAGGTGCTGGGCCGCACCTTCGGTGCTCTGCTGCTCGGCGCGGCGCTGGTCGAAAGCGTGTTCTACCTGCCCGGCCTCGGCCGGCAGATCATCGGCGCCGCCGTGCAGCACGATCTCGCCCTGCTGCGCGGCGGCCTCTTCGTGCTGGTGGTGCTGGCCGCGCTCGGCATGCTGCTTTTCGCCCTACTACGCCTGCTGGTTGATCCCGCGCTGCGCCCCGAGCTCCGGCGATGATGGCCGAAGCCGCAGTGATAGCACCCCGCCAATCCCCAGATCCCCGCATCGTCGCCGGCCTGGCGGTAATGGCGATCGTCGCGCTCCTCGCGCTGCTCTCGCTCGCCTGGACGCCCCATGCCGGCGCCGTCCTGTCCCCGCTCGCCGAGCCCAGCGCGACGCACTGGATCGGCACCGACGCCGCCGGTCGCGACGGCATCTCGCTGCTGATGATGGCGACCCTGACCACACTGCTGCTCGCCGCCATGGGAACCCTCGTGAGTCTCCTGATCGGCGTTCCCGCCGGAGTGGCCATCGCGCTATGGTTCGGCCCCTCGCAACGCACCGCCCACGCCATCGCCATGCTGCCGCCGGCGCTGGCCATCGGCATGATCGTTTCGGGGCTCGCCGCGCCGGCCAACCTCACCATCGTCCTCGGCATCGCCATCCCCGGCATCGTCGTCGCCGCGACGATCACGCGGCAACTGCTCGCACCCATGTGGGCCGCCGATTTCGTCGCCGCCGCCCGGCTGGCCGGCCTCCGCCCCCTGTCGGTGGCCCAGCGCCACGTGGCGCCGCGCCTCCTGCCGCAACTCGCCGGCCTCGGCCTCGAACTGCTGGCCGCTGCCAGCCTCATCGAGATCAGCCTAAGCTTCGCCGGCCTCGGCGTCCTGCCGCCGGGGACCAGCCTCGGGCTGCTGCTTAGGGAGTCGCAGCAGTTCGGCATGATCCGGCCTCTCCTGGTGATCGTCCCCGGCGCCGTGGCCGTCATCACCGCGCTGGCGTTGCTCCTCGCCGCACGAGGTTTTCGCGAGGCGCGACATGGCGCTGCTTGAACTCGCCGGCCTCGTCATCACGCTCGCCGGAGAGCGCCTGATCACCGGCCTAGACCTGACTCTCGACGATGGCGCGGTGCTCGCCATCGTCGGCCGCGCCGGCACCGGCAAATCGCTGCTGGCCCTGGGTATCGCCGGCCTCCTTCCCGACGGTGCCGTTGTCGAAGGCACCGGACTGCCGGCCAAACGTGCCGGCCTTATCGGCCCCACCGACGACGCATCGGCGCTCACCCGCTGGCTCGCTCGCGGCGTCGATCTCCTCGTCTGCGACGAGCCGGGCAGGGGGCTCGCCCCCGCCACCCAACACGCGCTGCTCGAGGCGCTGCTCGCCGCCAACCGCGAGCGCGGCACCGGCCTGCTCATCCTCACCCGCGATTTCCGCCTGCCCCTGGTGATGGGGCTCGACACCGCCATTTTCAGCGCCGGCGCAATCGTGGAGCGCGGACCCGCCGCCGATCTGCTGGACCGCCCGCACCACCCCGCAACCCGCGAGCTGATCCTCGCCAACAAGCCCCGGACCCGTACCCTGGCCCGCCCGCCGATCGGCGAACCGCTGCTCGAACTGCACAGCGTCGCGAAGCGCATCTCCGATCCCGCCTCGCGCCTCTGGCGCCGCAGGCCGCCCATCCCCGCGCTCGAAAACATCACGTTCTCGGTGCGACGCGGCGAAGCGGTGGGACTGCTCGGCGGTCGCGGGGCCGGCAAGTCGCTGCTGCTGAAACTGGTGGCCGGGCTCGGTCGCACCACCGACGGCCACATGGCGTTTGATCGCCAATCCTATCGCGGCACCGATATCCCGCGCGAAGCCCGCTCGCGGATCAGCCTGCTGTTCTCCGA
>NZ_JAQGJL010000227.1 GCF_028290645.1 Devosia sp. | reverse complement strand
TCGATGGAAGCGCTCTATCGCATCGAGTATCTGCCCGAGGCGGAACGGCGTGCCTATCGCGGCGGCGAGAATACCCCGCTCGCGGTCGCCTACCGTGACCCGGTACTGCGGCGCGACGGCCTTGCCGGCGATTCGCTCGGCGATGCGATGGACTACTTCGCCATGAACGACGAAGACGCCCATCATCTTCTGTGCGACTGCCACTACATGGGCTCGCTCACCGGCCATAACCTCGCAGCGCGGCTTCGCCGCTATGCAGCGGTTGGCGGCGTCATGGCGTGGGCCGGTAGCATCTTTGCCGGACGTTCCGGCTGAGTGCACTTGTGAGCCTGCCACACGCGTAAGTGAGGCGGCGACGGTGGCGAAGCCGCCTCATTCTGGTGTCGGGACACGGCCCGTTCGGCCCCGCGGTTATTGCTGATTTTGCGGCAGGCCGTCGCCGATGTCGTAATAGTCGCCCTTGTCGGCGACGAAGATATGCATTGCGAGTTTCGTGTGTGTCGGCGTGTCGAACGCCCCCATTCCGATGCCGATCCGGTCGAGATGCGTTGGATCGAAGAACAGCGAAGACCCGCAGATCGAGCAGAACCCGCGCCGCACCTTTTCCGACGAAAAATACCAGGTCAGCTTGTCTTCGCCCCTGATTGTGACGGCCGACCGCGGCACGTCGGTCCCCGCCTCGAAATGCCCGGTGTGCTTGCGGCATCGCGAGCAATGACAGGCAGTTGGCGGGGCCAGTTCACCCTCGACCTCGAAGCTGACGGCGCCGCAGAGGCACGATCCCTTGTGCATTTCCTGTTCGATATCCCCTGTTTCGAGTCGCCCTGGCACATCCGGGCGGTCCCGGTTTACGTCCCATTAACCATGGAGGGCTAGCCTTAACCAATCAGTAAGGACCAGCCTCCGTGACCAGCGCCGCCACCATCCAGAAGAAGTCCATCCGCTTTCGCGCGCGCTCGTTCGTCGCCTTCGCGCTGGCGCCCGAAGCCCCCCTCGGGGAGTGGCTGCGCGGTCTGGACCGCTGGACCGAGAATTCGCCCGGATTCTTTGCCGGTCGCCCCGTCGTCCTCGACCTCAACATCCTCAAGCCCAACCCGCGCGAAGTTGCAGGGCTGGTCGCCGAACTCGCTGCACGCGGCATCCGGATCTACGCCATCGAGGCCAATGCCATCGACGCCCTCGGCCCCGAGCTGCCGCCTCTGCTCAGGGGAGCCAAGACCGCGATCATCGACGAGGCCCAGGCGCCATCCAGCCAGACTGCGAAGGCCGCCGCGCCAGCGAAGCTGGAAGAGCCGCCCGAATCGAGCGCCCTGATCATCGAATCGCCGATCCGCTCCGGCCAGTCGGTATTCCACCCCCATGGCGACGTGATCGTCCTCGGCTCGGTCGGCTCGGGTTCCGAGATCGTCGCGGGCGGGTCCGTCCATGTCTACGGCACCCTGCGCGGACGCGCCTTCGCCGGGGCCACCGGCAACGGCAAGGCGCGCATCTTCTGCCAGAAAAACGAAGCCGAGCTTCTGGCCGTCGACGGCTGGTATCGCACCGCCGACGACATGGAACCATCCTCGCGCGGCAGGCCGATACAGGCCTTTCTCGACAATGGCGTGATCTGGGTCGCGGCCCTCGACTAACAAGATTGGAGATCTGAACATGGCCAAGGTAGTGGTCGTTACATCGGGCAAGGGAGGCGTCGGTAAGACCACCTCGACCGCGTCCCTCGGCGCCGCCCTCGCCCAGGCGGGCAAGAAAGTGGCCGTCATCGATTTCGATGTCGGGCTGCGCAATCTCGACCTCGTCCTCGGCGCCGAGCGGCGAGTCGTATTCGACCTCATCAACGTGACCCAGGGCGTGGCCAAGCTCTCGCAGGCGCTGATCCGCGACAAGCGGGTCGATACCCTGTTCCTCCTCCCCGCCTCGCAGACCCGCGACAAGGACGCCCTCACCGAGGAAGGCGTGGCGAACGTGATCGCCGAGCTGCGCGAGAAATTCGACTACGTCATCTGCGACAGTCCGGCCGGCATCGAGCGCGGCGCCCAGCTCGCCATGCGCTTCGCCGACGAGGCGGTGATCGTCACCAACCCCGAAGTGAGCTCGGTTCGCGATGCCGATCGCATCATCGGCCTGCTCGACTCTCGCACGCTCAGGGCCGAGCGCGGCGAGAGCGTCAACAAATACATCCTCGTCACCCGCTACGACGCCGCCCGGGCCGCCCGCGGCGAGATGCTCACCATCGACGACGTCCTCGACATCCTCTCCACCCCGCTGCTCGGCATCATCCCCGAGAGCGAGGGCGTCCTCCGCTCCTCCAACGTCGGCTCGCCCGTGACGCTCAACGAGCCCAACAATGCGGCGGCGCGCGCCTATTTCGAGGCTGCGAGGCGGCTGCAGGGCGAGGACGTTCCGATGGTCCTGCCGGTGGACAGGCGAGGCCTGTTCGATCGGCTCTTCGGAAGGAGAGCGGCATGAGCCTGTTCGATATGTTCAAGCGGCGCGGCAGCGCACCCGTTGCGCGCGACCGGCTCCAACTCCTCCTCGCCTACGAGCGCAATAACCGCAACCAGCCCGATCTCGTCGCCATGCTGCGCGAGGAGATCATGGCCGTGATCACGAGGCACGTGCAGGTTGATCAGGACGACGTGCGGGTGACCATGGATCGCGGCGCGACGATGTCGACGCTCGAGATCGACATCCACATTCCCAACGCAGCCGCGGCCGCCCACTAGCGTCGCCGCCTCGGCCGCGTCGTCAGGCCGGATGCTCGCCGAGGTACTATGTCCGTGCCACGGCGATCGATCTATCGCCGCTGGCCTTATGCATCGCATTCTTGGCTGATCGAACCCCGGCCGAGTACAAGCATATCCAGTATTCGGCGCACCGTCCGCAGACGCTCGTGATGCTCGTAGCGGCTGCCGGCCCTATTCCATGCGCGCCCGGAAAAACAAACGCGCCGCTATACCGTTCGCGCCATATTTCCGCCTAGTCCTCGACCCCATGATGGCACGGCTGAGCATGTAAGTCCCCCGCAGGCAACAGAGATGTTGACGGAGAGGACAAGCATATGACGACCTTCACAAGACAAACTCCGGGTCTTTGGTGGCTTCGCCGGGGACCGCGGGCGCAGCACAGGCTTCGCCTCACACTGTTATCGCTCGCATCGCTGTTGGTCGTGATGGGGCCCGGCATGTCGCAAGCGGCGGGTTCGCACAGCCACATGGCGCAGGCCGCCCCATCCTCGAGCGCCACTCCGGAAGACGTTGAACCCCTGGGATCGACGCCAACCTTCTGCCCAGACGAGCCGAATGCTCCCTCCGGTGAGCTGCCGCCACCAGCCGGCACTGCGCTGCAGACCGCAGAGGCGCCAATGCTGGCCGAACCGGCGGTGATCAGTAGCCAGAACGGTGTGCTGCGCACCACCCTGATTGTCGCCCCCCAGAACGTGACAATCGGCACCCAGACCATCCAGGCATTGACCTACAATGGCACTTTCGTCGGACCGACCCTGCGCGTTCGCCCGGGCGACAGGATCGAGCTGACACTGGAGAACTGCCTCAGCGAGACGACGAACCTGCATTTCCACGGGATGGACGTCACGCCCTCGGACCTCGGCGACAACATCTTCCGCGCGATCGATCCGGCCCAGTCCGCTCCGTACGTGCTCCAGGTCCCGCCCGAACAGCCCGTCGGCACCTACTGGTACCACGACCACCTGCACGGCCTGAGCTCCCCCCACGTGTCCGCCGGCCTATCCGGCCTGCTCGTGGTGGAGGGGTTGCAGGAACTCCTGCCGCCGGACCTGCAGAAGATCACCGAGCGCAGCATCGTCCTGAAGGATGCCCACGCGATCGGCGGCGTCATCGTCCAGAACGGCATCACCATCGGCCAACACACGACCCGTACGGTCAACGGCCAGTTCCAGCCGCAAATCCCGATCAAGCCGGGCGAGACGCAGTTGTGGCGTATCGCCAATATTGGCGCCAACATCACCTACATGCTCAAGCTCGACGGCCATAGCTTCCACGTCCTCGCCGAAGACGGCCATCCCGTGTGGGAGGTCAAGGCGTTCGACCAGTTGCTTGTCCCGACGGGGAAGCGGTTCGACGTGCTGGTCCAGGGCGGCCCGGCCGGTTCGTACAAGCTCGAGACGTTGGCCTACACCACGGGGCCGGCGGGCAACAATTTCCCGCAGACCGACCTGGCGACCCTCGTATCAGCGGGAGACAGCCAGAAGGCCGCAACCCTGCCGACGAAGTTTGGCCCGAACGACGACCTGACCCCGGTGTCCATCGGGGGGCGGCAGACGATCGAGTTCTCGGAGGATCCCACGGGGGACATATTCTTTATCAACGGCCGGACGTTTGACCACAATCGGGTCGACGTGACGGTCAAATACGGCACGATCCAGGAGTGGACCATCACCAATGTCAGTGACGAAGAGCACCCGTTCCACATCCATCAGTTGGACTTCCAGGTGATGTCGGTCAACGGCCAGCCTTACAACGCCGTCGGGCTGCAGGACATTGTGATGATCCCGAAGCGAGGGGAAGTGGTCATCCGGATGCCCTTCCTGTCGCCGAACCTCGAGTTCATGGGCAAGTGGGTGTTCCACTGCCACATTCTCAATCACGAGGACTTTGGCATGATGGCGGTTATCGAGGTCGTGCCCTGACGTAGCCCCGTCGGACCTCCCGGCCACGAGCGGCGGCGACCTCGCATGGTCGCCGCCGCCGGCGTCTCAGGCGTGTCGCCTCGCACCTGCCATCGACAGCGCAAGCGGGTCCTCGAGAAAGTAAAGCTGCCTCGGAACGCCCAGGGCGCAGGCGCCGGGGCCGAGCAGCACCACCACGACCTGCATCAGCGCCCACATCAGGGGAAGTTCCACTCCACCGGTTGGAAAGTAGAAGCCGTTTCCACTGTAAATC
>NZ_JAQGJL010000226.1 GCF_028290645.1 Devosia sp. | reverse complement strand
GCGGAGAACTACTGGACCGACAACAGCACCGACCCGCGCGACCCGTTCGCCGAAGCCTCCGGGCTCGACCTGCTGGAAGCGGCAACGCTTGCGCTGACGGCAGCCGGCGCGAGGGTGCCGGCACTGCTGCTGGTCGACCGCGGCAAATCGACCTATCCGGCCGATATCGCCATTGTCGATGATCTGCGCGGCGGCACGCTCGAGGCGATGATCGCCGGGGATGCCGGTGCGGCGGAACAGCCACTGAGGGCCGTGGGCGCGATGCTCAACGGCATGGCGAGGCACACCAGCCCAAGGCTAGGCAAGGTCGCCGCCGTGGCTGCCGGCGTGGCGCCGCAGGATCGGCGGGCCGAGCAGATCGTCCTTGAGCTGGGGCTTGGGCACCTGGCGATTGTCGCAGGCAAGGTCCCGGAGCTCGGACAGGCGCGCGAGCGGATCGAGGACGCCCTGCGCGAGCGGCATGCGCAGGTTCGGCCGCGCGATTGGTACAGCCTGATCCATGGTGAGCTCGGCGCCGACCATGTGATGATCGACGGCGAGGGGCGGCCCGTGATCATCGACGTCGAAGGGGTGATGTTCTTCGACGCCGAGTGGGAGCACGGGTTCACCCGGATGCGGTTCGGCAACAGCTACGAGGCGCTGGGGATCGAGGTGGAGCTCGATCCGGCGCGGCTGGCGCTCTACGAGCTGGCGCGCTCGCTCTCATTGGTCGAGGGGCCGCTCCGCATCCTCGAGACGGACTTTCCCCACCGCGACCTCATGCGCTCGATCGTCACCACGCATACCGGCAAGGTGCTGCGGCTCTGCGGTGCCGCGGGCTGACCAGACCTCCGGGCGTTCGTGGGACTTAGCGGTTGGCAAGCCCGTAGTTGCGGAGTTTTGACGACTTGCCGATGCCGGGGTTGAAGCTGTTGGTCGGATCCAGCGATTGATAGAAGGCCAGCTGGGCGGGCTTGGCTTGGTAGAGGTGGCCGACATTGTGCTCGGCGGGGTATTCGATGCCCCGGGACGACAGGCGCGCCAGCATCGCTTCCTTCAACGCGTCCATGTCGACGCCCTTCTTGACCGCGTATTCCTGGTGAAAGACGTGGCAGAGGAAGTGCGCGCAATAGAGCCGGGCCGCGATCTGTTCGTCGAGCTCGGGCGGCAGGTCCTCGAACCACTCGGTGTCGTTGCGGGGAAGGGCGATATCGAGCGGCAGGATACCTTCGACGTCACGCTTGTTCATGATGGCGAGGCGGGCAACTGCGCCGCCCGCAGCGAAGCGGTGGAGGAAGGCGCGCTTGCCTTCATCCGGGGTGCAGAGGAAGTACTCGCCCTCGGCGGTCTCGAACAGTTCGGCGAGGATTGCCCGGGCCTCGGCGACGCTGTCGGGCGCGAGCTTCAGCATCAGGTGGTGGGCGAAGCGGTCGCGGTAGTCCAGCATGCGCTTCGGCAGCATTTCCGGCCACAGGCGCGACAGGCCCTGGGCAATCCGCTCCGAGAAGCGCTTGGGCAGGAACGGGATGGCGTCGAGATAGCCGTCGACGAAAGCCTTGAGCGCATAGACCTTGGGCATCACGTCGGTGCCGAGATAGTGAATGAGCATGAAGGTGTCCTTGCCGTAGCGGTGGCAGGCATCGAACATGCCGCGGTGCATGTATTCGCCGGCGATCGGCAGGTTCTTCATGCGGCCGAGCAGGCGGCGGCGGAGGGTCGTCAGCACGGCCGGATCATTAGTGCCGATGTAGTAGACGATCTCCTCGGCATCGGCGGGGAAGGTATCGAGCCGCACCGCGAAGACCGCGAGCTTGCCCGCCGAACCGGACGCGTCGTGGAGGCGGGCCGGATCGGCGTTGAAGCGGGCAGGGGTGGGCGCGTCGACGTCTCGCACCTGCTCGCCATAGCGGCCGTCTGACGCGAGGCCGGTGGCCTGCGTAACGTCCTGAGGCGCGTAGCGCCCCTCCTGCAGGCGGGTGAGGATTTCCTCGGGGGTCGAGCCCAGTTCGATGCCGAGGCGGTTGATGAGCTGCAGGCGGCCCTCCCGATCGACCTGCGCGAACAATGACAGCTCCGTATAGGCGGGGCCCCGGCGGACCAGCGAGCCGCCCGAGTTGTTGCACACGCCGCCGACGATCGAGGCGCCGATGCAGGAGGAACCGATCACCGAGTGCGGCTCGCGGCCAAGCGGCTTCAGCAGCTGCTCCAGCTTGTAGAGGGTGCCGCCGGGGAAGCTGACGACCTGGCGGCCGCCGTCGAGCAGCTGCAGGTTGTCGAGCCGGGCCGTGCTGATGATCACCACCGGCCGGTCGTAGCCCTCGACATCGGGGGTGGCGCCGTTGGTGAGGCTGGTGTTGGAGGCTTGCATGATGACGATGACGTCGTGCGCCACGCAGGCCTCGAGGACACGCCACATCTGAAGCAGCGTGCCGGGGCGGACGACCGCCACCGCGTCGCCGGTCACGCCGCGGAAGCTGCGCCGGTAGCGCTTGGTTTCCCGTTCGGTGGTCAGCACGTTCCGCGGACCGGCTGCCGCGCGCAGCGCCGCCAGCAGGTCGTCCGTCGAAGTCTTCGTCTCAATCGTGCCGGCCAGTGCCACGTCGTTCCCCTCGGGTCCAAGGCGCGGGGAACCTACTCCCAGCGGCAGCGCCGCGGCAATACGACGAAGCGGTGGCCCAAAGGGAAAGGGCCCCCGGAGGAGCCCTTTCGTATTCGTCGATCGGTCCCGGCGATCAGGCCGAGTAGTACATCTCGTACTCGACCGGGTGCGGGGTGTGCTCGAACTTGATGACTTCCGTCATCTTCAGCTCGATGTAGCTGTCGATCTGGTCGTCGTCGAACACGCCGCCGGCCTTGAGGAAGTCGCGGTCCTTGTCGAGGCTTTCGAGGGCCTCGCGGAGCGAGCCGCAAACCGTCGGGATCTGCTTCAGCTCTTCCTTGGGCAGCTCGTAGAGATCCTTGTCCATCGGGTCGCCCGGGTGGATCTTGTTGCGGATGCCGTCGATGCCGGCCATCAGCATGGCGGCGAAGCCGAGATAGGGGTTCGCCAGCGGATCGGGGAAGCGGACTTCGACACGCTTGGACTTCGGCGACTGGCCGAAGGGGATGCGGCAGGAGGCCGAGCGGTTGCGCGCCGAGTAGGCGAGCAGGACGGGGGCCTCGAAGCCGGGGACCAGGCGCTTGTAGGAGTTGGTCGTCGGGTTGGTGAAGGCGTTGATGGCCTTGGCGTGCTTGATGACGCCGCCGATGTAATAGAGGCAATCCATCGACAGGCCGGCATACTGGTCGCCGGCGAAGGAGTTCTTGCCGTCTATACAGATCGACTGGTGACAGTGCATGCCCGAGCCGTTGTCGCCATAGACGGGCTTGGGCATGAACGTCGCCGTCTTGCCGTAGGCCTGGGCGACCTGCTGGATCACGTACTTGTAGATCTGGACCGAGTCGGCCGCCTTGATGATCGGGCAGAACTTGATGCCGAGCTCGTGCTGGGCCGAGGCCACTTCGTGGTGGTGCTTCTCGATCGGCACGCCCATGGCGCCCATCGCCGCCAGCATCTCGCCGCGCATGTCCTGGGCGCTGTCGAGCGGCGGAACCGGGAAGTAGCCCTTCTTCAGCCCGATATGGTGGCCGGTATTGCCCGACTCGTACTCGGTGTCGTTGTTGGTCGGCAGTTCGGTCGAATCCACCGAGAACCCGACCTTGTAGGTGGTGTTCGAATAGCGGACGTCGTCGAAGATGAAGAATTCGGGCTCGGGGCCGAAATAGACGCTGTCGCCGATCCCCAGTTCCTTCACGTAGGCCTCGGCCTTCTTGGCCGTGGTGCGCGGGTCGCGGGAATAGGGCTGGTAGGTCAGAGGCTCGAGAATATCGCAGTTGATGACGAGGGTCGAGGCGCCGAAGAACGGGTCCATATAGGCCGAATCCGGATCGGGCATCAGCACCATGTCGGACTCGTTGATGGCCTTCCAGCCGGCGATCGACGAGCCGTCGAACATCGTACCTTCTTCGAACAGGTCTTCATCGACCATGGTCTGGTCGAAGGTCACATGCTGCAGCTTGCCGCGCATGTCGGTGAATCGCAGGTCGACGTATTTGATATCCTCGTCCTTGATGCGCTTGAGGATGTCGGCTCCAGTGGTCATTCAGTTCCCCTGTGTAAGGCTGGGTGTTTGATTTAGGCAGGCGCGTTGCGTTCAGAGCGCGTCGTCGCCGAATTCGCCGGTGCGGATGCGGATAGCCTGTTCGATCGTATAGACGAAGATCTTTCCATCGCCGATGCGGCCGGTTTGCGCAGCAGTGCGGATCGCTTCGATCGCCTTCTCGGCGAGGTCGTCGGGGCAAACCACCTCGACCTTCACCTTGGGCAGGAAATCGACGACATATTCCGCGCCGCGATAGAGCTCGGTATGTCCCTTCTGACGGCCGAACCCCTTGGCTTCCGTGACGGTGATGCCCTGCAGACCAACTTCCTGCAGCGCTTCCTTCACTTCGTCGAGCTTGAACGGCTTTACGATAGCCTCGATCTTCTTCATTCAGGCCTCCACTCTGGCACCGGTCGGGTGCCGCAGGGCTGTATGCAGGCTGCGTGCCACGGTTATGGGATGCATAAAAATAGTTCTACAACAAAGCAGTAGTGCCACTACGTCAACCACTTTCTCAAGCCAGATGGTACGCTTCAGCCTAAAGCGTGTGCGATATGATCATAGATTAGGCATCTTGGTTGTCAGGGCGCCTCTTGCTTGCCCGCGACAAGGAGCGTGTCGGTGCCAGTGGCTTGCTTCATATAGGCCTGAAAGTCCGCGCTGGCGGACACCGATAGGCGTCGGGTTAGCGGGTCGAGTACGGCGCGAAAGTCGTGCTCGGTATTCAACTGGGTGAGCACGATCATGTCGTCGCGGCTGACCACCGCGTGGAAATAGGCCGAAGGAGCCGCAGTAGAGAAGTGCAGATGCGCGAACTCGGGCAGTGACGAGGGTATCTCGAAGGTGGCGCGCGCATGCA
>NZ_JAQGJL010000219.1 GCF_028290645.1 Devosia sp. | reverse complement strand
CGACATGGTCAGTTTGTCGAAGCGGATGACCGTGGCGTAATCCGGGTAGTAGGCGAATCCGGTGACCTTCTTGCTGTGCGCCACCACGGCTTTTACCGAGGTCGTGTAGACGTGAGATACGTCCTCGGCCATCATCTCCTGGAACTGCTTGAGCAGCGCCGCGCGCTCCGGATCGTTCGGATCCATGTAGAGCATCTTGCGTCCAATCTCTTCCTGCGCAGGATTGCTGTAGCCGAAGAAGTT
Organism: Devosia sp.; assembly: GCF_028290645.1. Classification (GTDB taxonomy): domain Bacteria; phylum Pseudomonadota; class Alphaproteobacteria; order Rhizobiales; family Devosiaceae; genus Devosia_A. Next base: position 6,075 of record NZ_JAQGJL010000219.1, on the reverse strand, counting down.
GGCGTAGCTGTCCGGGAAGAAGTTCCACAGCGTCTGGTAGCCGGCGTCCGGGATGAAGGAGAGGAAGCCCGACATCCCCATCGGCAGGGCCTTGGCGACCTGGGCGTCGGAGTATTGCGCCGGGGTCTGTTTCTGGATTTCGACATTGACGCCAATCTGGCTCAGCGCCTCGACGATGAGCTGCGCCGTGCGCTCGGTATTGATGTCGCCATTCGACACCGCGAGCGTGGTCGAGAAGCCGGTCGGATAGGCCGAGGCCGCCAGATATTCCTTGGCCTTGGCGAGATCGTAGGCATAGGGCCAGGTGGAGGGATCGGCGCCCACCACCTTCTGGCCGAACGGCGTCTTGGCCGGCACCGCGAAGCCGTAATAGACCGTCTCGATGATGTCCTCAATCGGCAGCGCGCTGGCGATGGCCTTCCGGACATTCTTGTCCTGGAACTCCGGCAGGCTCCAGTTGAGGCCGAGATAGTCCCAGCCGTTGGAGACCCACGATTCGACGACGACGTTCGGATCGCCTTCGAGCGAAGCCAGATCCTTGAACTCGAGGCCGGTGGCGAGGTGCACCTCGCCGCGCTTGAGCAGCGAGAAACGGACCGAGGCGTCGGGGATCATGGTGAAAATGATGCGTTCGATGGAGGGCTTCGGACCCCACCACTCGGGCCGGTAGGTCAGCACCATCCGCTGGCCCGCGGTCCAGCTATCGATCTTGTAGGGACCCGAAGGGGTGGCGTTGCGTTCGAGCCAGGCGACGCCGAACGGATCGGCGGCGGTGGCGTGGCTCATGATTTCGTCGGCATCCACCACGGCCAGCAGCGTGATGTAGTTGGCGCTCGCCCCCCACGGCACGGTGTCGACCAGCGTCATCGTCACCTTGTTGCCCTCGAAACTGACGGAGGCGGCATCGGTGAGCCCGTCGACTTTGGCCTGCCCGCCACCCACTTCGTTGCGATCGAGGTACCACTTGAACGACTTGGCGATCGCCTCCGCGGTGATCGGATTGCCGCTGCCGAACAGCATGCCGTCGCGGATGGTCCAGGTGACCGTTTTCTTGTCCTCGCTCATTTCCATCGACTCGGCGAGGCGCATGACGAGATTGTCCGGGTCGTAAGTCATTTGACCGTCCTCACCCTCGACAACGGCGAAGTCGCAGAGCGTGTCGTAGACCGAGCGAACCGCCAGCCAGTTGAGCACCGGCCCCCAGGTATCGGGCTTCAGCGAGGAGGCGTCCTGGTCGACCGCGACGATCAGCGTATTGGGGCTTTGGCCAAGGGCTGCGGAATTGCCCAACAGCGTAAACAGCCCGGTGGCCGGTGCGGCAAGAGCAACGGCGCCCGCCCCGGCGACGAAGGCCCGCCGGCTCAGCCCAGCTCTGTTAGCGTTATCAATACCTACCTTTGGAAGCGAAGGCATGTCGAGTGACCTTTCTCTTATATACTGATGGATATGGAGATTTTGTCAGTCAGGTCGCGCATCTGGGGCGACTCGTTTGGCAGTAGCGTTGTCATGATGCTCAGCACAAGCCGCGCGGACCTCGGCCCCTCGATCGCAGGCGCAGATCGAGCTGGAGCCGGGCTCCACGGCACGGAGCGACCGATCGAGCCTGGGAAACTTGGATAGCAATGGAAGCGATTGGCCATAGTCAGCTCTTTGATCGCTCCTCCCTGAGACAAACTAGATCACGACTTCCGGATGCCAACAAGTGCATTTTTGAGCATATTTGTAATGTGCTTATATGTTAGGCAAACACAAGTTAAGTACCCGTCTGGGCATGGTTTTTCTCTTTCGAAAATGGAGCGTTGCCGGCCCTGGGGACTCTTGCCCTCGCTTCGAAAAGGCGATTGTACGGAACTCTTGAGACTTGGAACGTGCGCTCGCCCTGCGGCCGCAACGCACGCTTGGACCCAGAAGCCGACACAGCTTCAGCGGGTGGATGCGGCGACCCCGGGTCGGCATCTGCCAGGCAAGTGACTATTGTAGACGATCGGCCAGCGGTCGCTAACCGCCGTCTGGTTCAAAGCGGTCGCCATCAGTCTAGGGCCGCGTTTGCTGCCTGGCGTGACGATGATCCATAGCGCTGTCGAAGTAATTCGGGGTAAGATAACGCCGCCCTAGTGACGAGCGGCGGCTTGAGCCGTATCGACGCTTGCACGACGGAGGAGGGCAAAGAGTCGATGGTACGGCGCGAGTCCGGCTCATCTACTTTCTCGCGTGCGGGCATGCTTGCCGCCGCTGCGTTGCTTGCTTGCGCCATTATTTTCGCCGAGGGACAGGCGAGTTCGCATGCCCTCGACACTCCGCCACGATTGCTGTCTGAGACTGGGCTTTACGCGGATGCCGGCGCACTCGTGGTCGATCCGCGCAACCTGCCGTTCTCGCCGCAATATCCGCTTTGGTCGGACAGCGCGGCGAAAAGCCGGTGGATCCGGCTGCCGTCGGGCGGCGTGATCGACGGGTCCGACGCGGACGCCTGGACGTTCCCGATCGGGACGCGGTTCTGGAAGGAATTCTCCTTCGAAGGCCACCGCGTCGAGACGCGCTACATGGAGTTGCAGGCCAACGGGAAGTGGCTCTATGCGTCATACGAATGGTCGCCCGACGGGCGGGATGCGACGCTGGCACCTGACCGGGGCCGGCGCGATGCTTTCGCTCTCGGTCACGGGCGGTTCCACGGCATTCCTGGCACTGCCGACTGCAAGGTCTGCCACCAGGGCGGGCCGGCCGAGGTGCTCGGTTTCAGCACGTTGCAACTCTCCCCTGCCGTGGACGCCGCGGCCTTGCACGGCGCGAGCGGCGCGGCGGGCATCAAGCTCGACTACCTCATCGCGAATGGGCTGATCAAAGGCTATGAACGCTGGCCGTCGCTGGCCCCGGTGATCGAGGCGAGGTCGAAAGCGGAGCGTCTGGTGCTGGGGTATCTGCACGGCAACTGCGGCCAGTGCCACAACAGTCGGGCGTCGCTCGCCAACCTTGGGATGTTCCTGCGCGAGGAACTGCTCCTGCTGCCGGGAAGCGTCGTCGAAACCATTGTCGGCAAGCCGGTGAAAAAGAGCGCGCCCGGGCAGTCGGCCGACGCGACTTACAGGATCGATCCGGGGCACCCCGAGCGCAGTGCGCTGCTGCAGCGGCTGTCGTCGCGCTATCCAGCACTGCAGATGCCTCCGCTCGGAACCGTACTGGTCGATGACGAGGCGGTGGCGGTCGTCACAAAATGGATTGCGGAGCTGAAGGTCAAAGAGGGCCAATAACAGGGAGGACTACGATGAAGCACTACGTGTTCGGACTTGCACTCCTATTGCCGCTGGTCGGCACGGTCGCCGCGCAGGAGGCGGCCAACCCCGACCTGGTCAAACGCGGCGAGTATCTCGTCAATGCCATGGGATGCCACGACTGCCACACGCCCCTGAAGATGGGGCCGAATGGCCCTGAGCCGGATATGAGCAGGGGGCTGTCCGGTCATCCGCAGGAGATCAAGATCACGGCGCCCGCCGTCGTATCCGATCCGTGGATTGGGGCCTCTTCGGCGACGAATACCGCCCATTCCGGGCCGTGGGGCGTCAGCTTCACCGCCAACCTGACGTCCGATCCGGAAACGGGGGTGCTGCGCGACTACACCGAAGCGCAGTTCCTGCAAATGATGCGGACAGGTCGCAAGCAGGGACAGGGGCGGGCGATTTTGCCGCCGATGCCGTGGCCACCCTTTGGGAAATTGAACGACGATGATCTGAAGGCGATCTTCGCCTACCTGAAACAGGTTCCGCCCATCAAGAACAAGGTGCCCGACCCTATCCCGCCCAAGCAATGAGCGTTTTCCGCCCGGAGCGCTCGGCAGGCGCCAACATCGCCTTCACGAGCGCTTCGGCGGATCGAACCGCTATTGCAGCGGGCAGGATAGGGCTGCCTACCCGACCACACCGCGACACGCCCAGGCGACACTGACAAAGGATCGTGGTCCGTCAGGTCTACCTGCCTCATAGGCATCGCGCACCGCTGCCGTGACGTCGTTCAGCCGCTTCGACGCGAGCGCGCCGGCAAACTTGCCGATGGGCCCCTCACCAGCCGCTATTGGTGCCCAGAAGTCATCGAAGTTGGCGTACTCCATGCGGATCATGAGTTCACGTTCTTCGACTTCGCGGAGCCCGGCGTCCTCGAACGCCTGCTTCATCTCGCCCGGCTGCATCATGGGCTGAAACATGTAGCGGTTGCGCAACTGCCGGCCGTCTTCCGAGACGGCAGCAATGGTGTCGATCGCCATCCGCATCCCCGGCATGCCACCTAGATGATCCCATACTGCGGCAGCGACCACGCCGCCGGAGCGCACAACTCGGCGCATCTCCGATATTGCCCGCGCAGCCTCTGGAACAAAGTGCAGGACGAGAAGTGCCATTGCGCGGTCAAAGGTGTCGTCGGAGAATGGCAGCGATGTCGCGTCTGCCTGGTCAATGGTCACCCGGGAGTCTGTGTTGCGCGCCCGGGCGGCCGCGACGAACGTCGGGGAAAAGTCGATCGCATTTTTCTGGCGAAGGCCAGGAAGTTCCGCCAGTTCGAATGTCAGGCTTCCCGTCCCGCATCCAACGTCAAGGACTGCCTCGCCTGCCGCATGGCCCACGAAATCAATGAACAGCGGCGCCAGCCGCTGGCTCCAGCGTCCCATCAACTGCTCGTAGTCGGACGCATCTCGAATGGTGAAAGTCGATCCCATCACATCCTCACCTTGGGTATGCATTTTGCGTTGGCCGCAGCATACATTTTCGGCCCTAGCCAAATACGGGAAGCAGCCGTTCATCCCATTAGCGGCGGACCTTCGGACCTGCCCGTTGACCCTAGGTTAGGTACGCCGACCGCCAGTCGTCGTTCGCGCCCACTGTGGTGCCGCTCTTGTCGAACAGATGCAAGAACGGGGCGGGGAGAGCGAGGTCCAGGATGTCGCCGGCCTTCACGCCGCTGATGCCGCGGAGCGCGATGGTGAAGGGCTCGTCGGCGCCGGCTGTGGTGGCGTGGACGATGGTCTCGGAGCCCAGTACCTCGGTGGTGGTGACGCTGATCTTCAGCGGACCGGGTTTGACCTCGACGTGTTCGGGGCGGATGCCGAGGAAGACGGAAGCGCCATCGGGCAGGGGTACCGTTCTGCCGATGAGCGGAATGACTGCTCCACCCTGCAGGCGCACGTTTCCGCCTTGCACCGTGCCGGACAGAATGTTCATCGGCGGGGCGCCGAGGAAGCCGGCGACGAACCGGTTGCAGGGGCGAGCGTAGAGTTCGACGGGCGTGCCGACCTGCTCGATTTGGCCTTCGTTGAGCACGACGATCCGGTCGGCCATGGTCATCGCCTCGACCTGGTCGTGGGTGACGTAGATCATGGTCGAGCCCAGCCGCTGATGCAGGCTGATCAGCTCGCCGCGCATCTTCACGCGCAGTTCAGCATCGAGGTTGCTGAGGGGTTCGTCGAAGAGGAAAGCCTTGGGCTCCTTGACGATGGCGCGGCCTATGGCGACGCGCTGGCTTTGGCCGCCGGAAAGCTGGTTGGGACGGCGGGCGAGCAGGTGCTCGATCTGCAGGATTGCTGCGGCCTTCTGCACCCGGGCAGCGGTCTCCGACTTCGCAAGCCGTTGATTTTCCAAGCCGAATCTCAGGTTCTGTTCGACGCTCATGTGCGGGTAGAGGGCGTAGGACTGGAACACCATGGCGAAGCCGCGCGCGGCCGGCAGCAGGTGGTCGCAGCGGATGCCGTCGATGTGCACCTCGCCGGCGGTGATCTCCTCGAGGCCCGCCATCATCCGCAGCAGCGTGGACTTTCCGCACCCGGAGGGGCCGACGAACACGGTGAACGAGCCGTCGGCGATCTCGAGGTCGATGCCGTGGATGACCTCGAAACCCTGGAAACTCTTGCGGACGGATTTGAGCTGGATGCCGGCCATGACTACTGGAAATCCATGGTTTTGAGCGGCGATGGTGCGGCAATAGTGCGGCCATCGACCATGATCTTCTGCGCCCCTAGCGTGCCGCCGAGAATTTCGAGGCTGATGGCGTCACCCGAGCAGGTGAGCGTGCCGAAGGCGGTGCCGGCCGACCAGA
>NZ_JAQGJL010000214.1 GCF_028290645.1 Devosia sp. | reverse complement strand
TCAGGGCATCGGAAAGCTGGAACTGACGGAAGAGCATCAGCGCGCCCGGGCCCTGGAGTCCTGGATAGGCGCAGTCGTCGCGAATTTCGAAGACCGCATCCTGCCTCTGGATCTGACAGTCGCCCGCGCTGCTGGTCGACTTTCCGCGCGGGCGTTCTCCATCGGCAAGCATCCAGGTGTTGCCGACATTCTGATCGCGGCCACCGCTCAGGTCCATGAGCTTGTGCTGCTAACCCGCAACACCAGGCACTTTGTTCCCTTGGACATAGCTGTCGCCGATCCTACGGTGAAGCTGCCCCACTAAGCCGCGCCATCCACCCGATGAGCCGCCTCCAGATACTCCGCCGACTGCATCTCGATCAGCCGCGACACGCAGCGCGCGAACTCCGCCCGCGTCCGCTCGTCCTTGCCGAGTTCATCGAGCGGCACCGCAAAGCTTGCCGCCAGCTTCACCCCCCGATCGTAGAGCGTATCGATCAGCACGATGAACCGTTTGCTCGCATCGGTCCGCAGCCGGTCGAACTGCGGCACGTGGTCGATTATCACCGTCTCATAGGCGTGGCCGAGCTTCACATAATCCCGCGCCCCGAGCGGCGCCTCGCAGAGCTCGGCGAATGAAAACCGCGCCGCCCCCATCGCCGCATGCGGCACCGGGATGACCCGCCCCAGCGACAGCAGTTCCGCCGGCTCGCCCACCACCCCGCCGGTGAGCTTCAGCCACAGCCGGTCCATCGCCGCGTCCACCTCGGGGCCCACCCCGAACTGGTACACCGCCTCGCCCTCGAACTTCCCCCGTCGATAATCGGTCGGCCCATCGAGCTCGACGATCTCGGCGTGCTTCTTCAATTCCGCGATGAACGGCAGCACCAGCTGCCGGTTGAGCCCGTTCTCGTAGAGATTATCCGGCCGGGTGTTCGAGGTCGCAACGATCGTCACCCCGCCCGCGAACAGCCGGTCGAACAGCCGCCCCAGCAGCATGGCATTGGTGATGTCCTGCACCTGGAACTCGTCGAGGCAGAGCAGCCGCACATCCTCGAGCAGCGGTTTCACCACCGCCGCCACCGGATCGGCATTGTCCGACTTGCCGCGCTCCGAGCGCCGGAATGCGGTGATCGCCTGGTGCATCTCGTCCATGAACTCATGGAAATGCACCCGCCGCTTCCCGGCAATCGGCACCACCTCGAAGAACAGGTCCATCAGCATGGTCTTGCCGCGCCCGACCTGCCCCACGAGATAGACCCCGCGCACCGGCTCGGCCCCCCCGAACAAGCCCGCGAGGAACCCGCGCGAGCCGTTCTCCTCCGCAAGCTCCACCGCCACCCGATCGAGCGCCGCGGCCGCCTTGAGCTGCAATGGATCGGCAATGAGCGCGCCGCCCCTCGTCAGCGCGTTCAACCTGTCGGTGACCGGTGTGCCTGCGGGCCCCCGCCGCGGGCGTGTCATGGAGCGTGCTCAGCCAAGATGGTAACGGTCTAGCGCTTCGACTGCGCTACCACCAGCGTCAGCCGACCATCGAGATGCCCTGACCGCCCGCGAGGGTCCCGATGAAGCGGTTCCCCGATACGATCAGCGAGGCGATGATATCGCCGTTCTCGTCGAACAGCTGTACCTGGTTGCCCACCAGCTGCCAGCTGGCGACGACGCTCAACCCGGTAAGCGCACAGCCCGGCGTCGAGGCGCGATAGCGCGAAGTGCCGGTTTTCGCCGTATAGGTGAGGTTGAGCTTGCACTGCTGCTCCCCCGAAACCACGGTCCAGCCGCCCAGCAGCTTCTCGATGCTCAGCCCGGTCGAAAGATCGCGTCCCGCCGACGGCACCGCCCCCACCGAGTCGAGCGTCACGAACGAGCCGTCCGCGCTCGCCACCTGCGCCGGCTGGCCGATCTGCCCCGTCGAATTGGGATCGAGCGGCGTCGGTTGCGCCAGCGAAGCGGTCTGCACCCGGCTGCCCGGCAGGGCGCCAAGGTCGGATGTCGCGACCGGCGTGTTCTGGATCGGCGTGATGTTCTCGGTCGAGGCGACAGTGCTGGTGGTCACCCCGCTCGACGCGCAGCCGGAAAGCACCAGCGCCAACCCGGCGACCACCGCAATGGACACGCCCGCGCGCCTCGAACTCACCATCGGCCCTGCTCCGTCAGATAGTTAACAAGAATTGACCGCGCGATATAGCGTGAACGGCCCGCGCGGTTCAACCGCCGACACCACATTCCCCTATGCGCGGATTAATGTGGCAGGTTTAGGGTCGCGGCGCCTCGTGCCTGTGGAAGCTGGCAACGAGCGGAGGCCTCAGTCGTCTCCCTCCCCCTTGTGGGAGGGATCAAGGGTGGGGGTGGCCCACGCTCCGTCCGTTGAGCATTCGCCGCAACCACACTCAGCCCCTCCCGCAGGGAAGGGAGGCCCAGGAGCCGAGGGGTCCCCCCTATCGCCGCGTCATCTCCGCAATCAGCGCCCCGGCCAGCAACTTGCCGTCCGCCGCCTCCTCCTCCGGCAATTCGATCGCGATCCCCTTGGGCCCATACACCCCCGGCAAGCCCGGCAGCCCGCTCTCGCCGCCCTCCTTGGGATGAAACCCATGCGCCTTGAGCGCCGCGATCAGCACGCGGGCGACGGACGGATCCTCGATCTCGGCCACGGTCGTGTACAGCTTATGCAAACTCCCGCTTGACCATCATCTGCTTGATCTCGGCGATCGCCTTGGCCGGGTTCAGCCCCTTGGGGCAGACCTTGGCGCAGTTCATGATGGTGTGGCAGCGATAGAGCTTGAACGGATCCTCGAGGTTGTCGAGCCGCTCCTCCCTGGCCTCGTCGCGGCTGTCTATCAGCCAGCGATAGGCCTGCAGCAGCACCGCCGGCCCCAGATACTTCTCCCCGTTCCACCAGTACGATGGGCACGAGGTCGAGCAGCAGGCGCAGAGGATGCATTCGTAGAGCCCGTCGAGCTTGGCCCGGTCGTCGCGGCTCTGCAGCCACTCCTTCTCGGGCGCCGGCGTCGTCGTCTTCAGCCACGGCTCGATCGAGCGGTGCTGGTCGTAGAACGTGGTGAGGTCGGGGACGAGGTCCTTGATCACCGGCAGATGCGGCAGCGGATAGACGCTCACGTGCCCCGCAATCTCCTCCATGCCCTTGGTGCAGGCGAGCGTGTTCGCCCCCGCGATATTCATCGAGCACGACCCGCAAATCCCCTCGCGGCAGGAGCGCCTGAGCGTCAGCGTCGGGTCGACCTTGTTCTTGATCCACAACAGCGCGTCGAGCACCATCGGCCCGCAATCGTCGAGATCGACGAAATAGGTGTCGAGCCGCGGGTTCTCGCCCGAATCCGGATCGTAGCGGTACACCCGGTACTCCTTGAGCCGCGTCGCGCCTGCCGGTTTCGGCCAGCTTTTGCCCGGCATGATCCGCGAATTCTTGGGGAGCGTCAGCTCAGCCATCGTAACCTCAGTAGTTCGGCTTGCAGATCTGGTTCGATTTGGCGACATAGGTATTGTACGCCGAATATTCACCCGCCGGCGGCGCCTTGCCCTTCATCGAGGCGATCACCATCGCCATGAAGTCCCCGTCGATCAGCGTCATCGCCGCATCTGCCTTGCACGAGCAGAGCGCGTCGTCCCCGGCAATCCCCATGCAGGTCTTGTAGAAATCCGCCTTCTGCGCCTCGCTCGGCGCCGCCGCTTGCGCCCCGCCCGCCAGCATCCCGAGCGCCACCAGCGCCCCCATAACCCGCTTCATCGCGTCTGCCCCGTTCCTCACCGCAGTTCCTTGCGGATCATCAGTTTCAACCCCGACCACACATCGGAAACCGCCGCCACCTTGATATCGACCAACCCGATCGGCAGCACCACCTCCCGGATCACATCTTCCGTGATATCGGTCGGCACCTTCGACGCCTTCTTCGGCCACGAAATCCAGATGATGCCATCGCGCGCAATCGCCTCCATCAGCGGCCGCGCATTGTCCTCGAGCACGGCGCGCGAGGCGGTGAACCCGTGGATGAAGTCCCAGCCCTTGCTCCCGCGCCACGTATCCCACTGTGTGTCGCGCACCTCGGCAAAATCGCGCGAGGTCCTGAGCTCGGCAAGCTCGCCCGGCAGCCCGAGAAACATCGCCCGCTGCCCATCTTTCAGGCCAAGCTTCTGTGGCAGCGGCGTGCCGGAATACCCGGACGCGGTCATTGCATGCCCCTCCACGAATGCAGGCGATCACCGTAGCCACTGGCACGCAACCGATCGATGAAGGGCTGATCGCGGGTAGCCAGCACGGCGTTGGCGTTCACCGCGCAGGCGAGAAAGCAGCAATCATAGGCGGGATGTGCCAGTGCTACAGAAAGCCTCAGCGATTCCGCTGCGAGGTCTGCCGAGCTTACAAGCCGGGATACCGTGTCCCGGATCAGCCGCAGGCCGACGAGCGCGCCATCCATGGTTGAGTTGCCGGCACGAACCTTCTTCGCCAGCACATTGGCGGCTTCCATCAGCAGAATATCGGGAGCAATGAGGTCTGGATTACCGAGCAGTTCTTCGGCGTACGAAGCATCCTCTTCAGGCAGCACCCACTGCAGCGCTATTGAGCTGTCGACGACGATCACCGGTCGCGATCTTCTCTTAGTAGCGTCAGGCTGTCCGTGGTTTGCGGGGGCATTGACGCGCGCAACGCGCGCGAACGCTCAAGCAGTTCCTCGCGAGTGGGCCGCTGGGCAACAGTCTCGATGCGGCGAGCAGCTTCCTGCTCAACGGTAAGCCCGTGCAGCCGAGCCGCCTGCTCCAACTGCCGCATCGTCTCGTCGCTCACCACCACCTTCTCGATAATGCCCATTCGAGCCTCCTCGAAGTACTGCTGGACCCTAATACACCCTCGCCTTCGGCGCGATCTTCTTCAAACTGATCCCGCCCTCGCTCTCCGGCGTCAGCGGGTCGACATGCACCGGCCGATAGCCCAGCCGCACCTCCCCCGCCCCGTCGATCCAGCTCAGCGTGTGCTTCCGCCACTCCACGTCGTCCCGGCTGGGGAAATCCTCATGCGCATGCGCCCCGCGGCTCTCGTGCCGGGCTTCCGCCGAAACCACGGTCGTTGCCGCGCAGGCCATCAGATTCTCGAGCTCCAGCGTTTCCACCAGGTCCGAGTTCCAGATCATCGATCGGTCGGTGACCTTCAGATCGTCCAGCGCCCCATAGAGCTGGCCGATCCGCCGCACCCCCGAACTCAGCGTCTCGGAAGTCCGGAACACCGCCGCGTCTTCCTGCATGATGCGCTGCATCTTCTCGCGCACCAGCGCCGTCGGCGAGCCGCCATTGGCGTTCCTGAGCCGGTCTAAGCGACCAACAATCCGCTCGTCCTCGGCCGTGGCGATCCCCCGCACCGCCGAGTGCCGGTCTACCACCTTCGCGGCCCTTAGCGCCGCCGCCCGCCCGAACACTACCAGATCGGTCAATGAGTTCGAACCCAGCCGGTTCGCCCCATGCACCGACGCGCAGGCGGCTTCCCCCACCGCCATCAGCCCCGGCACGATCCGGTCCGGATCGTCCGCCGTCGGGTTCAGCACCTCGCCGTGATAGTTCGCCGGGATGCCGCCCATGTTGTAGTGCACCGTCGGCAGCACCGGGATCGGCTCGCGCGTCAGATCCACCCCGGCAAAGATCTTGGCGCTCTCCGTGATCCCCGGCAGCCGCTCATGCAGCACTTTGGGGTCGAGATGGTCGAGATGGAGGAAGATGTGGTCCTTCTTCGGCCCCACCCCCCGCCCCTCGCGGATTTCAATCGTCATGCACCGGCTCACCACGTCGCGCGACGCCAGGTCCTTGGCGTTAGGCGCATAGCGCTCCATGAAGCGCTCGCCCTCCGAATTGGTCAGATACCCGCCCTCGCCGCGCGCGCCCTCGGTGATGAGCACGCCCGCGCCATAAATCCCGGTCGGGTGGAACTGCACGAATTCCATGTCCTGCAGCGGCAGCCCGGCGCGCGCCACCATGCCATTGCCGTCGCCGGTGCAGGTATGGGCCGAAGTCGCCGAAAAATACGAGCGCCCGTAGCCGCCCGTGGCCAGCACCGTATTCTTGGCGCGGAAACGGTGCAAAGTGCCGTCATCCAGCTTCCAGGCGATGACGCCCTGGCACGAGCCGTCCTCGCCCATGATCAGGTCGATCGCGAAATATTCGATGAAGAACTGCGCGTTGTGCTTGAGCGACTGGCCGTAAAGCGTGTGCAGGATGGCGTGGCCGGTGCGGTCGGCGGCGGCGCAGGTGCGCTGCACCGGCGGGCCTTCGCCATATTCGGTCATGTGCCCGCCGAAGGGCCGCTGGTAGATCCGCCCGTCCTCGGTTCGCGAGAACGGCACGCCGTAATGCTCGAGTTCATAGACCGCCTGGGGCGCTTCGCGCGCCAGATATTCCATGGCGTCCATGTCGCCCAGCCAGTCCGACCCCTTGACGGTGTCGTACATGTGCCATTGCCAGCTGTCGGGGCCCATGTTGGAGAGCGATGCCGCGATGCCGCCCTGCGCCGCCACGGTATGGCTGCGCGTCGGAAATACCTTGGTGATGCAGGCGGTGTTGAATCCCTGCTCGGCCATGCCGAGCGTGGCGCGCAGGCCCGCGCCCCCGGCTCCGACGACGACGACGTCGAATTCATGGTCGATGATATTATATGTACCGGTGACAGCCATAAGGGCTCAGCCTCCAAAGGCCAGTTTTAGAAGGGCGGCAACCGTGAGCAGCGCCACGGCCACGGCAAAGAAATTGTTCAGCAGCATCGACAGGCTGTGAAGGCGTGCATCGTGGACATAATCGTCGATCACCTCGGTCATGCCGATGCGCATGTGGAGGCAGACATTGATGATCAACAGCCCGAGGATGATCGCCACCACCGGCTGGCCGACGACCGCCACCATCTCGGCGCGCTCGGCCCCAGCCAGCCGCGTCACCACCCAGATGAGGAACAGCATGAACAGGACGTTGAAAGCCCCGCTCAGGCGCTGGACGATGAAATGGCGCGTCGCCGCCTTGGGGTCGCCATAATGATTATGCGGATTGGAAATGGTCTTGCTGTCCATGATCGCCTCAGAACCACACGAAAATCGCCCACGCCAGGAGCGTGAGAATGACCGACAAGATGATATTGGCCCAGGCCAACCTTTCGCGCACACCGGGCTCGAACCCGTTGACGCTGTCCCACACGAAGTGGCGCAAGCCCCCTAGCATGTGGTGGAACAATACCCAGGTATAGCCGAACAGCACCAATTGCCC
>NZ_JAQGJL010000189.1 GCF_028290645.1 Devosia sp. | reverse complement strand
GCCCGAGATGGTGCCGGCCCGATCTTCGAGCGTGATGTTGAGGCGCGAGGCGGAGTCGTCGAGGGCGACCAGCAGGTGGCTTGTACGCTGGTCGATCAGCGACACGAAGCTCTCGGTGCGCTCGCCGAAGGCGCCATTCAGCGAGTTGCCCGCGGTTTCAAGTGCCTTGGTCAGGTTGCCGCCCGATTCGACGATGGTGCCGGCGATGCGCTGCGAAATCATGTCGAGGTCGAAGACGAGGCCGGTATGGCTCTCGGTGATCGCCTCGCGCACGCGCTCGGTATTGGTGATGACCGCTTCACGCTGGCTGGCCAATTCCTGAATCAGGGCGCGCATGCGGGATTCGTTGTCGGAATAGGTGCGTTCGAGCGCCGTGACCTCGTTGTGGATCATCACTTCGAGCTCGCCGGCACGCGACAGGGCGCGCTCGAGCCCATCGCCCAGCGCGTTCACCTCGCGGCGCACGGCCTGGCCGACCGAGGCGACCTTCTCGGATGCGGTGGTTTCCGGCTCGGCGAGACGGATGGCCGCCTGGGTAACGGCGGCCGCGGCGTTGCGCAGGTCCTGGGCGCGGCGGATCAGCGTGGCGATGGCGAAGATGCCGATCACCGGCACGATGGCCAGCGCGAGGAGGCCGATGAAATCGTTGGAGCCCCAGAAGCCGGCAGTGCCGAAATCGCTGCCGTTGCGGATCATGGCGACGAGAAGGATGGCGACCACCCAGCCTGCTGCTACGAGCCCCGCGACCATGTTCGGCGCGCCGGACGATTTCGACTGCAGGCCGTAGAGGATCCTCGAGGAGGGGAAGCGGTCGTCATTGGCGACCGAGCCGGTCTGCGCGGCGAACTTGTCCGCGGTGCGCTGGCGCTCCGAGCGGGCCGAGTTGTCTCGCGGGATCGGCTTGGGGCCGGGCCTTTCGGCGGGCGTCTCCTCGGCCGCGGCGGGCTGGGACAGGTTCGCGAAAACCGAGTCCTTGAGGGCGTCCTCGACTGCCGAGAATGCCAGGGTTGCAGGATCGTTCTGGGGCGCTGTGGTCTTTTTAGCCATACTCTCTACAACTCTCGCATCGACAATCGGCGGGCGATTAGAGCTGGCATTGGACACGTTCCGGAGTTCCGGTTAGCCGTCCAAATTGGGTAAAATGCGATTCAAAAGCCCCGCAGTCTGCCCAGCCCCACGCCGCCGCACGCTAGGTGGACCTCAAACATACATTCAATTTGAGGCAAACCGAACGCTTTCTTAATGGAGGGTTAATTTCCGGTTGGAATGCGGCCGGTTAAGGGCACAGGTAAGATTGTACCCATTCATTTTGGGGCCCCTTCATCCCCGCCCGATAGCGTGATCCCCGACAGCCCAGAACCGGGCGTGTCCCAACCAAAGGGCACGGGATGGCCAGGATTATCGCAGTGGAAATGGGGCAGAACGCCCCGCTCCGGGAGCGGTCGCGTACCCCGATCGACATGAACCATCTCGACCAGCAGTCGCTCGGCGACCCGGGGCTGAAGGACGAGGTGCTGCGGCTCTATTCGCAGATGTCGCAGGTCTATCTCGGTCGCATCGAGGACAGCACCTCGATCCCCAAGCTGCTGGAGAGTCTGCACACGCTGAAGAGCGCCGCCTCCGGCATCGGCGCTTGGGGCGTGCGTGATCTCGCCAAGCGGGCCGAGGACCACCTGCGCGCCGGCAACCCGGTCAATCCGGAGTTCATCCAGGACATCGCGGTCGCGGTCGGCGAGTGCCAGGAGTTCATCGCCGGGCTGGTCAGCGCCGGAGAGCAATAAGGCCCGCGCCGTTCGGGGTGCTTGCCGCCGGGTGACGGCACCGCTATATGCGGGCCATCCTCCCGAGCGAAGCTACATGGCCCACATCACCTATATCGAATCCGACGGCACGCGGCACGAGACCGAGGGCGAAGCCGGATCGACGGTGATGGAAACGGCGATCATGAACGGCGTGCCCGGCATCGTCGCCGAATGCGGCGGCGCCTGCACCTGCGCCACCTGCCACGTCTATGTCGACGACGCCTGGACGGAGATCGTCGGCGGTCCCTCGATGATGGAAGAAGACATGCTCGACTTCGCCTACGCCGTGAAGCCGACCAGCCGCCTCAGCTGCCAGATCAAGGTCAAGGACACGCTCGACGGGCTGGTGGTGCACGTGCCGGAGCGGCAGGGGTAGTTGCTGGTCTTTGACATTGCCCGTCGGGCGCCGTTATTTGGCATGTTGTCCCGGAGAACAGCCATGAACGTAACCGTCAAGGACGCGCGGAACCGGCTAGATCAACTGCTTAACCTTGCGGACAAGGGGGTTGAAGTAGTGGTTACCCGTGAGGGGAAGCCCGGAGTACGGCTGGTGCGCGATGCGCTGCCCGGCAGACCAAGCCCAGGTTGACTGGCGCCGAACTTCAGCGGTGATCGACAAGATCGTGCGCGAAGTGGCCGCGATGGACATTCCGCCGCAACTGCGCACCAGTAATCATGATGACCTCTATGATGAGAATGGCTGCCCAATTGATCGTAATCGACACGTCCGCGCTGCTCGCGATCGCCTTCAACGAGCCCGAGCGTGCTGCGTGTGAGGTGGCGCTGACATCGGATCTGCGGCGAGTGATGTCGGCAGGGACGCTCGCGGAAGCGCTGATCACGTCCGAAAGCAAAGGCATCGGAACGGCTGTCAGATCGCTGATCGAAGCGGCCGATCCAGAGATCGTGCCGGTTACGGAACTGTCAGCCCGATTGGCATTCGATGCCTTTCGCCGCTATGGCAAGGGCCGGCAGCCGGCCAGGCTCAATTATGGCGACTGCTTTTCCTACGCTCTCGACAAGGAACTCGATTGTCCGCTGCTTTGCATCGGTGGCGACTTCAGTCAGACCGACCTCGTCAGCTCCCTCTAGGCTTGCCGCAGTGTCACCGTTCCACCATCCGTGCAGCGCATGGATTCATTTCGCGGCTTGCTCCCTTCCACCTCAACCTAATTCTAATCCCCGCCTGCTATGGGAAACATTAAAGCTATTGAATTTCAATGGCTTGTTACAAAGAGCCGATGTGGGTATGTATCCGGCTTCGAAAGGCCGTCAATGGGTGAACTGAACACATTCCCCGTTAGCTACAAAGTCGAGGGTAAGCGCATCGTCATCGTTGGCGGTGGAGAAGAAGCCCTCAATAAAGCCCGATTGGCCACTAAGACGACTGCTTTGGTCGTCATTATCTCCAAAAACATCGAAGCCGACTTCTCGGGGCTACCGGTCACCGTCCTGGCGCGTCCGTTCGACGACACCGATCTCGTTGATGCTGCGCTGGTTTTCGTCGCCGATCATGGCCCTGATGGCGAGGCGGCAAAGCGCGCGGCGCGAGCTGCGAGGGTGCCGCTGAACGTCGTCGACGTGCCCGCCGATTGCGATTTCTACACCCCCGCCTTCATCGATCGCGCCCCCATCACCATCGCCGTCGCCACCGAAGGCGATGCGCCGGTGCTGGCGCGAGTGATCCGGGCGCGGATCGAGGCGGCGCTGTCGCCCAATCTCGGGGCGCTCGCCAGGCTCGCCGGCTCGATGCGCGAGAAGGTCGCGGCATTGCTGCCCGGCACGCGCGCCCGCCGCTACTACGAGGAACTCGTCACCTCCCCCGAAGTCGAAGTCGCGCTGCTGCGCGGGCAGGGCGATGCCAAGGCGGACGCCTTGCTCACCCAGCACGCCGATAACGGCGAAAGCGCCGGCGTCGTCTGGCTGATCGGCGCCGGTCCGGGGGCCGAGGATCTCCTCACCCTGCGCGCCCAGCGCCTGCTGCAGGAAGCCGACGTGATCGTCCACGATCATCTGGTGCCCGCCGCCGCCGTCGAGATGGGCCGGCGCGATGCCGAGCGCATCCTCGTCGGCAAGCGCAAGGGCCACCATTCCTTCACCCAGGCCGAGATCAACGCCCTGATCGTGCGGCTCGCCAAGGCCGGCAAGCGCGTGGCGCGCCTCAAGGGCGGCGACCCGATGGTGTTCGGCCGCGCCGGCGAGGAGATCGACGCGCTGAAGGCAGCGGGGATCGCCTATCACATCGTCCCCGGCGTCACCGCGGCGCTGGCCGCTGCCGCCGACACGGCGACCCCGGTGACGCTACGCAAAGTCTCCACCGGCTTCGTCGTCGCCACCGCGCATGGCGCCGAGTCCGAGGAACTGAAGCACTGGGCGGCGCTGGCTTCGACCGGCCTCACGCTGGCGCTCTACATGGGCAAGTCCGTCGCCGGTCCGACCGCGTTGCGGCTGATCGCCGAAGGCGCATCGCCCGCCATCCCGGTCGGCGTCGTGGTCAGGGCAGGGCGCGAGGATCGCGTGCTCTATCGCGGCACGCTCGGCACCCTCGCGTCCGATGCTGTCGAGCTTGAGGACGGGCCGGCAATCATTTTCGTGGGCGAGGCGATCGCGCACGGTGACTGGAGCGACGCGATCGAACTCGCCCGCTCGGAATTCAAGGTGGCATAGGTATTGAGCATGGAAATCCTCACCGGCAACGAGCTGATGAGCGGCGCGACGGTCTATCTCGACCGCGGCGGCAACTGGGTCGAGGAGCTGCAGCAGGCGCGCGTCTTCCTCAAGGAAGAGCTCGAAGCCAAGGAGGCCGCCATCGCGGCGACCAAGAAGACGCTGCGGATCGTCAGTCTCGAGGTGGAGACCGTGACGCTGCGCGACGGGATCATCTACCCCGACCGCATCCGCGAACGCATCCGCGCCGAGGGCCCGACCGCCCCGCGCTTCGATCGCCAGCATCTCGACGAGGACGGCCATGTATCGATATGACGAGTTCGACGCCGCGTTCGTGAAGGAACGTACGGCGCAGTTTTCCGACCAGGTGGCCCGCCGTCTCACCGGCGAGCTGAACGAGGACCAGTTCCGGCCGCTCAGGCTGATGAACGGGCTCTACCTGCAGCTCCACGCATACATGCTCCGCATCGCCGTCCCTTATGGCACGATGTCGTCGAAGCAGTTGCGCATGCTTGCCCGCATCGCCCGCGACTATGACCGCGGCTACGGCCACTTCACCACCCGCCAGAACATCCAGTTCAACTGGCCCAAGCTTCGCGACATCCCGAAGATCCTCGCCGACCTCGCCACGGTCGAGATGCACGCCATCCAGACTTCGGGCAACTGCATCCGCAACATCACCACCGACCAGTTCGCCGGCGCCACCGCCGACGAGATCATCGATCCGCGTCCGGTCGCCGAGATTCTCCGCCAGTGGTCGAGCCTCCACCCGGAGTTCTCGTACCTGCCGCGCAAGTTCAAGATCGCGATGACCGGCTCTCCCAATGACCGCGCCGCCATCCGCTTCCACGATATCGGGCT
>NZ_JAQGJL010000170.1 GCF_028290645.1 Devosia sp. | reverse complement strand
GACTACGCGGCGGCGACCACCGGCACGATCGAGTATTTCGGCAGCATCAGCTACCTCAAGGCCGGCCTGCAGGTGGCCGACGCAATCACCACCGTCAGCCCCACCTACGCCCACGAGATCCGCACCGCCGGCTACGGCATGGGCCTCGAGGGCCTGCTGCAGGAGCGTTCGGACAGCGTCTTTGGCATCCTCAACGGCATCGACGCCTCCGAGTGGAACCCGGCGAACGATCCGTCACTGCCCCAGCACTTCGCGGCCGGCACGGTGTTCCAGCGCATCGCCAACAAGGTGGCCCTCGAGCAGCGCTTCGGACTGGACTCGAGCCAGGGACCGATCTTCGCGGTGGTCAGCCGGCTCACCGGGCAGAAGGGCCTCGACATGCTGCCGCCGCTGGTCGACGGCCTCGTCGCCCAGGGCGGCCGGCTGGTCGTCCTCGGCTCGGGGGATCCGGCGATCGAGAACGCCTTCGTCGCCGCGGCGATGCGGCATTCCGGCAAGGTCGGCGTCCATATCGGCTATGACGAGGGGCTCAGCCACCTGGTGCAGGGCGGCGCCGATGCCATCGTCATCCCCTCGCGGTTCGAGCCCTGCGGGCTGACGCAGCTCTATGGCCTGCGCTATGGCTGCATCCCGGTGGTCAGCCGGGTGGGCGGGCTCGCCGATACGATCATCGATGCCAACGAAGCGGCGGTGGAAGCCGGGGTGGCCACCGGCGTAGTATTCTCCCCTGCCACAGAAGAATCGCTGAAGGAGGCGATCCGCCGGACTATCGCCCTCTACGCGCGGCCGAAGGTGTGGCACAAGATGCAGCGCCGGGGGATGAAGTCGGACGTCTCCTGGGAACTCAGCGCCGAAAAATATGCCGACCTCTACGCGTCACTCCTGGGGCACAAACGCGATGACGATCCTGACGATTGAGACCAAGCCGTTCGCGGACCAGAAGCCCGGCACCTCCGGGCTGCGCAAGCGCGTGACCGTCTTCAGCCAGCCCAACTATGTCGAGAACTTCGTACAGTCGATCTTCGACAGCCTCGAGGGCTTCAAGGGCAAGACCCTCGTCCTCGGCGGCGACGGCCGCTACTACAACGATGTCGCCATCCAGAAGATCATCAAGATCGCCTCGGC
Organism: Devosia sp.; assembly: GCF_028290645.1. Classification (GTDB taxonomy): domain Bacteria; phylum Pseudomonadota; class Alphaproteobacteria; order Rhizobiales; family Devosiaceae; genus Devosia_A. The sequence continues at coordinate 2,436 of NZ_JAQGJL010000170.1, read as the reverse complement.
CAACGGCTTCGGCACCGTGCTCGTCGGGCAGGGCGGCATCCTCTCGACGCCCGCCGCCAGCCACGTCATCCGCCATCACCGGGCGTTCGGCGGGCTGGTGCTCTCGGCCAGCCACAATCCGGGCGGTCCGGACGGCGATTTCGGCATCAAGTACAACGTCTCGAACGGCGGACCGGCGCCGGAGAGGATCACCGACGCGGTATTCGAGCGGTCCAAGGTCATCGACCGCTACCTCATCGTCGACGCCCCGGACGTGGACCTCTCTCGCATCGGCACGCAGCATTCGGCCGGCATGGTGGTCGAGGTGATCGACCCGGTCGCCGACTACGCCGCGCTGATGGAGACGCTGTTCGATTTCGACAAGATCGGGGCGATGTTCGCGCAGGGCTTCACCATGCGCTTCGACGCCATGCATGCGGTCACCGGGCCCTACGCCCACAAGATCCTCGAGGGCATGCTCGGCGCTCCCGCCGGCACCGTGGTCAACGGCACCCCGTCGCCCGATTTCGGCGGCGGCCACCCCGACCCTAACCTCGTCTATGCCAAGGACCTCTACGACCTGATGATGGGCGAGAATTCGCCGGATTTCGGGGCCGCCTCGGACGGCGACGGCGACCGCAACCTGATCATCGGCCGCAACCGCTTCGTCACCCCGTCGGATTCGCTCGCCATCCTCGCCGCCAACGCGCCGCACGCCCCGGGCTACGCCACCGGCATCGCTGGCATCGCCCGCTCGATGCCGACCAGCGCCGCCGCCGACCGGGTGGCGGAAAAGCTCGGCATCGAGATGCACGAGACGCCGACCGGCTGGAAGTTCTTCGGCAACCTGCTCGACGCCGGGCGGGTCACCATCTGCGGCGAAGAGAGCGCCGGCACCGGCTCCAACCACGTGCGCGAAAAGGACGGGCTGTGGGCCGTGCTGCTCTGGCTCAACGTGCTGGCGGCGCGCCAGCAGGGCGTCGACATGATCGTGCAGGACCACTGGGCGACCTACGGGCGCAACTACTATACCCGGCACGACTACGACGAAGTCGACGCGGCGCCCGCCAATGCGCTGATGGACGACCTCCGCGCCAAACTGCCGTCACTGGTCGGCCAGACCATCGAGGGACGGCCCGTGGCCTATGCGGATGACTTCACCTATCACGACCCTGTCGATGGCTCGACCAGCGCCAAACAGGGCGTGCGGATCGGCTTCGCCGACGGCAGCCGGATCGTCCTGCGGCTGAGTGGAACCGGGACGGTCGGCGCTACGTTGCGCTTGTACCTCGAACGGTATGAGCCTCCGCATGGACAGCACGATCTCGACACCCAGTTGGCACTCGCTCCCCTCATCGCCATCGCCGACAGCATTGCAGGCATCCGCGCCCGCACCGGCCGTGATACACCGCGCGTTGTCACTTGAGGATCCGGTAGCAGTGAAACCGGCTCTAGTGCCGGGCGCCGGCAGCCCGGACAGGCTTGGCTCGACCATCACCGCCGAAGGGGTCAACTTCGCCGTCTATTCCGAGACGGCAACGGCGCTTTGGGTGTCGATCTACGACGAGCTCGACAATGAGATCGGGCGGTACGAGCTCGACGGGCATGACGACAACATCCATCATGGGCTGATCACCGGCATCGGGGCAGGGGCGCGCTACGGCTTCCGCGCCGACGGCGAATACAACCCCGACCAGGGCCTGTTCTTCGACCCCCACAAGCTGCTGGTCGACCCCTACGCCAAGCGGCTCGACCGGGTCTATGTCCGCTCCCCGCGGCTGCGGCTGCACCGCAACGAAGCGGTGGACACGGCTCCGCTGGTGCCCAAGGCCATCGTCATCGGCGCGTCCAACAAGCCGGCGCTGCCGCGCCGCAAGCAGCCCGGGCTGTTCTACGAGCTCAACGTGCGCGGCTACACCATGCGCCACCCCTCGGTGCAGGGGCCGCTGCGCGGCACGCTCGCCGGCCTCACCACCAAGCGGGTGGTGGATCACCTGCGTTTTCTCGGCGTGGACACGGTCGAGCTGATGCCGATCGCCGCCTTCATCGACGACGGCCACCTGCCCTCGATCGGCCTGACCAATGCCTGGGGCTACAACCCGGTCAGCTATTTCGCGGTCGATCCGCGGCTCGCGCCGCGCGGCCCGCAGGAACTCAGGAACATGACGGACGTCTACCGCAAGGCGGGCATCTCGGTGATCCTCGATGTGGTCTACAACCACACCGGGGAGGGCGACGCGAACGGGCCGATGCTGAGCCTTATGGGGCTCGACGCCAAGACCTACTACCGGTTCGTCGAAGTCGACGGCAAACAGCACCTCGTCAACGATGCCGGCACCGGCAACACGCTCAGGTGCGACCATCCCGCGACGCAGCGGCTGGTGATCGAGAGCCTGCGCTATTGGATCGAAGAGATGGGCGTTTCGGGGTTCCGCTTCGATCTGGCGCCGGTTTTGG
>NZ_JAQGJL010000060.1 GCF_028290645.1 Devosia sp. | reverse complement strand
ATCAAGGCGAGCGGCGCCCGGATGGTCTTTGTCGGCCTGGGCTGCCCGCGCCAGGAGGTGTTTGCCTATGAACACGCCGGAGCGCTGCAAATGCCGGTGCTGGCGGTAGGCGCTGCCTTCGATTTCGGCGCCGGGATGAAGGAAGCGCCCGGCTGGATGCAGGGCGCCGGCCTGCAATGGCTCTTCCGGCTGGCCCAGGAGCCGCGCCGGCTTTGGCGGCGCTATCTGTTTCTCAATTCCCTATACTGCATGCTTCTGGTTGCCCAGAAACTGGGATTGATGTCGCAATGGTTCGCCCGCGAGCAACTCCCAACAGAGCCGCTGAAATACGGATGAGGGTAAGCGCGATGAAAGTGGTCGTCACCGGTGGGGCCGGGTATATCGGCAGCCATACCTGCAAGGCCCTGGCGCGCGCCGGACATCAGCCTATCGCCGTCGATAACCTCATCACCGGGCATCGGGAGGCCGTCAAATGGGGCCCACTGCATGTCGTCGATATTCGCGACGGCGCTGCTCTTGCACCCGTTCTGGCCCAGATCGCACCGGACGCCATCATTCATCTTGCCGCCTCTGCCATCGTCAAGGATTCGATGTCCGACCCGTTCGGGTATTTCGACAACAATGTCCGGGGGACCTTGAGCCTGCTGCAAGCCGCGATGCGCGCTGGGACGCGCTTTGTGGTTTTTTCCTCAAGCTGCGCGACTTACGGAATCCCGCCAGACTTGCCGATCACCGAGGATATGCCACAGCGGCCCTCCAACCCGTATGGCGAGACCAAGCTGGTTTGCGAGAAGCTGCTACGTTGGACCGAGGCAGCATTTGGAACCAAATGGGTGGCGCTGCGCTACTTTAACGTCGCGGGTGCCGATCCCGATGGGGAGATCGGCGAAATGCACGCCGATGAGACCCATCTCATTCCCCTTGTCCTCCGCGCTGCAGCGGGGGGAGCGGACCCGCTTTTAGTATTCGGGACCGACCATGCGACCGCGGACGGTACGGCCCTGCGCGACTACGTCCATGTGTCGGACGTTGCCGAGGCACATTTGATTGCCCTCAAGTATCTCGCCAGCGGCGGTTCGTCGGACGCATTCAACCTTGGGGCGGGTACCCCGATGAGCGTTCGCGACATCGTTCGGGTGGTCGAAAACACCCTTGGACGTGTCGTACCATCTCGCGACATGCCAAGGCGCCCGGGCGATCCGCCTGCGCTGTGGGCGGACGCCACCAGGGCTAGGGACACTCTAGGCTGGTCGGCGAGGCACTCGAGCATCGATGAGATCATTCGCTCGGCCTGGAACTGGGAACAACGGGTCGGTGGCGGCAATCCATGGCAAGCACAGCAAGTAGCCGGGTAGTGGGGCCAGTCCGGATGCTGCAGCTAGCGCTTGGAAAATCGGGGCTCCAACCCTTTGCGGCGATTGCAGCAACCCTGCCGGTGATCCTCAACCAGGTCTTCAACAGTGCCTGCAACTTTGTCCTCACCATCGCCTTGGTACGCCTGCTGGGCCTGGCCGAGTTCGGCCATTTCACCATCTACTTCATCGTGGCGCAAAGTGCGGTGGCATTCCTGGCTGCTGCGCTGGTCATGCCGGCTGTCTCGATCGCCGCGTCGGAAAACGGCGAGTCGCGCCGTGGGTTGCTTTCGACCGCCGGCGCGCTGGTGGGGCTCGGCCTCCTGGTGGGCATCGGTGTAATCGGGCTCGTGCAGCTGGGGCTGACAGCGACTGACAACACGCATCGGCTGCTGCTGCTCCCTTTCGCGGCGCTGTTCGCGACCATGGTCCTGAACGATTTCGCCCGCCGCCTGCTGTTGTTCAACCGCGAGCTTACGGTCGTGTGGGTCTTTGATGTTCTGCGCTTCGGGGCCCTCGGTTCGATGTTGTTCTGGCTGGGTAACTTTGCCGGTCCCCAGGCGGTCAGTTCCGCAATGCTTGTTCTGGCCATCGCCTATGCAATCGCCCTCGCGGGTCTTGCTGTGGTTTCCTTGCCGACCCTCAGCGCCATTACACTCGCTGGTTTTTCGCACTGGGCACGCCGCATTGCCCGAACGGGGAAATGGCTCTCCGCCTCGGCCGCCCTGCAACTGGTCGACGACAACATCTTCATTCTGGTCGGTTCAGCGGTTGTTGGTACCGAAGCGGTGGGTCTCGTGAGGACCGGCCAAACCCTGATCGGCGTGGTCCATCCGTTGTTTCTCGCGCTGGAGCACATCCTCCCCAGGCGCATCGGCGAGATGGCGAGCCGGTACGGCTGGCACCGAGCATTGCAAGAGTATGCCCGACTCGCCACCGCGGTGGCGGGCGGCATGCTACTGATCATGGCGGGCCTCGCGATACTTGCGCAGCCCCTGCTCGCGTTAACGGTGGGCGCTGAGGCGGCGTCCCATGCTTGGGTGATGCAGGCATTGTGCGGGATCTGGGTGCCCTATCTCCTGTTTAGCATGCTCACCTTTCCGCTGCGGGCAGTGGAGCGAACACGAGCAATAGCACTAAGCCTGACGGCGACAGTGCTCGTGGCACTCGTGATCGTGTTGCCGCTGGTCCAGCATTTTGGGATCGCTGGAATACTGGCCGGCATGGCTATCGCCCAGATCGTCAGCGCAGGGTTACTGGCGCTACAATACGCAAAGGTCCGCCGGGAGTTCGTGCAATGAGTAGTGTCGTGCGCAAGCGGGTTCTGCTGTCGGCCTTCGCCTGCTCCCCCTTGCGTGGCTCGGAAGATGGGGTCGGCTGGCGCTGGGTGCTCGAAGTTGCCCGCCTCGGTCACGATGTCACGGTCCTAACAAGGCGCCGCTACAAGTCGGAGATCGAGGCGGCCAAGGACGCAGCCGATACTGCGGGGCTGGTGCGATTCATCTACGTCGACTTGGCGCCGTGGGCCAGTTTCTACGGTCTCGGCAAGCCGATCGGTTACTTCTACATCTATGTCTGGCAGTTGCATGCCCTGATGGTGGCTCGTCGGTTGCACCGCGAGCAGGCCTTCGATCTCGTTCACCACATCACCTTCGGTGGCATCCGCTTCCCGACGTTTCTTGGGGCACTGGGGGTTCCGATGATCTTCGGACCTGTCGGCGGCGGCGAGACCGCGCCCAGAGCGTTGAGGCGTGGCTACCCGATGCGCGGCAAAGTCGTAGACGGGTTGCGCGACCTCTCGAACGCGCTCGTACGCTACGATCCCTTGATCCAATTCGCATTTGATCGGGCGACGAAGATTGTCCTTCGTACGCCGGACAGCGTTCCCCTCGTACCCGCGCGCCATCGCCACAAGGTCTTGCTGGAGCGCGAGGTCGGCATTGACTGCGGTCGCGAAGACGAAAACCCTCGGGAGCCGGTCCAGAATACGCCGCGAGTCCTCTATGTGGGGCGCAATCTGTATTGGAAAGGCATGCACCTCGGTCTGCCCGCATTTGCCAGGCTGGTTGCAGCCTTTCCAAAGTCGCAACTCACCATCGTCGGCAGCGGGCCCGAGCGACGGACCTGGCAGAGAATTTCACAGCGGCTCGGCATTGCCGACCATGTGCGGTGGATCGACCGGGTCGACTTCCACAAGATGGGAGAGGTCTATGCGGCACACGACATCCTCCTGATCCCAAGTCTCCACGACGCGGGCGCCAACGTCATTTACGAGGCGGCTTCTCACAGGCTGCCGATCGTATGCCTTGATCTCGGCGCCTCCCGCGTTCTGGTCGACCCGAGTTTCGGTATCAAGGTCCCAGTGCGAGGCAGGGGGGAAGCGCCGGTCATCGATGAAATGGCCACCGCGATGATCCGGTTGGCCGGCGACCCAGGCGCCTGGACGCGGCTGAGCAGCAATGCAAGACATTGGGCGGAACAACAGTCGTGGGCATCGCGAGTCCGCAACGTCTACGGCGTGCCCGACGATGACTCTCTGGTCCCAGAAGCCGTCCTGCAGTCTCCTTCTGCGGATGAACGCAAGTGAACAAGCCCCCCCGCTTCAGCGTTGTTGTCCCGTGCTTCAACTATGGAGCGATGCTGCCGATCGCGCTAGAGAGCATCCTGACGCAGGAACGCGACGACGTTGAAGTCATTCTTGTCGACGACGCCAGCACTGACGATACGCCTGCAATTGCGACCCGCTATCGGGGACGCATCCGATATTTGCGCAACGGGAGCAACCGCGGGCACCCATATAGTTGGGGTCGCGCGATGCAGGAAGCGCGGGGCGAGTTCATTGTGAACCTAGACGCTGACGATTGGCTATTGCCGAACTATTTCTCGCGTGTCGAAAGGGCGCTCGACGAAGACGTAGGGATGGTGGTCAGCTCGGTCTACGACTACCGCATGGAAGGCGGCACGATCGCACTTCGGAGCATCGCCCCCCAGGATGAACGGCTGTCCGCCGATACATTTCGCAGGCGTCTGCTAGGCAGGATATTCTTCCGTACCCCGGGCATGCTGGTGCGCCGATCGCTGGCCGCGGCTGCTTCTCCGCCGGACCCACGCATCTGGAACGCGGACTGGGAGTTTCTTCTGCGGGCGACGCGTGGGGCAGGTGCATTCGTCATTGCGGAGCCGCTGGCCGTTTATCGTATCCACGCTCATTCGATCTCAGGCGCCGCAAAGGCCAACACGCAACGCCTGAGAAAGAGCTGCCAGCTCTTCCTCGACATCACGCGCGACAGCGCGGGCCAGGCTTTCCTCGAAAGACGAGAGCGGAAGCGCTTCGCGGTGGGGCTCAGCAAGCTCTACCTACGCATAGTGGGTTCGCGCATGGGCCCAAAGGATGCGGCGAGTGCGGTGTCGCACCTCAGGTTTGCGATGGCACTGTCCGGCTCGGAAGATCCCCCCGGCGCCCTAAGCACGCTCGCATTCTTCGCGCGGTCGGTGGCAGACAGGATAGTCGCCTCCGTGGCTCCCAAGGGCTCCGTGTCGGTCTCTGTCACCGACCTTATGCCACCGACGCCGGCGTGGTCGGAGGGGGAATGATGACTATGGCAGTGTCGGGCGCAGCTACGCCGTCGTTCGCTCATGCGGCAACCGACCAGCATCATCGCGTGAGCGAATGGACCAACTCGGCACTGTTTGTCCTCCTGTGTTGCTGGCCATACGCTATGGTGAGTCGGCCGCTAAGTGTGGGCATGCTGCTGCTCGTCTCTCTGGTCTCTGTGCTGAACCGGCCGCTACTATTGCCAAAGCTTTCGCCCCTGCTTGTCGTGTTCATAGGCTACTGCGCGATCGTCATCGGGCTGCAGACGGTGGGCGGCAGCATGGACCGGTACGCAGTGTCGCAGTCGAACCATATCGTCCAGTTTGCCCTGTACTACTTC
>NZ_JAQGJL010000141.1 GCF_028290645.1 Devosia sp. | reverse complement strand
AAGCCAACTGGAGACGGCGAATTCGGAGCCCGAATTCGCGATGCAGTCGGGCCATTCTCCAACGGCTATTTCGCACTTGGCATTGGGGCGCTTCATTCCACCACCAGTTCGCGGGTGGACTTCATGGCGGCCGGTGGGACATTGGTGCGCCCCTCACCCATACCGCGGACGACCGCCGCTGGTCCAAAACGGAAGTCCGTGACGGTGCGCCGAGAATCGGGCCGATGATCGGGTCGGCTTGCGCAGCCATCTGCGCCTCAATCTCAACGCGTCCTATCAATTCCGATTGATGTAGTCGGCGATCATTCGTTCGCTGACATCGCCGGGGTAGCAGATCGGCGAACGGCCTCCTGGCTTGCTGTAAGCGCTGTTGCCGCCGCAACGACGTCCGCTGCGCATGGTGTTGTAGGGGCAGGGACATGCGCCCGAATAGGATCGCAAGCTAGCCTTGATGATGGCATCGACCACCTGATCGCGATCGAATGCCGGACGTGCAGCAGACGGGGCTTTCGGTGGCACGTCGATTATCAGCTCGACGGGTGCCGCCGGCAGGTCCGCCGCCAAGTAGTCGCCGTGCATCCACCCCGTGGACCCATCCGTCAGGATAACGCCGTACCACTCTCCGGATCGAAGTCGAGGGACCACGGCCGTGCCGCGGGTGAGTTTCCCCAGGACGGCGGCTCCCGTTGAAGGCGACGCCCGCACGTTGAGCGTATCCGCTTTCACATAGGCGGTCTTCGGCACCAGGGTCTCTGCTTCGACCTCGATGTCCGGGAGGGGTGCCGAAGGCTTCGGTGTCGAGGCGACCGGTTCCGTCCTGAGCGATGTTGGCTTGGAGCTGGTGGCGGGCGCGTCTCGATCGTTATTGAACAGGCCGGTGGCGCCCGCCACCAGCATCAGGATCAATATCCACCCCAAAGCGCCACGCTTGCGCACGCCAAGTCCCCCCGCTGCAAAGTATTAGACAAACCCGGCGAGAGTCGAGGCAAGGTCACAAACGTGTTGCTACCGGCGAGACTGCAGGCCTATCGCCCCCAGACGGGCGCACGCCAACCGGCATTTAGAGCCTCGCGCTCGGTGCAGAACCACCGCTCGCCCTTTTCCTCTGACACTATGGTCTTGGTGTACCAAGGCGACCAGGGCGCGTGGTAAATGTGGCCATTGTTGGAGATGTTGCCCATGATCGGGCAGCCTCTCGGCGCCTCCTGCAAGGCGACATCCCATTTCGCCGCCCGATAGTCCCAAGCTGTCTGAGTGGAGGCCTGCCATATCTGGACGCCGCGATTGGCCGCGCCCTCTTCGTCGACCGCATAGTCCTCGGAGAAGCGGCGGAAGGCCCACGCGTATCCGTCCGAGACCATCGCCCGGTTCAATTCGGTGCCATTGACGACGCAGACCGCGATCACCCGATCATAATCGTCGAGGCCACGCTCATCGCATTGGGGAATGGCATTGCCGATCAGATCCTCCAGGTGGCGGGTCGCCTCGTCGCCGCAGCGCCAGGTCCCGCCCTGGTCGTCGTTGCACCGTTGGCCTGCCTCTGGCGCATCGATGCCGTGGAGCCGGAACGTCGTGCCGGAAATCTGGATGGTATCGCCATCGACTACATGAACGGTGTCGGCTTTCGCAGGGATGGCTACCATCGCCGTGAAGACAAAAGCCGCCAGAGGCAGCCAGCGCCTGGCCGTGGTATTCGGCGTCACTCGGAATCCCCATCCGCATTGCTGCGCCTGACGCGCAGTTCGATCCTTCTTCTGTTCCGGTCGTCGTTCGGATTCAGACCATTCGATACGACATCTCCCGGCAGTATGAGCTGCGCGCCCGAGAGCGGAACGATCTTGACCCCTGTGCCCCCGAGCTCGCGCTCAAGGATGTTTGCGACGGCGATCGCACGCGCCAGTCCCAGCCCCGCATTGTCGACCGGCCGCAACTCGGTGATCGGCGCCTCCCCGTTCAGCACAGGTATCGCCAAGGTATCCAGCGTCGACTGCTGCGTGCTCTTGATGGGCTGCTCGTCGGTATGCCCGACCACCTCCACCACATCGACACCGTACTGCTGCAGAAGGTCGCGAACCTGCTGGGCGATGTCCGTTTCAAGGCGGCCACGGAAGGCATCCGACAGCTCGGCACTGCTCGTCACGAAGCGAAACTCGTCGCTGCCCAACGTGATCATGGGCGGCCAATCGTGCCCACTCGGTCCCGGTGGGGTTGCATCTGCGACCTGATCGACCCGTGCCACGGTCTCGGAAAGGGTGAGGCCTCTGTCTACCATGGCCCGGCCGATCTCCTGGACCACCTTCAGCTCGCGCCAGGTCTCATCGGGAATAGCAGTGCTCGTCGTAGGCCTGGCGCCGGCGGGGAGGAGTTCCGCCCACTTCAAGCTCTCCTCCCGCAGCTTCTGCAGTTCGGTGCGTTCGTCGGCGACCCTCTTCTTCTCCTCTGGAGAGGCCGCGGTCGCGCCGGCAGCCACCAACTCATCGACCCGCTGCTCGGCGGCTGCGATCTTCTTCTCCTGATCCTGAAGCAGGGCGCCCGAGACGAGAAGAAGGCAGAACAGCAGCAGAAGCATCATCTCGGCCATCGTCAGGCCCAGGACGACGCCTCGCCTATGGCCACGCTCTGCCTCGAGCAGATGGGCAGGCTCGGGGCGTCTCACTGCGCCGGTCCGCTGGGCAGCGGGGCGACCTGCGGCTCGGGACTATCCTCAGGACGCGCTGGATCGCGCCGGCCGAACATCCCAAGGAAGCCTCCGCGCTGCTGAGCGACTAACGCCTGCAGCTCTTCCATAGCTCGAGTGGCCCGAGCCAGATCGACGTTGGAGGTATCGCGCTGCGCCGAGGACTTCGCCACTTCGCTCGCCAGTCGGTCGATGCTCTTCAACTGCTCGGTCATTCGATCGAAGGCATCTGCAATGGTCTTTTGCAGCGCGTCGATGGCCGGCTGCATGTTCACCTCGACCACCTTGTCGGGCGTCTGCGTCTGAGCCAAGCGGTTCGCGAAGGTCTCGGCCGCATTCGCAAGGGTCTCGGTGGCCTGCTCGAGCTTGGTGTTGACGCGCTCGAGGCTCTTCGAGTTCCGGTCGAGCTGCCGCTTCACCTCCGGGGAGGAGTAGTTCCCCGATATCTGTTCGGCGGTCCCCTCGACGCCGGTTACCGCAGCCGCGCGAATGGCCTCTACCGCTTCAGCCGCGGCCTTTCCCATTGCCACCAACTGAGTGCGCGTCTCATCGAAAGTCTCCTGCGCCATCTGCTGGCTGCTGCGTCGCGAGTGCGCAATCTCGTACTGAATGCCATCCAGTTCTCGCCGGACTTTCCGCGATGCTTCCGCCAGATCGAGACGGGATGCGGCTTCGAACTCGATGGGATCTCGACGGACCTGGTTGAACATGATGCGCAGGACGATGCCGGCGATCGTGGAGGCCACGGCGACACCGAAGTTGCGGATGATGTCATCGACGCCGCCACCGCTGGAGTACTGATAGAGGGACGTTCCAAGGCTCACCAAGGTAAAGATGAAGCCCATGTAGTAGAAGTTGTCGCCGGTCTGGTCGCTCCGCAGACGCAGTCCCCTGGCGAACACGATCATGGCCGCGTAGGCGCCCATCAGAAGCACAGGAACGATCGTGACGATGAACGGGCTTTGGCCCCACGCTTTTGCCCCGATGATGAAGGCAACGCCTAGGCCCGTGAAGATTCCGAAGACTACGGGAGCGGAATTGTCGGTGGTGCGCTCCACGGCCTTGATGCGCTTCATGGGGACATCCCTTGCAACTGCAGGGCGCGCTCGAAGGTGCCCCGGTTCTTCTCCACCCACCGCTTCCAGAACTCCGCGACCGACGAACTCGGGAACTCGGTATCCCGGCGCAGCAACCAAACTTCGACGGTGGCTCCCGCCAGATCAGTGCCGTACTCACCGGCCGCCTTGGACCCCAGATAGGACTCGAAGTCGGGGCCGGACTTGTACATCGAGAACGAGGGCGTGTTCTCGAGCAGATCCGAGATCACCACCAACCGGTTCGAGATCGTTTTCGCCTGGGTGCTGCCGAGGCGATCGACTGCCACCTGCTGGATTCCCGCCATGATAGGGGAAGTATCGGCGCTTTCGGCCTGCAGCGCCTTGCCCATGGCCGCCTTCAGAGGCACGTCGAACTTCTCGTCCCAACGCTTGCGCGCCCCTTCCGGATTGCCTGTCCAATGGTCGAGGTCCGATCCATCGCCAGGATTGCAGGCGGCGAAGATCGTCTCGGTGCGAACGTCGCCGGTCTTCAGCGTCCGCAGTTCGAACAGCCCGCCCTTGGGCAATGCATCGGCCATGGCGTTCAGTTGGTTGAGGATGTCCGATTGGGCGATCGGGCCGACTGGGTCGGTGACGTCGACCAACACCAAAACCTGCTCGGTGGGCCCGACCTTCGGACACATGGTGTTGGCGTCTCGCTCCGGATTGCGCTGGACAGCGCCCATATAGAGCCAACCGAATCCGACCAAGACGGCGATCAGGGCGCCGCCGCCGGCGATGGCCCAACCGACCGGGAAGCTCTCGGCCTTGCGAAGGCTGCGACGACTGCGTGGCCGGCGGCTCATGCTTGATCCGGGGCGATGGAGTCGAGCTCACGGTACTTCGCCATGGCCGCGTCGAATTCCTTGCCGAGTGAGATGAAGATGGAGTCCACCTCGGCCTGCGCCTCTGCGATGCTGGTCTTGAGATCGGCGGAATTCCACTCGCCTTCCTTCGATATCGATACGGTAATGCGCGATATCGCGTGAGGCTCGTTCCAACGGGCCGGGGCAGGGGTGTTCCGCTTGGCCACGTTGGCGTCGCGGTAGTCCCGCAACAGCGCGTTCGCCGCCTTCTCGAGTTGAGCCTGGTGGTCGTCGAACAGCGAGATCATTCGCGACCGATGGCTCACGATGGCGTCGTGTTCGACCCGCTGCTTGCTCAGATCCGACCGCGAGGTCGTCAACAGTTCCTCGTAGTCCTTGCGAACGCCACCGAGCTCGTCGATCGCCGCGCGCCGCATCTCGGCGTACTTGTCGCGTGCCGTCCTCAGAGCTTTGTCGACCTTCTGATAGCCGGGGTAGGGGTCGTGCACCATCAGCCCGTCGATGACGGCGATGATCGAGAAAAGCACGCCCAAGGCGAACAGCAGCCACGAGCGGAAGTCCTGCAGACCGAGCGGATCGTTGATCAGCCGCTGCATCACCGCCTCGCCGGCGCCTTCCATTAAGACGCCCGAGACCTCGCGGTAATGGGCAAGCGCCAGATTGATGCCGATGAGGCAGGCGAAGTAGGCGAGGAGGGAGATCAGCCCGAAGAGCTTCAACAGAAAGTTCCGGTGCGTGAGATACGGGATCGCGAAGATGCCGAACATGAGGGCCACGCCGACATTGAGCACAGCGAAGATCAGTGCCTCGACGATACCGCCCACGAGCCCGAGGTCGCTCCCTTTGCTCAGCAGCTCGCCGTTCGTGACGAGCTCGACCAGCACCAGGATGACGATCAGTGCCCACTTGAAAAAGCTGGCCCTCGCCGAGCCGATTTTGGCGGGGCGATCGAGCTTGTGCTTGGTCTGAAAGGCGGTGTGCCACTTCTCGGCGGCTGTCAGATCCCGCCGAAGACCATGCAGGTCGTCTACGCCGGTCTGCAGCTCCTGTTTCAGGTCGGAGAGCCCGCCCAGTGCAGCGGACTTGATGTTCGAGAACTGGGCGTCGAAATCGAGATCGATCAGGCGCTGGCGGAAACCGGCAAGGTGATTTTCCAATGCATCATGCGACCGCTTTTGCGCAGCGCCGATGTGCTCGATGATCTCGGCCTCAACAGCGTCCAGGGATGTGCTGTCGGTCGGTGGCTGGTTGTCGCTTCCGCGAGATTGACCGCGTTTCGTCAGCTGCATGTCCTTGGACAGGCGTTGGGTATCCAGATCCGGGAACGTCTCGACCGTGGGCCGATAGGTGTGCGCTGGCCTCGAAATGAGACCGCGCAGGCGGTCTAAGGATTGAAACATTGCCCCACCCAATAAAGTCTTTTTATTGTCCTATCCGCACGGAGGCTTGAGGCGCAAGACCAGCATGAGCCGATTGTTCGCTACAGAGGTAAATCGCCGAGGCTAGGTGTGTCTGGCTCCAAATGGCTACGGGAAGTACTGCCTGATCAGAGAATGCCGATCCAACGTGGTTTTCGCGAATGTTAGACCGCCTTGGACGAGCAGCTGCGTGGCCATCGTATCAATGCCAGCTGTGTACTTCTCGACGAGGACGATGGTCTCGTCCCAAAGCCGACGCTCGTCGGCTTCCATCGCATCTCCGCGAGGGTTCAGAGGCAGATCCATATGCCGGGTGTTTCGAATGAGAGCGACCAACTGGCGACCTAGCATGAAATCACCTTTGCCTGCTTCGTTGTTGATCAGTTGGATGGTGATCGTTTGGTCCACCTTGCCGTTCACGACGCTCTCGGCCATGACGCCCGCGTAGAGTACACGGATGCGGTCCTCCGCAAAGGCAGCGACTTCATCGACAGTCTCGAGTTTCCGGTCGGTCACGATCTCAGAACCGCCGCCCGCGGGGGTGAGCTTCACGTCGACAGTTTCGAAGCCGCCATGACGGGCTAGAAAATGATGGCCGAACTCATGCTTGGCCATATCTAGATCATTGCGCAGCGGGAATATCATAGAGGGCTCCTACGCCTCCCAATATCCTAATCGGCTCGTAGTCAGGATGGGAAGCAGGCTCGCTTGGGTGCGCACATCCAGAAGCCGGGCGGCACGCGATGCGGACATTTTAGAGGCTACCGCCTAGAGGGAGGGAAAAATTCCTTAGACATTTCCGGGGGGTTAGGAAGATCAACTCCATCGCCATTTCGTATCTCTCCCTCCCCTATTGGGATTACTGGTGTTTTTTGGTCTCGCGATGGGTTTCGAGCTAACCCCCGGGAACGCCGTTGGGTGGTTGCGGGTTGTCCCCGTACAATGGGTTGAAGCGCTATAGGCCGATGCCGGCGACCCCAAAGCATTATCCAGATCGGGCAGAAGTCGCCCCGAATGCCATCTCCCAATCGCTACTTGATCACGCGCAGCCCTTTTGGACGTACCGGCGTCGAGCCCATGAGCTCCGTCAGATCATAGAGCTCCGGAAGCTCAGTCTCGTCCAGCGTCAGGATACGGGCCAGCTCGCCGACCGAGTAGCCAAGGCTCTCGATGTGGGCACGCAGCAGGCTGGTGACGATCGTCGCCCGCTCCGGCGCGAAGTCTAGCTCAGGCGGCTCTGCGGTGCGGATGCCTGCCATGGAGAACTGTTGCCAAAGATAGTTCTTCTGCGCCTTCGTCAGCTTGCCGGCGCGCTCGGCGGCGAACACCAAGCTGGCCATGGATACCCGCCAGACGCGCTTCAGGGACGCGAGCTTGCGGAGGTCGACACGACCTGGCCCGAACTGAGGAGCGATATCCCGGGTTGGAATCAGGAAATGGCCGGCGAACTCGTTTGCCTCCTTCTCCATGTCGGTCGACGGGAACTGGTGCATTACGATGTGCCCGAGCTCGTGGCACAGGGTGAATCGCATGCGGTCCGCCGGCTGGTCGGCGTTCAGCACGATCAGTGGCGGCATGCCGGGCACGCGGAAGGTCACGCCGGAGACGGACGAACCGCCCATGCGCGAGTGCACGACGACGATGCCGGCCTCCTCGAGCAGCTGGGTGACGTCGCGGATCGGCCCCGATGGCACCATCCAATGGGCGCGCAGTAGAGCGGCGATCTTCTCCGGGGAGCCGAACTCCTCAATGTCGAGCTGGGGGACCGAGCGGACGGGGTTGATGTTGGTCGACTGCAGCAGGCGCCGCAGATGCATAACGCGAACGTTCAGCTCGGCGACGACGGCATCGAGCTCGCCGGCCGTTACTTCTGCCTTCTTGCGCCACATGGGATGCACGGAGACGGGCGCGCCGTAGACACGATCGGTCAGCCCGAAGAAATCCAGCGGCACTCGGAAGGCCGCCGCTGCCTTGGCAAGGAAGTCCGGCGATGATTCCTTGATATCGTTCTCGATGCGGGACAGATCGGTCGGTGAAACGCTCAAGCGTTGAGCGGCCTCGTTCTGTCGGACACCTCTTCTCTGTCGCGCTAGCCGGAGCATCGCTCCTGGTGATGACATGTCTACTCGTCGTCCTCGTTCTCGGTCGTCTTCTTCACCGGCTTGAGCGTGACCAGCTCGCCGGCGGCCTTGGTGGGGGCGGTCGGGCCCGCGGGTTCGATGAACGGCAGCGTGGCCACATCCGGTTCCTTGCCGATGGCGTAGGACCAAAGCTTGTGCTTGCCGTCGCGGGCCGTGATTTCGACGCTGTCGATCTTGGTCCGCATCAGGTTCTCGTACCAGAGGATCTCGACCTTCATCGCATCCTCGGGCATGCCGGGCAGCTGGGCCTCGACATCGATGAACTTCCAGTTGGCCTTCGTGTCGATGTTCTGACCCAAGCCGCGGTTGGAGCCATGCTTGCATCGCGCGATCACGCGGCCGTCGGGGCCATCGAAGATCATCCGCAGGCTGCGGCCCTGATATGGCACCAGCGTGACGTCCTTGTTTTCGCCGAATTCGACCAGGACTTCCTGCGAGAGCAGGTCGAACATCACCCCGGTCCCGGTCTGGCCGTAGACCATCGTCGCGAACTCCGGGTTGTTGAATAGCCGGTCCCATGCGCGGAGGTGGACCGCCACGATGGACTGCTCGAAAGGCTTCAGAACGCGGTACACATCATTGGCGTCAGGGTAGCTCACGTCGGAGACTCGCTGCGGGTTTCGATCATCCAGCCATACTGGTTACCGATTCGTAAATCCAACGGGAAAATTTCATTATCGTTGCAAACCCACAAATGTTGGGGCGGCCGATGACCTCACCGGCGCCAGCGTAGATAGCGCCGGTGATTCCACGCGCAACTTCTGCACTTCCCGCGTAGGCAGGAGCCGCCGGTGCGATGGCGGCGAACATAAGCGTGGTGATGAGCACCGCGGCGGCAGTCATACGAGCAATCGTCATACTAGGTCTCCCAGGTTGGATGCACTCGCTCTTCGAGCACGACGCCGGTGCTACAACACCGCCGTCACCTCCTACTTGGACTCTTGTTTGACCGAGCGATGGGTGTACGACGCCGCCGGTCCTACGCTTGCCAACTTAGTCAATTGTCGGAGAGATTCAGTAAGAACGGCACTCGCGGACCGCGTCTGAAGCTCCATCCAAACGCTTTGCCACCTCCTTCAACAACCGGTGGATTGGCACACCGCGACCACCCCCCTATATATTGCGGCGGCATGCCGATGATGGTCAGCCGGGAACTGCGAGGGACTGCATGAAAATCGAAGTTATTATGGACACCGGCGGTGTAGCGACCGCCGGGGTGGATCGAGCTGCGCTCGTCGACAACATCCAGGCAGAGCTAGACAAGCTTGCCGCCACCGCGAAAACCGCTGCTCCCCAGCCCAAGGCTCAGCCGGCACCAGCAGGGGCGCAAGGCGATCTGTCGGTGCTGCAGTGGATCCTCGACATCGCTGCGGACCCCGTGATGGCCAAGGCCTACGCGTCAGGCCTCGTCTACGCCATCAATCAGATCCTTAACGCCGCCCGGTCTGAGCAGTCGGGTGACAAGGCCGACCAGACTTCTGGCTCGGACACCGACGAGAAGCCGGTAGTGAAGATCAGCATCTTCGGTAGGGACCTGGCGTTGCCGGTCGCGACTGCCGTGATCAAGAAGTTTCTCGAGTCACTCGATGGCAATGGTTGATCGTCGGGCGCTCGTAATTGGGAGCTGGCAGGCGCCAGGACGTTTGCTCCCGACTCCGCAGAAGGTCCAGTCTCTGCTCGGTCGCTGGGAGAGGGTGTTCGGCGACGAGCGATATGGCTTCGGATCGCTGGCGGATCGATCGGTCAGGCCGACACCGCTTCAGAATCCCACTAAGGCGGAAATCGTCGCGCAGTTGGAAGGCGCCTCCGGCATCAGCAACGACACTGAGCTCCTTATTTTCTTTGTCGGCCATAGCGTCAGTGAAGGCGCTGACGACATCCAACTGATCCTTGGCCAGAGCAAGGATGGAAACGACCGAACCATTCAGCTCAGGTGGCTGCTCCAGACGATTTCGCACGAACACATCCGTAAGCTGGTGGTCATCCTTGACACCTGCCACGCCGGACGCACCGCGCAGCAGTTCCGCGGCGCCAGCGGCCAGTGGTTTGCCATGCTGGCAACCGACGACGGCTATGCGTTCGACGCGGCCTTTTCCGACGCTGTGCTTCGCGCATTGGAAGCGCCAATCCGCAGAAACGACCAGCGTCTCGATCGCCGGCATGGCGGCATGACCTACAACAAGGTCTTCGAGAACGCTCGCGGACGGATCGTCAATACCTCGACCGAGGGGAGGCCATCTCAAGACCCACGCTCCTCCGGGGACTACGGCATCACGCTGCTCTTGCCGGCGCCTCGCCGTGTTCCGGACGGGTTTAACGTGTTTGCGTCTTCCCGCAGCATCTATGGTCGTGTCTTTCGTTTGCTGCAGATCATTCAGAACGGTCCTCACTCGGTCGACGAACTGAGGGCCGCCACAAGATCGGACTCCACGTTTCTTCTGCAGCGGAGCGAGGGCGCCTCCAAATATGTCTCAACCGAGCGGCTCGGTGAATATCTAGAGTTCCTGCGAAAGGCCGGCTTCATCAACCAGCCGGGCGGGCGCATCCAAATGACCGAAGTAGGGCTTCGCGCCAGCGACCATCGCCGATTCAACACCGAGGTGATGGCCGCCATCGAGGCTAGAGTTCTCACCGACGGGGTGACATACGAGTTCCTCAATGAGGTGGTCATGCAACTGCTCAGTGACATGATCCCACCCACTCCGATCAACATCCAACAGCGTGCCGCCATGTTGGGGAGGCTTCTGCGGCTAGATATTCCTACGCGCCTGGCGTTGCTGCTCCTTCCCTCGACGGGACAGTTCCTGAAGGGGTCGGCCGACGCAATCTTCCCAGCGGAGCTAGGCTAGGCAAAGCAAAGCATGGCCACCCCGATGCTGTCCAGCCGCCGCTAGTTTGCAAAGACCAAAGCCGCTTTACCTCACACTCAGTGCGGTGCATTGGGTCCGCTTCAGTA
>NZ_JAQGJL010000100.1 GCF_028290645.1 Devosia sp. | reverse complement strand
TGCCGGGGAGTTCGACCGGCCTGGCGACCCAGAAATGTTCGGTCGAGCCGGCGGCGAACAGGGCGTCGCGGCCCCATTTGTCGTCGAGCAGCATGCCGAAGCCGGGGCGCCCATCGGCAACCTCGGCCGCGGCTTTCACCGCCAGCACCTTGAACGCCGGGATGCGGTCGGTGCGGGTGCCCGCGATGTCCTCGATCTGCTTCCGGTGATCGATGGCAAACGCGGTAAGCCGCGGCCATTGCTGCCGGCGCGTCGTCGCCCAATGCAGGTGGTTCAGCGCCTCGTCCTTGCGCAGCGCCTTGAACCTGCTGCCGTGTTTCAAAAAATAGTCGAGTTCGGTCCAGCTCGGGTATTCCGGCGCGCAGAGCAGGCGGGAGACCGCGAAGGCGCCGCAGGCATTGGCCCAGGTGGCGGAGGTCTCGTGGCTCTCCCCCTTCAGCCAGCCGCGCAAAAACCCCGACATGAAGGCGTCGCCTGCGCCCAAGACGTTGTAGATTTCGATCGGAAAGCCCTTGCCGACGATGCCGCGCTCAAGGTCGTCGCCGATTTCGCCGTCATAGACGATGCAGCCCTTGGCGCCGCGCTTCAGCACCACCGTGGCGTCAGTGACGGCGCGGATGGATTTGAGCGCCTGCAACAGGTCGCTTTCGCCGGCTGCCACCAGCACCTCTTCCTCGGTGCCGACGATCAGGTCGCAATCGGCCAGCACCGGCCGCATCTTGGCCGATACGTAGTCCGATTTGACGTAGCGCTCGAAGCCGGCCGCGTGGCCGGCGAGGCCCCAGAGATTGGGTCGATAGTCGATATCGAACACCACCTTGCGCCCGGCCGCCTTGGCGATGCTGATGGCCTTCAACTGTGCGGCCTCGGCGTTGGCAGTCGAAAAATGCGTGCCGGTCACCACGATGGCGCTGGCCGAGCGGATGAAGTCCTCGTCGATATCGGCTTCGCTCAGCGCCATGTCGGCGCAATCGGTGCGCACGAAGATCATCGGCGAGACGCCTTCCGCCTCGACGGCGAGCAGCACCAGCGCCGTCAGCCGCTCCTCGTCGGTGGCAATGCCGGCGATCTCGACGCCTTCGCGGCGGAGCTGCTCCTTGATGAAGTCGCCCATCTGCTCGGCGCCGACGCGGGTGATGAGCGCCGATTTCAGCCCCAGCCGGGCCGTGCCGACGGCGATATTGGCGGGGCAGCCGCCGACCGATTTGGCGAACGAGCCGATATCCTCGAGCCGGCTGCCGATCTGCTGGCCGTAGAGGTCCACCGACGAGCGCCCGATGGTGATGACATCGAGCCCGGGCTCCGCCATGATCTCCCCCGCGTAGTCTCTGACTGGACAGCTTTCAGCGGCCGTTGTATCCCTCGCGCGAATGAAACGTCAATTCCGATTTTGCAGCTTTCGGAATGAACGTTCCATAAGGGGCGTTCCCCGGGCTGCATCGCGCGCTGCTGGCAGAAGTTCATGACTTTTCGGCAGACTTTTGCGCCATTCGGCACCGTGGAATGCATGGATTTGCAGTTCAGGATGCGGTCAACATCCGTTCATCGGGGAGAATTGAATTGGTCAGGTTTGCTGTCCTGGGCGCAGGACGTATCGGCAAGGTGCATGCGGGGACGATCGCCAACTCAAGCCGGGCGAGCGTCGCCTACGTGGCCGACGCCATCCCCGAGGCGGCCGTGTCGCTCGCCGCGACGGTCGGCGCCAAGGTCGCCTCGATCGACGAGATCCTTGCCTCCGATGTCGAGGCCATCCTGATCGCGACGCCCACCGACACGCATGCCGACCTCATCGAGCAGGCGGCGCGGGCGGGGAAGGCCATTCTCTGCGAGAAACCGGTTTCCCTGTCGGTCGAGCGGATCGAGGCCTGCCTGCCGGTGGTGAAGGCGGCCGGCGTGCCGCTGATGATCGGCTTCAACCGCCGGTTCGACCCGAATTTCGCGAGCCTCCAGAGGCGCTTACGGGAGGGCGACGTTGGCGAGGTGGAGATCGTCACCATCATCTCGCGCGATCCCGCGCCGCCGCCGGTGAGCTATATCGAGCGCTCGGGCGGGCTCTATCGCGACATGATGATCCACGATTTCGACATGGCACGGTTCCTCGTCGGCGAAGAGTTCGTCACCGTGCATGCGCTCGGCAGCGCGCTGATCGACAAGGCCATCGGCGTCGCCGGCGACGTCGATACCGCGTCAGTGCAGATGCAGACCGCCTCGGGCAAGATCGCGGTGATCACCAACTCCCGCCGCGCCACCTACGGCTACGACCAGCGGCTCGAAGTGCACGGTTCGAAAGGCATGCTGCGCGCCGGCAACGTCCACATGACGACGCTGGAACGGGCGGATGGCGGGGGTTTCACGCAGGACGTGATCCAGAATTTCTTCATCGACCGCTACGTCGCCGCCTACACGGCCGAGGTGAACAGCTTCATCGACGCGATGGAGAAGGGGGCTACGCCGACGCCCTCCGGGCAGGACGGGCTCCAGGCGCAGAAACTGGCGGAAGCCGCGACGAAGAGCTCGCAGACCGGTGAGGTGGTGCGGGTCTAGTGCCTTTCGGGCCTTCGCCCTCAAGGCCGTTCGCCTTGCGAACGGGACCCCTCATCCGGCGCTACGCGCCACCTTCTCCCTCAAGGGGAGAAGGGAGTCCCGACTGAGATTTCTCAGTGATCGTCCTTCTCCCCTTGAGGGAGAAGGTGCCCGAAGGGCGGATGAGGGGTGTCGCATCGCTTGCGATGCGCGATCGGAGCAAGGCGACGAGCGACTGGCCCCTCACGATCCCCCTTGGCTTACGTCCCTCAACTCCCTAGTGTCCGGCCGCTTTCCTTACCTCGATTGAGTCCCGTCATGACCGTTTCGCCTTCCGCCCAGTTCGCCGGCAAGATCGCCGTTGTCACCGGAGGCGCCCAAGGCATTGGCGAGGCGACGGCGCGGCTGGTCGCCGAACGCGGTGCCGCGGGCGTGGTGCTGGTTGACCGGCGGGCGGAGAAGGGCGAGGCGGTTGCTAAGTCGCTCAATGCGGCCGGCACCAGGGCGATCTTCGTCGAAGCTGATCTGGCCGATCCGGCAGCCGTGGCCAAGGTCATTCCGGCCGCCGACGCGGCGTTCGGCCGGGTGGATCTCCTCGCCAACATCGCAGGCCTCACCGACCGCGGCACCATTCTCGACACCGATCTCGAGCTGTTCGACCGCATGTTCGCCATCAATGTGCGGGCGCCTTTCTTCCTGATGCAGGACGCGATCAGGGTGATGCAGCGCGAGCGCACCGAGGGGACGATCGTCAATATCCTCTCGGTCAACGCCTATATCGGCTCGCCCAACCTCGCCGCCTACAGTGCGTCGAAGGGGGCGCTGATGACGTTGACCAAGAATACCGCCAACGCGGTCAACCTGATGCGCATCCGGGTCAACGGCATCATCCTCGGCTGGGCCGATACGCCCGGCGAGCACGAGACGCTGAAGAAGTTCCATGACGCGGCGGACGACTGGCTGGAAAAGGCCGAGCCCACCCGCCCGTTCGGCAAGCTGATCAAGCCCGAGGACGTGGCGCGCCTCGTGGCCTTCCTGGGCAGCCCGGAATCGGCGCCGATGACCGGGTCGTGCGTCGAGTTCGAGCAGACCGTGGTGGGCGCAAGTGCCGGCGGGGCGCTGGGATATCCGGTGAAGAAGGCCTAGCCCCTACTTCTCGCCGCGCCGGCTCGCTACCGCGACGGTCAGCGTCATGGCCAGCGCCATGGTGGCGGCCATCGACCGGAACCCCTCGAAATCCGCCTCGACGATCTCCAGCCATGCATCGGCGATCGGGGCGATGGGGCTAAAGATCGAGTCGGTGATCGAGACCACCTTGGCGTGGCGGGCTTTTGCCGCGTGGGCGAGGGTGACGGTTTCGCTGGCATAGGGGGTGAAGCTGATGGCGAGGACCGCGTCGCGGGGGGAGATGAAGCCGATCTGCTCGGCGCCCAGCCCGGCGATGCCGTCGACCAGCATGTTGCGCACGCCGAGCTTGCCCAGGGCGTAGGCCATGTAGCTGGTGATGGGGAAGGAGCGGCGGAGGCCGACGAGGTAGATGGTCTCGGCGCGGGCGAGGATTTCGACTGCTTTATCAAGGGTTTCCGGGTCGAGCTTGAGCCGCAGGTCGGCGACCGAGCGCTCGGCGGCGTCGGCGAAACCCTGGAGCAGGAGGCCCGATTTCGATGCGCCACCGTGCTCGCGGAGCTGCTTCAGGCGCTCCTCGTAGCTCGGGACGCGATCGCGGAGGCGGGCGCGGAACACGTCCTGCAGGTCGGAAAAGCCTTGATAGCCAAGGGCCTGGCTGAAGCGGACGAGGGTAGACGGCTGGACGCCGGAGCGTTGCGCGACGCTGGCAGCGGTGCCGAAGGCAACGTCGTCGGGGTTGTCGAGCGCGAAAGTCGCGACCTGGGTGAGGCGGCGCGGCAGGGTCGGGGCGCGGGCGGCGATCAGCGCGCGCAGTGCAGGAAAGTCCCGCGGCGCGGCGTCGTCCAGTTTGATGTCCCCGTCGTCCATTCCGGCCTCAAAATGCATGCATTCGTCGATGCAAAGTCCAACAAAAGGACAGGCAAAGTCCATGAACTTCTGCCAGTCCGCCCACGTTCGCCAACAACGCTTGACGATCTACCGTAGAATAGAATAAATATTCCATCAACAGGGAATGCGGCACCATTCGTTCCATCTCAATGAGAACGAGGTCGCAGACAAGTCGGGGAGGACCGCAGGCGATGGCGGCAGCGCTGCTCGAAGCCAAGGGGATCTCGAAGTATTTCGGCGCCATCACGGCGCTGCGCGACGTCAATTTCCACGTCGCGCCAGGGGAAGTGCTGGGGGTGGTCGGCGACAATGGCGCCGGCAAATCGACCTTGATGAAGATCCTCAGCGGGCTGTTCGTCCCCTCCGAGGGCGAACTGGTGTTCAACGGCGCGCCGGTGAAGTTCGGAAGCCCGAAGGACGCGCAGCGGCTCGGCATCGAGATGGTCTACCAGGACTTCGCGCTCGCCGGGAACATGCCGATCTACGAGAACATTTATCTCGGCCGCGAGCCGGGAACGAAGTTTGGACCCTTGACCATCGTCGACCACAAGCGGGCGCGGCAGATGGCGTCGGACCATCTCGACCGGCTGCATATTCATGTGAAATCGGTCGACCAGAACACCGAGGATCTCTCCGGCGGGCAGCGGCAGGCGGTGGCGATTGCGCGCGCCACGGCGTTCGACGCCAAGCTCGTGATCATGGACGAGCCGACGGCGGCGCTGGCGATCAAGGAGGTGGGCAAGGTCCTCGACCTGGTGCGCTCGCTCAAGCAGCACGGGGTGGCGGTGATCATCATCTCGCACCGAATGGACGATATCTTTTACTGCTGCGACCGGGTGATGGCGCTTTACCAGGGCACCAATTTCGCCGAGGCGGACCTGCCGAAAACGTCGCGCAACGAGGTCATCGGCTGGATCATGGGCACCAAGGGCCACACGACGTCCCTGGCTCATGACAATATGCATTGAGGGGGGTGGAGTTGAGCAGGACGCACCCCAGCCACGGCGTCATTCCCCCGAAAGCGGGAACCTCCGCTTGCGATCGAGCTGCAGGCGCGAAAACAGAGGTCTCCGCTTTCGCGGGAGATGACCCAGTGGGTGAGGGGAAAATGAGCCTCATTGTTCCCTCAAACGCGACGTCGTCCCAGCGCATTTCGCCCCCCGCGCCTGCTGATAGTTGGGTCCCAGCTTTCGCTGGGATGACATCGAGTTTGTGGGGTGTGCTGCGATGAGCGACACCCCCGCCACCAAGACCGGCTTCTCGCTGAGAGGACCCGGCATGTCGAAATTCCTCGAGGTCTACGGCATCGTCCTGGTCGTCGTGGTGATGATGGCGGTGCTGGCGGCGATCAAGCCGGAGGTGTTCCTGTCGGCGCAGAACCTTACCAACATATTGAAGCAGAACGCGTCCTTGGCGCTGCTGGCGCTCGGCATGTATGTGGTGATCGTCACCGCCGGCATTGATCTCAGCGTCGGCTCGGTGATGGGGCTGGCGATGGTGGCGCTGGCAATGGCGTCGAAAGCCGGGGTGCCGTGGCCGCTGGTGCTGCTGATCGGGCCGGCGATCGGGCTGGCGGTCGGCTGGGTCAACGGCATCGGGCTGACGGTGCTGAAGCTGCCGCATCCGTTCATCATGACGCTCGGCACGCTCAACGTGGCGCGCGGGCTCACCTATCTCATCTCCAACGGCGCGCCGATCTCGGGGCTGCAGCCGGAGGTGCGCTATATCGGGCAGGCCTATTTCGGCTTCGGTCTGCCGCCGCCGGCGGGGTTGCCGGCGAGCCTGATCCTCGTGGCGGTCTGTGCGGTGGGGCTGTGGTTCTTCCTCGAGAAGACGAACATGGGCCGGCATATCTTCGCCATCGGCGGCAATCCGCATGCGGCGCGGGTCTCGGGCATCAATGTCGATCGCACCCTGGTGGTGGTCTACATGATCTCGGGCTTCATGGCGGGGCTATCGGGGCTGCTGCTGGCCGGGCGGACGGATTCGGGCTTTCCCAATGCGGGCATCGGCATCGAGCTCGATGCGATCGCCGCGGTGATCATCGGCGGGGCCTCGTTCTTCGGCGGGCGCGGCACGGTGCTGGGGGTGCTGGCGGGGGTGCTGATCATGGGGATCCTGCGCAACGGGCTCAACATCAACAATGTCTCGGCGTTCTGGCAGCAAATCCTGATCGGCCTGGTGATCATCATCGCGGTTTACATCGACGTGCTGCGGCGGAGGGCGGCGGTGCGGCGATAGGGGTGTGGGAGAGTTCACGGTGCGCATCAGGTCTCCGGATGCGCATTGAAAGACCGGAGACGGAAGAGGTTCAGGGAGGACCATCGCAATGAACAAACTGCTTCTCACGGGCGTGGCGCTGGGTGCGCTGCTCGCCATGGCCGGTTCGGCCAATGCTGCCTATGTGCTCGGCATGAAGGGCCCGGGTGCGGGCAATCCGTTCTGGGCGGCGGTCGAGCAGGGCGCCAAGGACAAGGGCGCCGAACTCGGAGTCGACGTTATCGTCGTGGCCCCGCCTGCCGAGTCCGACGTGCAGGCACAGATCACCCAGATCGAAGACCTGATCGCGCAGAAGGTGGACGGCATCGCGCTCGCGCCCACCGATCCCAACGCGCTGGCGCCGGTGGTGGATGCGGCCAAGGCCGCCGGCATCCCGGTGGTGTTTGTCGATACCCGCGGCACCAATGAAGGCACAACCTTCATCGGCACCAATAACGAAGTGGGCGCCGCGCTCGCAGCCGACTACATGTGCAAGAACCTGCCGGCGGGCTCGGAAGTGGCGATCCTCCAGGGCCTGATTTCCCAGTCGACCGGGCAGGCGCGGGCCGAGGGCGCCAAGAAGGGCCTCGAGGGCTGCGGGCTCAAGGTGGTCGCCGAGCAGACGGCGGAGTGGGACCGGGCCAAGGGGCTCGCCGTGACCGAGAACATCCTCGCCGGCAATCCCAACATCAAGGGCATCTTCGGCAGCAACGACAACATGGCGCTGGGCGCCGTGGAAGCGCTGAAGGCAGCGGCGAAGCTGCAGGACGTGATGGTCGTCGGGTTCGACGCCAATCCGGATGCGGCGGCATCGATCCTGGCGGGCGAAATGACGGCCTCGGTGGCGCAGGCGCCGGGCAACATGGGTGGCCTCGGCATCCAGGCGCTGGTGGACTTGAAGGCCGGCAAGACGCTGGAGCCGTGGATCGACACCGGGACGGTGCTGGTTACGAAGGATAATGCGGCGGACTATCAGTAGGGGCTGTCGCGAAGGGACTGGCGCCCGGGGCTTTGGCTCCGGGCGCTTTTTGTTGGGGGTGAGGTACGATCTCTCGGTCATCTCTCCCCTTGCGGGAGAGAAAGCGATTTCTTGGGCTTAGCACTTCGCCAAGCCTTAGAAATCGCAAGAGAGGGGGTGCAGAGCCACGGTGCCTCCCAAGACCCCCTCTCTTGCGAAAACTAAGGACTTAGCTGCGCCAAGTCCAAGTTTTCGCTTCTCCCCCGCCAAGGGGGAGATGACGACTGAGAGATCGTGGATAGGGAACCCAATTAGATGACCAGCATCGGCGTCGGACTGATCGGGACCGGCTATATGGGCAAGTGCCATGCGCTCGCCTGGAATGCGGTGAAGCCGGTGTTCGGGGAGGGGCCGAGGCCGCGGCTGGTGCATCTGGCGGAGGTGTCGCCGGAGCTGGCGGCGCGGCGGGCGGAGGAGTTTGGGTTCGAGCGCTCGACGTCGGACTGGCGGGAACTGGTTGCCGATCCGGAGGTCGAGGTAGTGTCGGTGACGACGCCGAATGCCTTTCACGCCGAGATGGCGATTGCGGCATTGGAGGCGGGCAAGCACGTCTGGTGCGAGAAGCCGATGGCGGTGACGCTGGGCGATGCGGAGCGCATGGCCGCGGTGGCGCGGGCTTCGGGGAAGGTCACGGCGCTCGGCTACAACTACATCCAGAACCCGGTGATCCGCCATATCCGGCGGCTGCTCGAGGAGGGCGCGATCGGGGAGGTGAACCATGTGCGGTTCGAGATGGACGAGGACTTCATGGCCGACCCCGAGGCGCTGTTCTATTGGAAGAGCGAGGCCTCGTCCGGCTTCGGGGCGCTCGACGATTTCGGGGTGCATCCGCTGAGCCTGATGCAGTTCCTGTTCGGCGGGGTGCGCCGGGTGATGGCGCAGCTGGCGATGCCCTATGCGGACCGGCCGAGCCGGGATGGCGGGCGGCGGAAGGTCGAGACTTACGACATTGCCTCGGTGCTGCTCGAATTGCGGAACGGCGCGTCGGGGGTGATGGCGCTCGATCGCTCCGCCTGGGGGCGCAAGGGGCGGATCGCGATGCAGGTGTTCGGGTCCAAGGGGACGATCGCGTACGACCAGGAGCGGATGAACGAATTCCAGCTTTTTACGGCGAGCGACCGGGCGAGCGAGCAGGGGTTCCGCACCATCCTCACGGCGCCGGTGCATGCGCCCTATGAGCGGTTCATCCCGGCGCCTGGGCATGGACTGGGGTTCAATGAGCTGAAGATCATCGAGTGCCACGAGCTGCTGAAGGCGATCGGCGGGGAGGCGGCGCAGATCGTCGGGTTCGAACAAGGGCTCGAGATCGAGCGGGCGGTGCATGCGATGGCGCAGAGCCATCGGGAGCAAAAGTGGGTGGGCGTCTAGCGGCGCGCTCTCGGCGCGCGGGGTCGATCGTCGCCCGCGCCGATCGCGCAACCTTCGGCTGCGGACCCCTCATCCGGCCTATCGGCCACCTTCTCCCACAAGGGGAGAAGGCAGAGGCGGATAGGCCGGCGACAAGGTTCAGGCCGTGGCAAGGGTCGGCGTGCGGTTCCGGCTTTCCACCCAGTAGATGAAGGCCGAGGCGAGAACGATCAGCGCAGCGCCGGGCCAGAACCAGACCGACGGGACCTGGCCGAGGATGACCCAGCCGAGGAGGCCGCTCAGCGGTACCTTGCTGTCGCCGAAGGGCTGGAGGTAGGTCGCGTCGGCCACCTTGTACGCATAGGCCAGCAGATACTGCGCGGCGGCGGTGAGCGCACCGAGCAGGGCCAGCAGCCACAGCGCAGTGCCCGAGGGGAGCGCGAAGACATTGTTGGCAATGCCGGCCGGCAAGAGGCCGGGGGTGACGATGCCGAGGCCCCAGACGGCGAGCAGGATCAGCAGGTGGTTCGGGGTCACGAGGACGAGCAGCGAGATGGTGAGCGTCTCGGGGCTCTCGCCTTTCAGCGCCAAATACTTGGTGAGGACGTCCGTCGTCCCCCACAGTGCCGCGGCGACGATCGGCACGAGCGTCGTCCAGCCGAGGCTTTCGGTGCCGACGCCCGAGACGATGATGGCGCCGGCAAAGCCGAGCAGCGCCGCAGCGATGCGGGCGGTGGAGGCGCGTTCGCCGAGGAACAGGGTCGAGCCGAGGATGATGAAGAGCGGACCGGTGGCGAGCAGGGTCACCATCTGCCAGATGGGGACGCCCGAGGCGAAACCGTAGACGAAGACATGGACCCCGAGCGCCGAGACGAAAGCCCGGATCTCGTGCGCCAGCGGATGGCTGGTGCGGAGGTTTTGGACGCCGATGCGAAGGATCAGCGGCAGGCCGAGGATGGCGGCAATGACATATTGCCAGAACGCCATGCCGGTGGAGCTCATGCCGTAGCCGCCATACTGGACGGGTGTCGGCAGCACCGATTGCAGCAGGTTGGAGCCGGCAAAGGCGAGCGCGGCCACCAGCATGAAGGCGGCGCCGGTCGCGGCAGAGTTGGTAGTCGAGGAAACCTGGCTCATCGAACGATCCTTTCCGTAGCCTGTTTCCTCAGGGTTACGGGGGAATCGCGATGGGGAATGAAGGCGCGGTGATCCTCAGGATGAGGTGCCGCGCCGACAGAGCCAGCGTAATTTCCCGTTCTCTTTCATCCGGACTATGACCGTCGGCTTCGGAGTTGCACCGAATCTGCTGACCCTTGGAATTGCTTCCGAGGCGCTCGCGGGCTTTGGGCTCTCGCCCATTTACCGCCGGTGGGGAGTTGCACCCCGCCCTGAGAACTTGCCGGCCGAATTTGGCCGACACCGGTGAGATAGACCTCGGGCGGGGTCGGCGCAAGCGGGTACATGGAGGGAACCGGGGGTGGGCTTGCGGGGGGCGACTGACCATCTGGTGGCTGTGGAGCCCCCCCCCAGGCCCCACCCCCCAACGGGGGGGGGG
>NZ_JAQGJL010000088.1 GCF_028290645.1 Devosia sp. | reverse complement strand
CATATGGGCCACCCGTGGACGGTCGACACCGCGGTCGTGATCCGCAAGCACCCCAACGTCTTCGCCGACGTCTCGGGCCTCCTGTACCGGCCCTACACTTTCTACGAGGGGCTGATCAAAGCCACAGAGTGGAACGTGCTCGACAAGCTGCTGTTCGCCTCGGACTACCCGATCACCACGCCCGCCGAAACGCTCTATGCGCTTCGCAACGTCAACGCCATCGTCGAGGGCACGGCGTTGCCGCGCGTCCCCGCCGACAAGATCGAACAGATCATCCATCGCGACAGCCTCGCGCTGCTCGGCCTCTCCTAAGACGAGTTCCGGTTCCATGCATATCGAAAAGTCCAAGAGCATCTACGACCGCGCGACCAAGGTCATTCCCGGCGGCGTCAATTCCGCCACGCGCCGGCTGAGCCAGCCCTATGCCTGGGAATGGGCCGAGGGCGCCTGTATCCGCGACGTCGACGGCAACACCTATCTCGACTACCACGCCGCGTTCGGTCCGATCGTGCTCGGCCATAACGACCCGGCGGTGAATGCCGCGGTCGCCAAGGCCCTGAAAGGCCCCGACATGGTCGGTGTCGGCATCACCGAGCAGGAGATCGAGCTCGCCGAGAAGGTGGTCCAGCACGTGCCTTCGGCCGAGATGGCGCTGGCCTTCTCCTCGGGCTCGGAAGCAACCTACATGGCAGTGCGCCTTGCGCGCGGCGTCACCGGGCGCACCAAGCTGATCAAGTTCCAGGGCACGTTCCACGGCTGGCACGACTACCTGCTGATGAACATTGCCAGCCCGGCCGACAAGATCGGCAAGAAGGACCCGGGCAGCGCCGGCCAGCTCGCCGACGCCATCGACAACACCATCATCGTGCCGTTCAACGACCTCGTCGCGGTCGAGCAGGCCATTGCCGACAATCCCGGCGAGATTGCTGCAATCTTCATGGAGGCGATCCCGCACAACATCGGCTGCGTGCTGCCGCGACAGGATTTCGTCGAGGGACTGCGGCGGCTGTGCGACCAGCACGGGATCGTGCTGGTGTTCGACGAGGTGATCACCGGTTTTCGGCATGGCCTCGGCGGCTACCAGTCGGTGCTCGGTGTCAAGCCAGACATCACCACGATGGCCAAGGCCATCGCCAATGGCTACCCCTGCGCCATCATTGCCGGCAAGCGCGAGCTGATGATGCAGTTCAGCACCGCGCCGGGCGGCAAGGTGTTCGTCGGCGGCACCTATAACGGCCATCCGGTCGGCTCGGCGGCGGCGCTCGCAACCATCGCAGCGCTCGAGGACGGCACCGTGCATGAGCGCACGTTCCGCCTCGGCGACCGGATGCGCAACGGCCTCGCGGAGATCGCCGGCCGGCTCGGCATCGAGATGGTGTCGGCCGGGTTCGGCTCGGTGTTCACCCCCTACTTCATGAGCGGCAAGATCGAGCGCTACGAGGACCTGCTGGTCAACGACACCGCTAGGGATGTCGGCTTCCGGCAGGGCATGTGCGAGCGGGGCATCTTCATGCTGCCCGTGCCGATCAAGCGCAACCACATCAGCGCCGCGCATACCGACGCCGATATCGATCGCACCCTGGAAACCGCGGAAATCGTCCTCAAAACGCTACGCTGACAGAGGCATTATCGCATGCAAAAAATGGTGTTGATATATGATCAAGCTCGTCATAGCGTTGTGATCTGAGGGCGGCAGGCGGGGCGACAGGGAAGCGCCCGGCGTACCGAACTGATCAGCGGGGCCCGCGGGTTCTGCGGTGCAATGTCGAAGAGCCGGGTCCGTTGGGGCGGACCTGGGACGTTTGCGGATGACGGCCGCAGGCGGTCGAAACGCCCCTAGCGACGTGTTGTCGGTTCAGTTTCGTCCAGGAGAGGGAAAGCCATGAAGACCACTAACACCACGGGGGGCATCGGTTCGCTGAACCGCCGCTCCTTCCTCAAGGCCAGCGGCGCATCAGCGCTGGCTGCAACCATCGTGCCCGGCCTGATGACCGGCACGGCCAATGCGGCCTATTCCGGCACGCTAGATATGCTCGCCTGGGATTTCCAGCCCGACACCATCAAGTCGCTGGTCGGCGAATGGACCGCGGCGGGTAATCCGGCCGTCAATGTCGCCGTGATCCCGAACCTCGGCTACACCCCAGCGTTGCAGACGCGCCTGCGGGGCGGCGACAAGATCGATCTCTATTACAACTTCGCCTACAACTCGCAGAAGTTCATCAACGAGGGCTGGGCGAAGACGCTGAACGGCCTGCCCGGTGTCAACGACATGATCGCCGACATGTTCGAGAGCGCCCGTGGCCGTCACGTGAACGCCGCCGGCGACATCATCAGCGCCCCCTACTTCTCGGCCGTGCACATGCTGCACTACAACGAGAAGTACCTCGCCGACGCCGGTCTCGCCGTGCCGACCAACCTCAAGGAGATTTACGACGCCTCCAAGGCGCTCTCCACCACCACCCCGGCGCCCTACGTCGCCTACTGGGTGAAGGAGTTCTGCGAGGAATACCTGCATACCTACCTGCTGAACGAGGGCATCACCGCGTTCGACACCGCCGGCCAGCCGGTCTTCGCCGATGACCCCAAGACCGTCGGTGTGTTCGAGTGGTGGCAAACCATGTACCAGGAAGGCCTCGCGCCAAAGTCGCTGCTGACCGACGATCCGGGCAAGCTCTCCAATGAGATGGCTCAGGGCAACGCGGCGTTCTACGTGCTGCACCACTACTTCCTGACCTCGATCCGTTCCCTCGAAGGCCCGCAGTCGGCCAACGTCAGGACGGCCCCGGCCGGCCCGACCACGCTCCAGATCGGCGAGGTCCTGCAGATGGGCCAGTCCGACAGCGAGGACGAGCGCGCTGCCGCCTGGGACCTGATGAAGTACTACGGCTGGAAGAACACAGACGGCAAGTTCAAGGTGTTCAACCAGTGGGCCAAGGCCGCCGGCCTCGCCGCTCCGTACGCCGGATTCTTCACCGATCCTGAAGTGATCGCCTCGTTCCCGGACTACTACGACCTCGCTATGCTGTCCGACACATTCGCGACCAAGTCGAACGTCGTGCCGGCCCGTACCCTGCCCTGGTATCCGGATTTCCAGGCCAAGGTGGGCGACATCGTGCATGCCCTGCTGCTCGGCCAGGCCACCCCGGGCAAGACCGTCGAGGACCTGACCGCCGCCGTCAAGGGCGCGCACGGCGGCCGGACGCTCTAGTCCATTCCCGCAGATGCCATCGCCCCACGGGGCGGTGGCGCTTCCATTCCATCCCGTCCGGCGTGATGGAGCTGGTCGATCATGGCAAAATGGGTCGCATGAGGAGCGCACGTGGCTGCAGCATCTGACTTGAGCAGGTCTTCCGCGAAAGCAGATCGCGCGTTCGGACTCAAGCTGGTGGCACCGGCGATGATGCTGCTGGCTGTGCTGCTGGCGGTGCCGACTGTGCTTACGGCGGTCTACAGCCTGCACGACGTGCCCGCGAGCGGCTCGAGCTTCGGACCGTTCGTCGGCATCGAGAATTACACGATCATCTTCTCGAGCCCGGTCTTCTGGCGCTCCGTCCAGGTGACGCTGACCTTCTCGATCGGTTTCGTTGTCCTCTCGACGCTGATCGGCCTCGCCATGGCCATGCTGCTCAACCAGCGCTTCATCGGTCGCGGCCTGGCGCGCGCGCTGCTGATCATTCCGTGGGCGACGCCATGGCTGGTGATCGGCATCCTGTGGAAGTGGTTTGCCGACGGCAGTGTCGGCGGGCTCAACGCCGTGCTCCTGATGCTCGGCCTCTCCGATACCTATCATCCGTTCCTGTCCGACCCGAATACGGCCCTGCCCATCACGGTAATCGCCGCTGTCTGGCGGCAGGCGAGCTTTGCCGGCATCCTGCTGCTCGCGGGTCTTCAGTCCCTGCCCGAGGAACTGTACGAGGCGGCTCAGTTGGACGGCGCCAACTGGTGGCAGCGCTTCACCAACATCACCCTGCCCTGGCTGAAGCCCGTGCTGATCACCGTCACCGTGTTCAACGTGATCTACGCCTTCCTGCAGTTCGACGTTGTCTTCGCCATGACGCAGGGCGGACCGGGCGACACCACGCAGGTGCTGAGCGTCCTGATCTACCGGCAGTTGTTCGTGAACACCAATATCGGGCTGGGCTCCGCGCTCGCCGTGATCCTCGGCGTCGTCGCGCTGGTCGGCGGTCTCATGATCGTCAAAATGTTCTATCGCAGGGAGGCCTTATGATGGCTACCGCAGAAGCCGACCACGGCCGGCGCCGCGGCTTGTCCGCGACCATCGCCCTCTATGCCGGTGTCCTCGTGTTCGCCATCTGGATCCTGTTGCCGGTCTGGTACCTCGTCGTCTCGAGTCTGATCACGCCCAGCCAGCTCGGCATCAAGCCGTTCCCGTTGGTGCCTTCCAGCATCACGTTCGACAACTATGCCTCGGTCCTGTTCGGCAATACCGGCGGCAAGGGCATCGGCAGCACGGACATGGGCACGCGCCTCGTGCCGGCCATCGGCCAGAGCATGTTGGTCAGTGGCTGCCTCGTCGTGCTCAACCTGCTGATCGCCGGGGCCGCAGCTTACGGGCTGTCGCGCTATCCGTTCCGTGGCGCGCGGGTTTTCGAGCTTTCGGTGATCGCGACACGTATCGTGCCGGCGATCGCCATCATCGGTCCGTTCTTCGTGGCCTTCCGGGTGATGGGGGTGCTGAACACGCCGTGGGCGCTGATCATCAGCTACAACGTGTTTACCCTGCCGCTCGCAATCATGATCCTCAAGAACTACTTCGACCAGTTGCCGCGCGAGATCGAAGAAGCGGCCAAGATCGACGGCGCGACGCGCCTGCAGACGCTGTGGATAATCATCGTGCCGATCGCCAAGCCCGGCCTCGTCGCCGCCGGCGTCTTGATCTTCCTCGAGTCCTGGAGCGAGTTCTTCTATGCACTCGTGCTGACCAACCAGCTCACCGTCCCGCCGCTGCTCGCCGGTTTCCAGTCGGTGCAGCAGTTCAACTGGAACGCCCTCGCCGCAGCGACGGTCATGTCGATGTTGCCGCCCACCGTGCTCGTCCTCATCTTCCAGCGCCACGTTGTCGGTGCACTTACCGCGGGTGTCGGCAAATGAGCCCAACGATCAAGGCTGCGGTGCTCAGTGCAGGTGCGTGGTCCCAGTCGAGCCACCTGCCCGCGCTCAAGGCCGATCCGCGCGTCGAGCTCGTTGCTATCTCGAGCCCGAATGCCGAGATGGCCTCCAACCTCGGCAGACAGTTCGACGTCCCGAGCTTTGGCGACTGGCGCGCGGCGCTGGCGACAAAGCCCGACATCGTCGTCGTTTCGAGTCCGCCCGTGGCGCATGAGGAGCAGGTGATCGCCGCCCTCGAGGCCGGCGCACACGTCCTCGTCGAAAAACCCTTCGCCCTGAGTGCCGACGCCGCCCGCCGGATGCGCGATACCGCCGAACGCTTGGGCAAGGACCTGCTGGTCGGCTTTGGTTGGCCCGCAGCACCGATCTTCTCGTTGAGCCGCCAGCTCATCGAGGCGGGCGAGATCGGACCGGTCGAGCACATGACCATGCACCTCGCGGTGAATACGCGCGCGCTGCTGTCGGGGGGAACGGATGGCGGCTGGGGCGGCAAGCTCGGCTCCAGCACATCGACCTATACCGACAAGGCCATCTCGGCTGGCGGTTCGGCAGCGGTGACCATGTCGCACCAGCTGGGCATGGTGGAGTGGCTGGTGGGTGAGCCGATCGTGGCGCTCAACGCGAGCACCTTCCCGCCGGCGAGCGAGATCGATCTCCATACGACGGTCAACGCCGAGTTCGCCGGCGGCGGATCGGCGGCGCTAAGCGCAGCCTCTACCCACAACTATCTGGCCCGGCCGCAGTGGCATATGGCGCTCTACGGCAGGAACGGCCAGCTCTGGGCCGACTCCGCCGCCGATACGCTCCGCCTCGTCCGCGCCGACGGCGAAGTGGTCGAGTATCGGGCGCCGGAGGCTTCGGGGGTCTATGACCCTGGCGCGCCGACCAAGGCACTGATCGCCTGCGCGTTCGGTGCTCCTGCCCCAGCCGGCCTCACCGCTCAACTCGCCGCGCATGTCGTCGCCGTTACCGACGCGATCTACCTCAGCGCACGCAATAACCAGAAGCTTCGAATCGAGCCGTAATGAGTACCAGTTCCACCCTGTTTTCCGGCGGCCTCATCGTCGACGGCCTCGGCAACGCGCCGGTGCGCGGCGACGTGCTGGTGATCGGCGATCGCATCGCTGGCATCTTCAGGGGCGCGCGGCGTCCCCCGGCCGACCGGATCGTCGATATCAGCGGGCTCTGTATTGCGCCGGGCTTTATCGACATGCACACCCATTCGGACCTGCAGGTGCTGGTGAACCCCGACCACACCTCCAAGCTCAGCCAGGGCGTCACCACCGAGGTGCTGGGACAGGACGGCTTGAGCTACGCCCCGGTCGACGATGCGACGCTGATCGAGATGCGCAGCCAGATCAAAGGCTGGAACGACGACCCGGCGGGCTTTGACTGGAACTGGCGCACGGTCGGCGAGTACCTGAAGCGCCTCGACGGCAACATCGCGGTGAACGCGGCCTATCTCGTCCCGCATGGCAACTTGCGCATGCTGGTGATGGGGAATGCCCCGCGCCTCGCGACTCCGGGCGAACTGGAGCAGATGAAAGCGCTGCTGCGCACCGCTCTGGAGGAAGGCGGCGTCGGCCTGTCCACCGGCCTCACCTACGTGCCGGCCATGTATTCCGACACCGACGAACTCGTCGCGCTGTGCGAAGTCGTCGCTGAGTACGGCGGCTTCTACTGCCCGCATCACCGTAACTACGGCACGGACGCGCTGGGCGGCTATGGCGAGTGCTTCGAGATCGCGCGCCGTTCCGGCGTGGCGTTGCACCTCGCGCACACCCATCTGAGCTTCGAAGCCAATCGCGGCAAGCTGCCGCTCCTGCTCAAGATGTTTGACGAGGCGATCGCCGACGGTGTCGATCTAAGCTTTGACGCCTACCCCTATCTCGCCGGTATGACGACGCTGCTGTCGCAACTGCCGAGCTGGACCCTGTCCGGAACTGGCGACGAGCAGATGGCGCGGCTGCGCGATCCGGAAACGCGCCAGCGCATCATTGAGGCGCTCGACGTCATCGGCTCGGACGGCCACCAGGGACTCACCGTGAACTGGTCGAGCGTCTATCTCGCGGGCCTGCCCGGTGCGCCGGAGATGGAATGGATGATGGAGGGCAGCGTCGCCGACGCCGCGCGGAAGCTCAACACTTCCCCTGCCGAACTCGCGCTCGATGTGCTGATCGCCACCGAGCGCGCGGCGCCTTGCGTGTTCTTCATCGGCCTCGAGGAGCATGTCCGCACGCTGATGCAGCGCGAGGAGCACACGGTGGGCAGCGACGGCATCCTCGTCGGCGACCGTCCCCATCCGCGCTCGTGGGGCACCTTCCCGCGCATGCTCGAAACCTATGTGCGCGAGGAGAAGGTGCTGACGCTCGAGGAATGCGTGCGCCATATGACCAGCTCCGCGGCCAATCGGCTGCGGCTGATGGATCGCGGCCGCATTACGGCCGGCGCCGTCGCCGATCTCGTCGTGTTCGACAAGGACAACGTGAAGGCGAACGCTACGTACGAGCACCCTCGCCAGGCGGCGACGGGCATAGTGCACGTGCTGGTCAACGGCCAGTTCGCCGTCGAGAACAATCGCGTCACCGGCCAGCGCGCCGGCCGGACGCTGAGACTGGGAGACTGACGATGAACGCAACAGCAATATCGATTGCCCGTGCAGCTGATGGCGCCACTTGGGCGAACCTCCCCGTCGCCACGCCCGGTCTAGTGCTTGACCTCGACGTACTCGATCGCAATCTCGACGAGATGGCTGAAATTGCTCGCTCGGCCGGCGTCGAACTCTTCCCGCATGCCAAGACCCACCGCATGGCTGAGGTTGGCCTGCGGCAGATCGAGCACGGCGCGGATGGCCTCTGCGTCGCCAAGCTCGGCGAGGCCGAAGCCTTCGCGGCGGCCGGCGTGAAACGGCTGTTCGTCGCCAACCCCATTGTCGGTGCCGACAAGGCAGAGCGGGCGCTTGCGCTGTCGCGAAAGGTCGACCTCACGCTCGCTACAGACAGCGAAGCGGCGGCCGCCAGCATCGGCGCCACTTTCGCGGCGGCCGGGGACACCGCCCGCATGATGCTTGCGATCGATTCCGGCCTCGGCCGCGAGGGCGTCACTGCCGACAAGGCCGCCGACGTGGCCCTCGCGGTCCACGCCGTTCCCGGCGTCGAACTCGTCGGCATCTACACCCATGAAGGCACGACCTACGGCGCCAAGGATCTGCCCGATCTCGCCTCCCGCGCCCGCGCTGCCGGGGCCTTTATGGTCGGGGTCGCCGAGTCGATCCGCGCCCGGGGCGTGCCGCTGCCGATCGTTTCGCTCGGCGCCTCGGCTTCGGCACGCGCCGTGGCGCATGTTCCCGGTGTCACGCAAATCCGCCCCGGGATTTACGCCTTCAACGATGTCGGTCAGATCGCGCTCGGCAATGCCAGCCTCGACACCACAGCCATCCGCGTGATCGCCACGGTGGTCAGCCACCCCGACCCCGAGCGTGCCTGCATCGATGCCGGCTCCAAGTCGCTCAGCACCGATCTGGTGCCGGCCTCGGCGCATCGCGAGCAGTTCCCCGGAATGGGGCTGATCGTCAACGCACCGGGCTGGGTGATCGAGCGGATGTCGGAAGAGCATGGCTGGCTACGCTGGCAAGGCGAGGGTGCGCCGCTCCCACTGCCGGTGGGCATGCGGCTCGAGATCGTCCCCAACCATGTCTGCATGGCCTTTGCCATGTTGCGACGCACCAGCATCGTGAATGGTGGCAAGATCGTTGACCAGTGGGACGGATTTGGTCCCGGCGCATCCGAATAGCAGGTGACGGAGAGGGACGGAATGTCGGAGTTCGAACTGCGGAGCGGCCAGGCGCTGCTCGTCGCCTCGCGGGGCACGGAACCGCGACACGGTCTCATGCGCTGGACGCAGCGGGACGGCAAGTGGGCGGGCGAGCACCTCGCCACGGTCCACCAGCTCTCCTGCCTCACCCGACACCCTACCCTGCCCGTGGTCTACGGTACGTCACGCATGGGCATGGAAGGCGATATCCACGCCTGGCGCATAGATGAGGGCGGCGCGACGACACTCGGCGAGAAGTCGAGCGAAGGCGCTGAGCCCTGCCACCTCGTGGTCGATTCAAGCGGCCAGTTGCTGATCGTCACCAACTACACCACCAGCACGCTCGGCGTGCAGCGCATCGCCACGGACGGCAGCTTCGACGGTCCGATCGCCCTACTGAAGCTCAGCGGCAGCGGTCCCGAAATCGAGCGCCAGGACGATGGGCACCCGCACCAGGCCTTCTTTGACGGCGACACATTGATCGTGATCGACCTCGGCGCCGACTTGGTGCGCGAGTTCACCGTCGACCCCACCCGTCCGGGCGCCGAGGCGCTGATCGCTGGCCGCACCACTGCCGTCCCCCCCAATACCGGCCCGCGCCACTGTGTCGTCCTGCCCGATGGCCGTCTCGCCATCAGCGGCGAACTCGGCTCCAATCTCGTCGTCGGCCGCCGGGGCGACGCGCCGTCCAACTGGGCCGACGTCAAGAGCACGCTGCAGACCGGCCCGGCTAAGACCCGCTGGGAACGCAACTATCCCGGCGATGTCCAGCGCTCACTCGACGGCAAGCATGTCTACTTCGCCAACCGCAGCCACGACACCATCACCACATTCGAGGTGTCGCGGGTCGACCCGGTGCTGGTGTCCGAACTCGATTCCGAGACCGCTTGGCCGCAGCACTTGCTGGTGACGGCCGACCATGTACTCGTCGCAGGCTGGGATTCCTCGTCGGTCAAGGCGCTGCCGCTCGCGAACGGCGTCCCGACGGGCGTCGAGCATGTGTTCGACTGTCCGGGAGCGGGCTGGCTTCTGCTCTGGGACTAGCCCCGCGATTTCCTGTGCCTCCGGCCGCGCCCATGGTGGCGGACCGGCCGGGGCGATGATACTCGACATCGGCGCCGAGGATGGGCGAGCGAGGAGGAGCAATGGCGAGGCGCGCCAAGGAGACAGGCGAAGACGGTGCGCTGGCCAAGGCCGCAAAGCCTTCCGGTACGCGTCGCAAGCTGGTCGCCAAGCCCACCTATACCGCCCCGGCGCTCGAGAAGGGCCTCGATGTGCTTGAGTTGCTGGCGACGCTGACGGTGCCGGTCACGCCGAGCCAGATTGCTCAGCGTCTCGGCCGCTCGGTGCAGGAAGTCTACCGCATGGTGCTGACGCTCGAGCGCCGCGGATACCTCATCCGGCCGCCCGGCGAAGAAGCACTTGTGCTATCAACGCAGTTATACGGCCTGGCGACGCTTTTCCCGCCGTTCCGGCGTGTGGTCGATGCCGCGCAGCCGATCATGAACGCGCTGGCGCTCGAAACCTCGCAGGCCGTCCACGTGGCGGTGCTCGATGGGCTCAACCAGCGCATCATCGCGCAGGTGGACAGCCCGGCTCCCATCGCCATCCGGCTGCGTGTTGGCGCCGCTAGCCCGGCTGTCCGTGGGACATCGGGGCGCACCATCGTCGCCTTCCAGCCGGCCCCCGTGAAGGAGTGGATCCTCAGTCAATCGGAAGCGCTCGTGCCCGCTGAACAGGTAGCACGCTTTCGCCTACGTATCGCCGCCATTGCGAGCCGCGGCTATGAGCGGATCGAGGGCGAAGTGGTGCAGGGTGTAACCGACCTCAGCTTCCCCATAATGAACGCTGCCGGCATCTCGATTGCCGCGCTCACCATGCCGTTCCTGACCAGCCAGCAGGTAATTGTGCCTTTCGACGATGCGGCGGTGATTTTGTTCGGCGCCGCCCGCAGAATCTCGGAGTCCATGGGCGGCCAGCTGCCCGAACCTCATTTCCCCCTCCCAATGGACGCGCCACTGGCATGAGCGAGCGCAATCCCTTTGCGCCAGACGACGCCGATCGCTTCTCAATCTGGGAGATGTTGGTGCGCCGCGATACGGATTTCTTCCTCAGCGGCGACTGGTCGCCTGTCGCCACCGACTATGTCGAGAACGGCTTTCTCGGTATCGACGCTGCCCTCTCGCTCGACCCCGCCAACTGGCGTCCAGCCTACTCGAGAGTCGCGGCCTATCGCGACGCCGCCATCGCGGCACGCTGGAACCCCGCCGACTTCGCCGAGCCCCTTCGCTCCGCTTGGTTCAGATGCCAGTCAATTGTCCGCGTCGACATCAATGGCGACGCAGCGCTAGCGCACAAGCGCATCGAAGGCCACGTTCTGCACAAGTCGGGGGAACCGATGTCACTGGCCTGGCGCTCGGTGTTCCACTTACGCCGCGAGAACCATGTGTGGAAGATCGCGGGCTTCACCGGCTATCTTCCACTGGACTAGTCCAAGCGTCTCTCGTGCCCCCGATTGGCTGCCGATGCGCTGGTGTTCGATGCCGAACTCCGTCCCGATCTTCCGCCCAGCTACGCCGGCACGCTCAAGGTAGCACAGGCTGCGCTGTCGCCGGTTGGCTAGCGTGGTAATCTCTCAACCACGGCGCCTATGCTTCTCGAGAAGCTGACCGCAGCCGTCGATGCAGCTGACGAGCATTAGCCGAGTACCGTCAGCCCACAGGCTCGCCTGGATCGTCCCGAAGGACCATTGGTCTAGTATGACCGGCGCGGCAGAGACCGCAATCCCTAGCGACTGTTCTCATTTTGTTCACGGTGCTATGAGTCCTCACCTCAGACGATCGGAGGTGACCCATGACCATAGCCATCCAACCCAATCAGTCGGCCCGCATCCGCCAGCTCAAGGCCGATCACCCCTACCTCGAGCCGCAGGATATCGCGCAGATGACCGGCGCCGACCTCGGCTTGGTGAAGGCGGCGCTGAGCCGGCCGGAGAAGCGTTTCAAGCCCAAGAGCCGGGTGCCGTTCAGGACGGGCAGGGTGTGATGGCAACTATCCCGGTGACCGCCCGAGAGTTTCAGCTGGCCGGCAAGTTCGTCATCCAGGACTGTTGCCGGGCGAGGCGACACTATATGGACACTCAATCAGGCCACCCAGCCGCCCCAAGATGTCGCTCTCAAGAACACCACCACTCCTCGCCATCTGGCCACCGCCTGGCTAAGCGCTCCTCGATCAGGATATCGCCGACATCGCGACCCGCAATTCTGATCGTAGCCAGAGTGCGTCTGCCAGTTCCGTCTAAACCGAACGTCTCCACGGTGAAGGCATTGCGATTGAGCAGGTCCAGCAGACGTGCACTGGCTTGCCTGGCCAAGGCCTTCTCCTGAGCACCGCCGCAGATGTCATTATACGGCTCAGGAGTGTCGAAGGACCGCAGTCGAAGATTTTTCCCCTCCAGCCAGATCGTGTCACCATCTACAACGCAGGTGTAGCGTTTCGAACCGCACATGGAGAATTGCACTCGCGGTCCTCCGGTGGCGCCCTGTTGGACGGCGGTCGATGTGGCAGCCAGCTTCTCGGTACGGTTGCTGGTGGCCCCAGATATTAGACCAAGTCCACCAATGCCGCAGAACGCCAGGATCACGAAGGCACCCACAGAGCGGCGTTCACGGCGTGAAATTAACGTGGGAGCACGTGGGAGCAACCGGGAGGGTCGAGGAACCAACCTAGGGAACTTCGGACGCAAAAACCGCGAAGAATAACGCGGCTTCAAGGCAACGTCTCACAAGCCACACCATCTCCGTCTCGATCCAGTCGATGTGGATCACCCGGTCCACTACGCTCGTAGAAATCC
>NZ_JAQGJL010000061.1 GCF_028290645.1 Devosia sp. | reverse complement strand
CGGGATGGCCGATCCAGTGCACGGAGCGAGTCGTGGCGGGCGCATAGCCGCGCGCCAGCTTGTGTTCGCCCTGCGCGCCCGCTTCGACGACGGTCAGCCGGTGGGCGATGGCGTAGTCGATGGCCTGGTAGTAACAGAGCTCGAAGTGGAGGAACGGAACGTTGCGCGTCGTGCCCCAATAGCGGCCGTACAGGCGGTCGTGGCCGATGAGGCTGAGCGTGCCGGCAATGGGCTCGTCGCCATCATAGGCGAACATCAGCAGCACCCGGTCGGCCATGGCTTCGGAGAGCATCGAGAAGAAGCGGCGGTTGAGATAGGGGCGGCCCCATTTCCGGCTGCCGGTGTCCTGGTAGAACTCGAAAAATGCGTTCCACACGCTTTCGGTGAGGTCGGCTCCGGTGAGCCATTTTACCGTCAGCCCATCCACCTCGAGC
The DNA here is from genome assembly GCF_028290645.1 of Devosia sp. Classification (GTDB taxonomy): domain Bacteria; phylum Pseudomonadota; class Alphaproteobacteria; order Rhizobiales; family Devosiaceae; genus Devosia_A. The sequence continues at coordinate 3,583 of NZ_JAQGJL010000061.1, read as the reverse complement.
GCATCGCGGCGCTCGCGACGGGTAACCTTGCGGTGACGCGAGGAGAGGGTGCCGAGAAAGTCCTCGAAGCTGGAAAAGCCCTCGTTGTGCCAGTGGTACTGGGTGTCATGGCGGACCAGCCAGCCAGACGAGCGGGCGAGTTCGGCCTCGGCCTCGGAGACGAAGGTTGCGTGGACCGACGAGATGTTGTTGCGGGTGGCGAGCGTCTCGGCGGTGCGGATCAGCGCGGTGCGGCTGGCATCGTCGACGGCGAGGAAGCGCGGGCCGGTGACCGGGGTGAATGGCACCGAGCACTGGAGTTTCGGATAATAGTCGCCGCCGGCGCGTTGGAAGGCATCGGCCCAGCCGTGGTCGAAGACGTACTCACCCTGCGAGTGCGACTTGAGATAGAGCGGCATGGCCCCAACGGGCGTGCCGGCGGCATCGCTGAGCAGCAGGTGCTGCGGCTGCCAGCCGGTGCGGTTGGTGGCCGAACCGGAGCGCTCCAGCGCCAGGAGGAAGGCGTGGTCGAGGAACGGGTTGTCGACGACCCCGTCATGGCTCGGCGCCAGCCCGTTCCACACCGCCGCGGGGATCTCCGCGATGGAGCCGACAACGTCAGCGCTGAGCGGCGCATCAGGCACTTGGTGGATCGAACCCCTCGAAAACGATCTGATCGGCTTTGCCGAGAACGGCGAGCGCCGCGGCCGGCGACTTGACGGTCCAGGCGCAGACGGGAATGCCGAGCGAGCGGAAGAACTTCACCGCCGGCAGGTCGAGCGACTTGTCGCGGCACGAGATGAAGTCGAAGCGAGTGAGCGGCCAGTGCAGCAGGTGGCGCAGCATGAACTTGGTGGCCGCCGACAGGTGCTGGTCCCATTCGGGCTCGTCGAAGCCATAGGTGACGATGCCGACCGGCATGGTGGCGCCGCGCTTCTTCACCTCGATGAGCAGCTTGGGATCGAAGGATTCGAGCACCACCGGGCCGCGGTAGCCCTTGAGGGCGTCCATGACGGTCTGCGCCAGTACCTCGGTCGCCGCCTGGTCGGGCTGCTGCTTGAGCTCGATCTGCAGCAGCACGCGGCCGTTGACCTGCGCCAGGAACTCGGTGAAGCGCTGCGGCGTATCGCCGGCGGCGCTGTCGAGGAGCTTGTAGCTCGCGAGTTCAGCCATGGTCCGGGCATTCACCGGCCCCGCGACGCCGGTGAGGCGGTCGAGATCGTCGTCGTGGAAAATCATCGGGATGCCGTCGCGGCTGAGCTGGACGTCGCACTCGATTGCGTAGCCGTGCTCGATCGCGGCGGCAAAAGCGCTCGCCGTGTTCTCGATGATGCCGCGCCCGCGGTCATGCAGGCCACGATGGGCGATGGGGCGATCGAAATTGGGTTTGGCGCTCATGCTTCAGCCGTCATATGGGGTGGAGAATGTGCCGGCGCTAGCAGCCCCGCATGACACTTTCGCGTCGATGCCGTCTCAGCCCTCGACTTCGATGATGCCTTCGACCTCGACGGCCGCCCCGAGCGGCAGTGATGCCATGCCGACCGCGGAGCGGGCGTGCCGGCCCTTGTCGCCGAGCACCCCGACGATGAGGTTCGATGCGCCATTGGCAACGAGGTGCTGCTCGGCGAAATCCGGAGTCGAGGCGACGAACACGGTGAGCTTCAGCACCCGCTTGACGTTGGCGAGGTCGATCCCGGCGCTGTGGACGATCTGGCTGAGGAAATTCACCGCGGCGAGCTCGGCGGCATTGCCGCCCTGGACGACATTCATGGTGTCGCCAAGCAGCCCGACCACGACCCCATCGGGGCCCGAGGAAATCTGGCCGGAGACATAGACGATGTTGCCGGTGCGGGTGACCGGGATGTAGGTGGCGACCGGCGCCTTGGGCTGGGGCAGCTCGTAGCCATATTCGCGGAGCTTATCGAGGGGGCTGGTCATCCTGGTTCTCTTCGTCTTGCTTTTCTGCGTTTCGGGCGGCGCGAGCCTTCACCCGGTCATATAGCTTGCCGCGGATCACGGCGTCACGGCCGAAGCGGTCCCGTACACGATCAATGGCCCGCTCGGCGGCGGCCCGCCGCGCCACGCCCGGTTCGATCAGATCGACCGGATCGACGCCGTCGGCCTCCGAGATGCCGCTGACTCCAATGCCGATCAAACGGAACGCCGTACCGTCGGTCTCGCGAGCGAGAAGCTGTACGCCGGTCTCGTAAAGCACATTGGCAAGCTGCGTCGGGATCATCAATTGCCGGGCCCGGGTGCGCAAGCGAAATCCAGCCGATTTCAGCTTGAGCGTCACGGTGTCGCCGAGGATGGACTTGGCCTTCAGCCGCTCCGACAGCCGCTCGCACAGCGCCAGCAACTCGGTCGAGAGGTCGTCGAAACTCTTGAGGTCGGTATTGAAGGTGGTCTCCGCCGAGACGGTCTTCATCTGGTCGTCGGTCGAGACGGTGCGGGCATCCTCGCCGCGGGCGAGGCGGGCCAGCCTGGCGCCGGAATCGCCATAGCGGCGCATAAGGTTCTCGGGCGGCGTCTGTTGCAACTGGCCGATGGTTTCGAACCCGTCCTTGCGCAGCGTCTCGGCGAACACCTTGCCGACGCCGTAGATGAGGCTTACCGGCTGCCTCGCGAGGAAGTCGACAGTCTCGGCTTTGCCGATAACCGCGAAGCCACGGGGCTTGTCGAGGTCGGAGGCGATCTTGGCGAGGAACTTATTGTGGCTGAGTCCCACCGAGATGGTGACGCCGACCTGCTGCTCGACCTGCTTGGCAAATCGCGCGAGGACGATCGCCGGGCTGGCGCGGTGCAGGGTCTCTGTGCCGGTGAGATCGAGGAACGCCTCGTCGATGGAGAGCGGCTCTACCAGTGGCGTCAGGGCATCCATCAATGCGCGAATCTGCCGGCTGACGCCGACATATTTCTGCATGTTGGGCGGGATAATCACCGCGCTTGGGCAGAGTTCGCGCGCCTTGAACATCGGCATGGCCGAGCGCACCCCGTATTGCCGGGCGATGTAGCAGCAGGTGGAGACGACGCCGCGGACGCCGCCACCGATGATCAGCGGCTTGTCGACGAGGCTCGGATCGTCCCGCTTCTCGATCGAGGCGTAGAACGCGTCGCAATCGACATGGGCGATCGAGAGCTTGCCCAGTTCCGCATGTGCAATGATTCGAGGCGAACCGCACGCACGGCAGCGGCCGAGAGGCTCGAAAGCCTCCGCCGTCGCCGAGCAGTCGCGGCAGAGCGAGAGCATTTCTCCGTTATCCCGCCGGGTTGAGCCGGGCCCAGACGCGCATGAAGTCGTCCGGCTTGAAGCTGTTGTTGGCGCAGAGCGCCAGGAGCAGCGCCTCGTTGGCAGCGAAATAATCGATCAGCCCGCGGTCCAGCCCGTCGCCGCCGGCGGCCTTGCGCAGCGCATCCGGGGAATAGCCGGTCATGGTCATGAACTCGGCGAGTTGCGCCGGGTTTTCGGCCAGGTGGTGCAGGCAGAGATCGCCCAGCGTGCGGGAGGTGAATTCGGGGGACTTGGGCAAGGGCAGGGGGCTCGGTTGGCGATTTTGGTAATCGATTGATGTTACCCTGAAGTTCGGGAAGAACACGAGTGCCC
>NZ_JAQGJL010000042.1 GCF_028290645.1 Devosia sp. | reverse complement strand
GAGCCAGAACGAGGCGCGCATGGCATCGCCGAAATAGGCATCCACCTCGCCCTTCGAGAGCGCCTCGAGGGCCGCGATCTCGGTGTCGAACGGGACCAGTTGCGCCGAAGGCAGGTAGCGGGTGATGAACTCGGCATGGGTCGAGCCGCGACGGACGGCGACGCGCTTTCCCTGCAACTGCGCCGGATCGAAGCCCGGCGCCGCAGCGACCGGCGTGACGAAGCGGCCGGGCAGCATCAGGTAGATCGAGGAGAAATCGAACAGCTCAGCGTTCTTGGGCGTCAGCGCCAGTCCGGCGATCAGCGCATCGCCCTGCTTGTCCTCGAGCGCCTTGGTGGCCTGGTCCCAGGGCCAGGCCTGGATGGTGCAGGCGATCTTCAGGTCGGCGCAGAGGGCGCGCGCCAGATCGACGTTGAAGCCGACCAGTTCGCCCTTGTCGTCGCGGAAGTTGAAGGGCGGGAAATCGGCGGTGGTGAGGAAGCGGATCGCCGGAACCGCCGCGAGGCTCGGCACGATTTCGCGGGCGCCGGGATCGACATGATAGGGCAAGGCCTGCGCCACCACCGGCGCCGACGGGACGAGCAGCAGGGCGAGAGCGAACAGTAAGGCGCGCATGGGTTCCGGGCGGGCGGGCGTTTGACGGCTTATCGCCCAAATCGTCGGCAAAGGCGAGGGCCGGCGCTGCTGCCTCACCCGACTCGATTTCAGTTGACGATAACGCGCGCGTGATCGCTAATCGCGATGGTCTATTTAGAGCATACTTCAAGTCATTGTGGTGGGTGCAGTGTCGGAGGCGGGGGCGCTTCTTCACGCAATACTTGCCGGGCATGTCGACGGCGAGACCGAAGCCTTGTTACACCTCGAAGCAGCGCTGGCGCTCGAGGTAGATCCGCTCGACTATTGCGCCAACCGCTTCGGGCTGGGCGACGTGCTGGTGATGGAGCGCGCCGCCGCATGGGCGGGCCTGGCGTTCGCCCCAAAAGTCCCCAACACGCTTCCCGGCAGCCTGGTAATCGAGCGCATCGAGCGGCTTGGGGAAGTCCGCACCTTGCGGGCGAAGCTGTTCGAGCGCGAGGTGGTCTACAGCGCGCCGCGCTTCGGCGAATTCCTGAAGCTCCGTCGCCATGTCGAGTTGCACCCCGAGTTCCGGCGCCATTTCTGCGTCGTGCCGGCGGTGGCGATCCGGGCGGAGCTGGCCGCGGCGAGCGAGGAAGAACTGCTCGACGAGGCGCGCCAGCGGCTGGTGCGGCGCTGGCCGCGGGCGAGTGGCAGCGTGAGCGCGCCGACGCCGGTGCGAGTCGGGTTCGCGGCCGGGGTTACGCTCCTACTGCTGTTTGCGCTGCTGGCGCCGAGCCTTTCGCGGCCGGCCTTCCTGCCGATGGTCGGCGCCATCCTCGTCATTCCGGCGTTGCTGAGGTTCTGGGCGGCGGTCAGCCGGTCGCGCGCGCCGCCACCGCCGGCGATGCTGAGCGACGCAGAGCTGCCGGTCTATACCGTGCTGGTGCCGTTGCGCGACGAAGCCCCGATGGTGGGGCAACTGGCCAAGGCGATGCGCAACCTCGACTATCCGCCGGAAAAGCTGGATGTCCGGTTCGTCGTCGAGTCGCGCAGCGCCGCCACCGTTGCTGCGGTGCGCAAGGAACTGTTCGATCCGCGCTTCGAATTGCTGGTGGTGCCGGACGCCCTGCCCCGCACCAAGCCCAAGGCGCTGAACTACGCGATGCCGCTGGTGAGCGGGGAATACATCGTGGTGTATGACGCCGAGGACATCCCCGACCCGGGCCAGCTGCGGCTCGCCGCGAGCACCTTTGCCGAGCAACCGGAGATCGATTGCCTGCAGGCGGAGCTGGTGATCGACAATGCGCGGGAGAGCCTCCTCGCCGCGCTGTTCGCCGGCGAATATGCCGGCCAGTTCGGGCTGATGCTGCCGCTGCTGGCCCGGCTCGAGCTGCCCATGCCGCTCGGGGGCACCAGCAACCACTTCCGGATCGAGACGCTCAGGCGGCTGGGCGGCTGGGACTCCTTCAATGTCACCGAGGATGCCGATCTCGGCGTGCGGCTGGCCCGGCGCGGCCTCAAGACCGCGACGATCGAAAGCCGGACCGGCGAGGAAGCGCCGCTGGTCCTCGGCTCCTGGCTCAAGCAGCGGACGCGCTGGATGAAGGGCTGGATGAGCCTGTCAACGCAAATAAACTTCGTCAACGTTTACCGTACCTTGAGGGAGAGTGCGGCGCAGGCGTTCGGTATCATCGCAACGCTGTCGCAACACTTTGATGGCCCCGCTTATGACAGCCCCTCTCTCTCACGGCGGGAACAGGGGTTCGATTCCCCTTGGGCGCGCCAAATTCTACCGCCGGGGGAGAGTGTCCAAAATATGTCCAATATTGGTGCCGGCATGCGGCTGCTGACGCGGCTGCTAGTCTCTCCGTCGGCACGAACGCGGTATCGCCCCGCTCACCGTGGCGCTGACGCCGGGGAAGAGTGAGCGCGAGTTCTTTCAACGGTTCGTGCCGGCGGATGGCCGAGCGCATCAGGAAGGCTGTTCGCCGCACCCTACGCCTGAACGAGTTTGGAATGCGCTACACCCGCAGAGCTGACGGGCTGCTCCGGGAGGCGCGCTTAGGCGACGACCGTGTACGGCCACGAGTGGTGCGAGTAGAGGAAGTCCCCACCACCTTACCGGTCCGTCAGCTTAACCTTGATGCGGAACTTCGTGCCGAGCTTGTAGCGCCGCGTGTCCCGCATCTCCCTCGGGCATTCGACGCGGAGGTACGTGGGGTACAGCTCCCCAGCAACCGGACGGATGTGGACAGCACCATGCAGCCCTGATGTCGCTTGTTTCTCGTAGCTCTCGACGACGATGTACCGGTACGGCTCGTTGACCTTGGCCACTGATGATCCTCTTGACGACCTATTCGGTCTCGCCTTTCGCTTTCCTCCGCAACGCCAGCCCAATCTCGGCCAAGGTGCCCAGGGCGAGCGCGAACGCGATGACCCTGGTAGCGCGGTTGATAAGCTCCCCAGACGATGAGGCGGCGGTGTAGCGGGCGAGAGCTTGCTCGTAGGGGCCGACCCATCCAGACGCTATCGACCAAGCCATGGCGAACTCTGCTACGCCGACGATGAGCGCCAGCACGGCAACGATACGCGACAAGTGCGAGAACACGTACAATCCCCCAGGACGACCCGCTAAGACTACATGATCGGGGCCCCCTGCTGTCAAACTCCAGTGCAGCGGGTTAGCAGGAGTTTCCGCTGAACATCGTGCGGTGATACTGAGCAACCCTTCTAGGTCGCAATGGGTCTGAGCGGACTTGAGCAGTGACATCCGCGCAACGTTGGTCGGCGGCGAAGGCGACAAGCTGGCGCCGGAAGGATATGACCATCCGGTGCTGGACTGGCAGCACACGATCAAGCAGGTGACATTCGACGAAGGCACCCACAAGTTCGGCTATGTGCCGTAGCACAAGGCCACCCCCCACCGGGGACCCGGGGTTGGAATAAGGATTAGAATTGGGGCCGTGGTGAGTTTTCCTTAGCAGTCACGGCAGCATAACGGCCAGATGAGCCGGGCCATTTAGTGTCGCTCGCCGGCACCTGATCTCCTGCCGGGCTGGCGAAGCTCCAGACGCCCCCGGCCTGTTGAAGCTCGCCGTACTCCTAGCTCGGGCTGCTCCAAAGGCGTTCGCTCCCGTCGGGCAATTGCCAGCTGATCCGGAAATGCTCACTACCGCAGCATGGCGCTTTGATCCTCTTGCCGACCTCGTCGACCATGACGTCGGGTCCGATCGCTGCGATCAGCGTCCTCAGGTCCATTTCGTTCGCACCCTTGCACGGCTTCACCGACTTCAGCCCTTGGTGGCGTCGTTCGCAGATCACGAAGAGCCGCCAACCGTTGTGCATGGCGGTGGCCAGCATGGGCGGCACCACACGACGGCCACCGGGGCCGCGCTGGATCTGGCATTTGTCGGCGTTGTAGTTGATGTCGTTGATCGCCGGCGGGTTCAGCGCCCGCTCGCAGCCACCGTCCTTGGCAATGAGGTCGAAAAACGCCGCCTCTACAACGTCGCCGAACTTGGCGAACAGGCGGTCGGCCCGGTAGCGGCCGCGCCGGTCGCAAAGTGCGCACTCGACGGCAATGACCTTCTGCCCCAGCTCGGACAGGACCGGAAATGAGCCGTTCCGCCAGGCCACAGTCATCAGGCTCTCTTGCTTCTGCCCTCGAGTTGGGTCAGCGGCTGCTCGGGAGTGCCGAAATAGACGTCCGGCCGCCGCGCCCCGCATATCGGACAGTCGAACCGATACCGGATCTCGCGCAGCCCCATGAACATGTCGAAGTCGTCGCCGAAGGTCAGCGTGATGACGCTTGGCTCGATCTTCGTCCGTGTCAGGCACTCGGGGCAGTCCTGGATAACGAACTTGCCGGCCAGCTGAAACTCGCGGGCAGTGACGGGGATGACTGCCATCACGCCCTGCCGGCGTTGAACGGCACCCGGCTCTTAGCCTTGAAGCGCTTCTCCCGTCGACTCAGCGCAGCCCGTACCAGGCCAATGTCGGCGCCGGTCATCTGCGCGATATCCTTCGGCTCGAGGTAGGGATGCTCGGCCTTGAGCTGGCGGATGCGGGCCGACTGGTTGGGTTGGATAGCTATGGTCACGGTCACCTCCGATCGTCTGAGGTGAGGACTCATAGCACCGTGAACAAACGCGGAACATACGCTTCTCGCGGCTGATCATATTTCCCTTTCTGCCCGGATGGTTCCGACCTGGTGCGGCATCGCAAAGTAGAGGGTCTGGGGATTAAGAGCTCTTGTCCGGTCACGTCTGCGACGGTTACACCTCTTTGTGGCCGCTTCGGCTGAGAGGAACGGGACGCGATGCCGGCGCCGGCGCAACCCAAGATTTTTCACATCGCACATGTGGACCGGCTGGCTTCGATTGCGGGTGATGGCTTGATTTTGTCTGATGTAGCCATCCGCGCCGCTCAGAAGCCTGGCACCGTGATCGGCATGAACAACATCAAGGAGCGCCGCCTAACATCGAGATTGTCCAGCTACCCGGATCTGGCGGTCGGCGCGTGCGCGCCGTTCTATTTCTGTCCGCGCTCGGTCATGCTATTTATGATCTTCAAGCGAAACCCGGAGCTGCAGTATACCGGGGGGCAGGAGCCGATCGTGCACCTAGAGGGTGATCTTCATCGGGCGATTACGTGGGCGAACGCCGCTCCCAGGAGATGGGCTTTCACCCTTTCGAACGCCGGCTCTAACTACTTCGAAGACAGAGCGGACGCGGCACATCTCGATCAAATTAATTGGGCGGCGGTGGCGAATAACGGGTGGGGCTATAATGGCGTCGACAGGTCGGTGAAGGAAGGAAAACAGGCGGAATTCCTCATGGAAACCGCGTTTCCCTGGCACCTTGTCGAAAGGATTACCGTTCACTCTCAGGCGATCGCGCTACGTGCGGATGCTGCACTCAACGGTGTCGCTCATCGGCCGCCAATCCAAGTGAAACGCGACTGGTATTATTGATATGGCGAACATCAAATTCGAGCAGGGAAATCTTTTGGAGGCCAACGTTGATACGCTGGTCAATACGGTCAACTGCGTTGGCATCATGGGCCGAGGCGTCGCACTTCAATTCAAGAATGCCTACCCTGATAATTTCGCCGCTTACAAGCGAGCCTGTGATCTAGACCAAGTGCAACCTGGTCGGATGTTCGTATTCGAAACAGGCCAGTTCAATCCTCGCTACATCATCAACTTCCCGACGAAGAGGCATTGGAAAGGCAAAAGTCGGATGGAAGATATCGACAGCGGGCTGGTCGCGATGGTTGAGGAAATTCGGAAGCGCAAGATTAAGTCAATCGCACTCCCTCCCCTGGGTAGTGGTTTGGGTGGGCTCGACTGGCGGGAAGTTCGGCCACGCATCGTCGCTGCCTTGACGCCGATAGATGATCTGGCGGTCGTCGTTTTCGAACCTAGGGAAGCACCCGCGGCGACGAAGTCAAAGGCAGTTCCCAAAATGACTATGGGCCGAGCGGCGTTGGTAGGGCTGATGCATCGCTATCTGCAAGGCCTGATGGATCCATTCGTCACCTTACTTGAGGTCCACAAGCTGATGTATTTCATGCAGGCGGCGGGACAGGATCTCAACCTCAAATATTCGAAGGCAGCATACGGACCTTACGCTGAAAACCTGCGTCACGTGCTCAACGCGATCGAGGGCCACCTGGTCTCCGGATATGCTGACGGAGGCGACGACCCCGAGAAGCAGATCGAGCTCGTGCCGGGCGCCATAGAGGACGCTGGGAAGTTCTTGGGCTCGGATCAAGACGCTGTTGCGAGGTTTGACCGCGTGGCTGATTTGGTCGGCGGCTTCGAGACACCGTACGGATTGGAGTTGTTGGCCACCGTTCATTGGGTAACGACGCAAGAAGGTGCGGATAGCGCGAAGGCCGTGATTGAACAAGTCCACTCGTGGAACGATCGAAAACGCAAATTTACGCCGCGGCAGATCGAGCTCGCCTATCTCACCCTGAGGTCCAAGGGTTGGACTGAACTGGCAGCCTAGTGCCACCCGCATGGTAAATGGTGAACAGCGGCGAAACGAGCATTTGCCGATCAAGTTTGAGTCTGATACCCAACTTGCA
>NZ_JAQGJL010000010.1 GCF_028290645.1 Devosia sp. | reverse complement strand
GGTGACGAAATCCTCGGCCTCGATCATCGAGAATTCGCGGGAGAAGGGCAGCACCACGATGCCGTCGAGCCCGACCGCGGCGGCGATCTCGGCCTTCTGGTCGGCATAGGTGAGGCGGAACATGAAGGGGGCGGGCGCGAAGACGTCGCGCGGATGCGGCTCGAAGGTGAGCATCAGCGCCGGCACCCCGGCCGCGCGGGCGCGCGCCTTCAGCGAGCGGAACACATGCTGATGGCCGCGGTGGCAGCCGTCGAAATTGCCGACCGCAACCATGGCGCCCCTGAGCGACGCCGGAACCTGGTCGAGGCCCGCCAGCCTGATGAAGGTCAAATTCGTACCCGCCTTGAGAGTGATGGCGATATGGCAAGAAACGGCGTGGCTGGCAAGGCGGTGGAGGTTGGGGCTGGTATGCGGGGGGTGGGCATGATCTTGCCGCAGTTCATCTCCCCCTCGGCGGGGGAGAAAGCGAAATCTTAGGTTTAGCCTCTTGGCTAAGCCTTAGATTTCGCAAGAGAGGGGGGTGCGGAGCCACCCTGCCCTCCACTACCCCCTCTCTTGCGATTTCTAGGACTTAGCAAACGCTAAGCCCAAGAAATCGCTTTCTCTCCCGCAAGGGGAGAGATGACCGAGAGATCGTGCCCTACCACGCCAGTCTTGGCATGAACCCCGCCACATTGGCCCCGCTCGGGCCGACCAGCGCCCGGATCGCCTCCGGGTCGGGCTTGCCGAAGGCGTCGAGTTCGGCGGCGTGGATGGAGCCGGTGATGAAGAGGAGGTCGAGGCCGGCGCCCGCGGCGCCGATGGCGTCGGTGCGGACCGAGTCGCCGATGGCGAGGATGCGGGAGCGGTCGAGCGATTTGCCCGCGGCCTTGTCGGCGAGGCGGAGGGCTTCGGTGTAGATGGGCTTATAGGGCTTGCCGACCATGACGATCATGCCGCCGCGGGCTTCGTAGAGATCGGCGAGCGCGCCGCCGCAGTAGATCAGGCGGTCCCCGTGCTCGACAACGCGGTCGGGATTGGCGGCGATCAGCGGCAGATTGCGGCTGAGCCACAGGGTGATGCGGTCGTTGTACATGTCCGGGGTGTCGTCGTCATGGTCGAGGTCGGTGACGACCACCGCCCTCGCCTGTTCGGGCGGGCCGACGGTGATGTCGAGCCCGTCGAATAGGCTGTCGTTCTCGTCGGGCGGGCCGACATAGTGGACGGTCTTGCCGCGGTAGTCGGCGAGGATGACGCGGGTGGCGTCGCCGGAGGAGACGACCGAGTCATAGGCTTCGCGCGAGACCCCGAGGTCGTCGAGCATGGTGATGATCGGGGTCGAGGGGCGGGGCGCGTTGGTGATCAGCACGACGCGGCCGCCCTGGCGGCGGTAGTTCACCAGCGCCTCGACGGCGGTGGGGTGCGCGGCGACGCCGTTGTGCACGACGCCCCAGACGTCGCTGAGCACCGCGTCATAGCGGGGGGCGATCTCGCCCAGTCCATCAAGTGCGATCATCGATATTCCCGTGAAGTATCAGGCCTGCGCTTCGATCCGGCGTTCCGGGACCCGCGGGCGGTCGACCACCAGGTCGGGGCGCACCGGGCCGGCCCGGCCGATATGCGGGCCCTGCGCCAGTGTAATGCCATCCTCGAACAGGCTGAGCAATTGCTGCTCGTCGATCACCCCGGTGGCGCAGAGCTCGATATCGAAGCGCTTGGCATAGGGGGCGATGTCGGCGGTGTGGAAATCGGTGAAGCTCTGCGGCCTGGACAGAAACTGCGTCGCATCGAACCGTACCGCTTCAAAGCCCAGCCCCTCGAGTTCGGCGAAATCGAAGCGGAGCGAGCTCGCATCGGTGAGGATGAAGGCGGCGCCGGCCTTGCGGAACTCGAACAGCGCACGCTTCTCGCTCGGCCCGAGCGGCTTCCACTCGGCCTGCTGCAGGGCGAAATGCAGCGACGACGTGATGGCCTGGTTGGCGACCAGCGTCGCCGTTACCTGCTCGAGCGCCTTCTTGTCGAGGATGGTGGCGCGGCTCAGCGGCAGGAACAGGCGGATCGGCTGTCCGGAAGTCTTGGCGCGCCGCGCGATGGTCACCGCTTCGTCGAGCGCCTGCGCCTCGATGCGGCGGATCAGCTCCTCGCCGCCGCGACGGGGCATGAAATCGGGGGCATCGGCGAGCCCGCCGGCGTCCTGCATCAGGCGCGGCACGAGGTCGTAGCCGAGGGGTTTTCGCGACGGAAGCACCACGACCGGTTCGATGTGATAGACCAGCCGGTTGTCGTCGAGCGCGGCGCGGAGCTCGGCTGCGGGAATCAGTGGATCGAGGAAGGTGTCCTCGTCGGGCGGCGCTTCCTCGGCCCTGGCCTTGGCCGCGAGAGGCGTGCCGCCGTCGGCGCGGCGGGCTTCCTCGAACTCGGCGAGCGCTTCGGCGACCTGCCGGACGACCGTCCCCAGCACCGAGATATCGGCCTCGATGCTGTCGAGGCGGCTGCCGGCATTGGCGTCGGCTATGGCGTTGAGCCGCTGGCTCAGCACCTGCCCGGCCTTGGCATCGGTCGAGAGCAGCCGCGCCAGGTCCTCGACGGCCCGTTCGAGCCGCGCTTCGGAGCGCTGGCGCAGGCGCCGCTCCATCAGCACGACGGCGATGGCGCCGAAGGCGATGGCGGTGACGAAGGCCTCGATGGGAGAGAAGGTCAGCCCAAAATACGCTGCAGCCGCAACGCCGAGCGTGGCCAGCGCAATGAAGATGTAGACCAAGCCTTGCACCTACGCTCGGGCTCCCACAGTGGCCATCGGGATTCGATGCATCGTCATAGCATCGGCGGCGGGGAGCCGAAAGGCGCGCGCCGATGCGAGCTGTGGCTAACCCAGCGAATTGATCGCCGTGCGGGTCGTTGGCGCCGGAACGGTTTATTTACCCAGTTCGTCAACACTCCATTCAGCACAGCTACGTGCGCGAGGACTTGTCGTCATGCCCGCTCCCGGCTTCGGCCAGGATAACGCCGCCCGCATCCTGCTCGTCGATCGCGACGCGGCGGGCTGCGCCGCACTGATCGAGACGCTCAGCGGCTGCCTCGTCGTGCCGCCGGTGATTGCCGAGGCGCGCAGCGGCAGGCAGGCGGCGGACCGGCTGCGCGCCGGCCGCTTCGACGTGCTGCTGGTCGATCTGGGCAGTGTCGCCGACCTGTCGGCCGAGGCCGAGGACGCGGTGGCGCGGCTGGTGCGGCTTTCTGCCGGTGCGCTGGTGATCGCGCTGTCGGACGGGGCTTCGGTCACGGCGACGCTCTCGGCGCTGAGGGCCGGCGCCCACGACCACATCGTCCGCCCGCTGGGTGGCCGGGCCTTCGCGGCGCGCGTCGGCGAGCTGGCGCAGCGGCACGGCAAGACCCATGCGCTGTCGCTCGATCCGCGCACTGACGAGCGCACCGAGCGCTATGCGGGCTTCATCGGTGCATCGAACCAGATGCAGGTGGTGTACGAGCAGATCGAGCGCGTCGCGGCATCGACGGCCCCGGTGTTCATCACCGGCGAGAGCGGTACCGGCAAAGACCTTTGCGCCGAGGCGCTGCACGAGCGGAGCACCCGGGCGCACCGCCGGTTCGTCGCTGTGGACTGTGCCGCGGTCCCGCAGGAACTGATGGAAGCGGAGCTGTTCGGCGTCGTCTCGGGCGCCATGACCGGCTCGGGCGACGACCGGAAGGGGGCGGCGGAGCTGGCGGATGGCGGCACGCTCTTTCTCGACGAGATCGGCGCGATCGACCTCAGCCTCCAGGGCAAGCTGATGCGGTTCCTGCAGACCGGTACGATCAGCCGGCTGGGCGAGACCGGTGTCCGCCGGCTCGACGTTCGGCTGATCTGCGCCACCAGCCGCAACCCGATGCAGCTGATCGCCGAGCGGAAATTCCGCGAGGACCTGTTCTACCGCCTGCACGTATTGCCGATCCACCTGCCGCCGCTGCGGCAGCGCCCGTCCGATATCCTGGTGCTGGCGCGGCATTTCCTCGAGCGCTTCGCCGTCGAGGAGGGGAAGCGTTTTGACGGTTTTTCCGCCGAGGTGGCGAGCCAACTTGTCGCGCATGAGTGGCCGGGCAATGTCCGCCAGCTGCAGACGCTGATCCATCGGCTCGTGGTGATGTTCGACGGCGGCGAGATCGATGGCGCGATGCTTGCGCTCGCCGATCTCGATGCGCCGATTCCGACGACGACGGCGCAGCCCGCGCTGCTGCCCCGCCGCCAGACGATACTGCCGATGTGGCAGCAGGAGCAGCGCATCATCGAGGAAGCGATCGAGAGCTTCTCGGGCAATATCGCGCTCGCCGCGCAGGCGCTGGAGCTCAGCCCCTCGACGATATACCGCAAGCGGCAGGCCTGGGCGGAGCTCGAGGGCAAGAAGGGCGCGGCCTAGGGGTTCAAGTCGTCATGCAAATGCATTACATTGCAGTGCCACATGAGGAGCACCACAATGAGCGGCAACGCCCTAGTCCAAACTCGGATCGATCCCGAGGTCCGTGATCGAGCCAGCGAGGTTCTGGCCAAATTGGGTCTGACGGTGTCGGACGCGACCCGAATCCTGCTCACGCGCATCGCAAACGACGGCGTCGTGCCGATGGAGCTATTGGCGCCAGAGCAAGAGTACGATGCCTGGTTTAGAGCCAAGGTTCAGGAAGCGATTGACAGCAAGCTACCGCGCATCTCCAACGAGGAAGTCAAGGCCGAGTTCGCGGAGCGGAAGGCACAGCTTAGAGCCCGGATCGCCAGAGGGGAGCGTTGAAGCTTATCTGGGCCGACGAGGCCAGGACGGACCGTCGTGAGCTTATTGGTTATGTGGAGACTGAGAGTCTCCTCAACGCCATCGAGCTGGACGACAGGCTGGATGAAGCCGCTGAACAACTCATCCAATTTCCACACTCTGGCCGACCAGGCCGCGTCGCGCACACCAGAGAGCTGGTGATCGCCCACACACCTTACATCGTCGTCTATACGGTGGAGCAGCAGGAGATCGTTGTCCTGCGGTTGATTCACGCAGCCCAGGAGTGGCCGCCGAAGCACTAGCCCTTCGCCAGCTTTTCCCTGAACTTCTTCGCCGTGGCGAAGGCCTTGTGCTCTTCGCCCAGCGCGGTGCCGGTCTTGGCGACCTTGCCGTCGGGGCCGATGAGCTCCCAGGTCCATTTGGTGTTGGGACCGACGCCGCCGGTGCGGCGGAGCTTGATCTCGAGATTTGCGTCTAGCGCCACGTGAACACCCTTGTGACCGAGTAATTGAAGACTACGCTCATCAGCACGCCGAGCAGGCCGGCGAGGTAGAACTGGCCGTCATAGGCGTAGATCCAGCTCGCCACCGAGACGTTGGCCAGCGCGCCGATCGAGCAGACGGCATAAAAGCTCAGCATGCCGGTTAGATACCGCCAGCCCCTGAGCTTCTTGCTGGCATAGGTCAGCTCGTTGTTGAGCATGAAGTTGAAGGTCATGGCAACGACGGTCGCGGCGGTCTGGGCCCAGACGAAGTTGAAGCCCAGCCGCTCGTGCGTCAGCCACAGCGTCCCCATGTGGACGATGACGCCGAAGCCGCCGACGAGGCCGAAGAGCAGGAAGCTGGTGGGAAGCAGTCCGCGTGTCAGCTTGGAGACGATCAGCCCCAGGAACTGCACGACGATGATCGGGCTCATCTTGCTTTCGCCGGCATGGCGGGGGCGGAAGGTGTAGGGGACCTCCCCGATCCGCAGCTCCTTGCCGTGGAGAGCGTGGAAGCGACCCGCCGAGACGATGATATCGAGCAGAATCTTGAAGCCATCGTCGCTGAGCGCCGGCGCCACTTCGTCGAATACCTCGCGACGCATCAGGAAGAAGCCGCTCATCGGATCGCTCAGCGTCTCGCCGGTGATGAGGTTCGAGAGCTTGGTGGCGAAGCGGCTGCCGGCCTCGCGGGTCTTCGAAAGCCCCTCCCCGACGCTGCCATCGCCGCCATAGCGGGTGCCGACCACGATCTGATCGCCGGCGATGGCTTTCTCCAGCATCAGCGGCAGGATGCCTTCGTCATGCTGGTGGTCGGCATCGATGACGGCGAAATAGGGGGCCGAGCTGGCGAGGATGCCCTCGATGACCGCCGAGCTCAGGCCACGCCGGCCGATGCGGCGAATGCCGCGGACATTGGGATGAAGCTGCGCCATCTCGCGCACGACGGCGGAGGTGCCGTCGGGCGAATTGTCGTCGACGACGATGAATTCGAAGGGGATGCTGCCGAGCGCTGTCGCCACCTTCTCATAGAGCAGGCCGACATTTTCGCGTTCGTTGAAACTTGGGACGATCACGGCCAGGTGCGGCGCGATCCATGCCTCAGGGCCTTTGCGGGTATGGCTATCGAATTGGACGACGGTCACGTCTGCTCCGGGGGTCGTTTGGCTGTCAGGTACCGCCTAGCTCGGCAGTTTGCAACTTACCATCGAGGCGCTTTGCGGTTTCTCTCGGGCGATCAACGCGCGTCGCTTCACCCCGGTCGCGTGATCGCCACATGATCGAACTATAGCTCGCGCGAAAACTTGACTCGCCTCGAGCCCCCTCCTATATCCCGCCCAGCTGTTAGCACTCCTCCCTAGCGAGTGCTAACAGCGCGAAATCATAGAGGCTGATAGGAGCGAACATGGCTTTCCGTCCCCTGCACGACCGCGTGGTCGTCCGGCGCGTCGACAGCGAAGAGAAATCTGCTGGCGGCATCATCATTCCCGATACCGCCAAGGAAAAGCCCTCCGAGGGCATCATCGAGGCCGTCGGCCCCGGTGCCCGTGACGAGAGCGGCAAGATCGTCCCGCTGGACGTCAAGGCCGGCGACCGGATCCTGTTCGGCAAGTGGAGCGGCACCGAGGTGAAGCTCGACGGCAAGGATCTGCTGATCATGAAAGAGTCCGACGTCATGGGCGTGATCTCGTAACCAGGCGCTTCGCCGGTTTCGATCACTCCCCATCCAACTCGTAAGGAGCGCCTCCAATGGCTGCGAAAGACGTAAAATTCTCCACCGATGCCCGCGACAAGATGGTCCGCGGCGTCAACATTCTCGCCAATGCGGTGAAGGTCACGCTGGGTCCCAAGGGCCGTAACGTCGTGATCGACAAGTCGTTCGGCTCGCCCCGCATCACCAAGGACGGCGTCACCGTCGCCAAGGAAATCGAGCTCGAAGACAAGTTCGAGAACATGGGCGCCCAGATGGTGCGCGCCGTGGCTTCCAAGACCAACGACATCGCCGGTGACGGCACCACCACCGCGACGGTTCTCGCCCAGGCGATCGTCAACGAGGGCGTCAAGCTCGTTGCCGCCGGCATGAACCCGATGGACCTGAAGCGCGGTATCGATCTCGCCGTGCTCGAAGTCGTCGAGAACCTTGGCAAGGCCAAGAAGACCATTTCGTCGAACAGCGAAGTCGCCCAGGTCGGCACGATTTCGGCCAACGGCGAATCGGCGATCGGCGACATGATCGCCAATGCGATGCAGAAGGTCGGCAACGAGGGTGTCATCACCGTCGAGGAAGCCAAGACTGCCGAGACCGAGCTCGACGTCGTCGAGGGCATGCAGTTCGACCGTGGGTACCTGTCGCCGTACTTCGTCACCAATGCCGAGAAGATGGTTGCGGTGCTCGAGGATCCGGTGATCCTGCTGCACGAAAAGAAGCTCTCGAACCTCCAGGCCATGCTGCCGATCCTCGAAGCCGTGGTGCAGTCGCAGCGTCCGCTGCTGATCGTTTCCGAGGACATCGAGGGCGAGGCTCTCGCCACGCTCGTCGTCAACCGCCTGCGCGGCGGCCTCAAGGTCGCGGCCGTCAAGGCTCCGGGCTTCGGTGATCGCCGCAAGGCCATGCTCGAGGACATCGCCGTCCTCACCGGCGGCCAGG
>NZ_JAQGJL010000395.1 GCF_028290645.1 Devosia sp. | reverse complement strand
TGCGTCGCAGGGCATCTTCCGCTCGCTTGCGTTCGGCGTTTTCCCGCTGCACGTCAGAATAGAGCCCCGCGTTCTCCAGCGAAATCGCGGCTTGCGACGCCAGCAGCTCCAGTACCGCCACCCGGCTTGCGGTGAAGGCGAAAGGCGTCAGATTGTTCTCGAGATAGAGTGCACCGACGAGCTTGGTCTGTTTGACGACGGGCAGGCACAGGACCGATCTGGGGTGATTTTGCCGAATATACTCGTCGTCCGAATACAGGTTCCCGACCGAAGCATCATCGAGGACTACGCTTTCCCGCGTTCGGATCACATAGTGAAGCGCGGATTGTGGGAGGGCCGAGGACAGTACCGCCGTCTCTCGAACCGTCACCTCAACTTTTCCCCGGCTGGTGATGGCTTCCGCCACAATCTGCGGCTCACCGCCCCTCAGAAGGATGAGCAGGCCGCGCTCTGCGCCTGCATGCTCGAGTGCGATCCTCATCAATGTCTCTGTCAGCTTGCCGAGTTCGATCTCGCCCGACACCGCCTGCGAGGCCTTGACCACGGTCCCGACATCCAGCTTCTCGACGGTACTGCCGAAGGTGGCGGTGGGCGCCTGCGGAGCCGATTCCTCGCCCAGGTGCGGGTGCAGGCGCTCAAGCTGGAGCACTTTGCCGAACGCTCCCCAGCGCTCAAAGCAATTGCGGGCGTCCTCCAGATGGACGCGTGCGGCGGTGGTGGATCCGCGGCTGAGATAGAACCCTGCGGCGAGCTCATGGGCGACACCTTCGTTCTGAACGAGGCCGTGCTCGCCAGCCGATTGAATGGCGTGCTCGTACAGGCGCATTGCATCGGCGTCTCGTCCTTCGAGGCGAGCGATCTCAGCCGCCACCAGAGCGTGCTTGTCGGCGAACGTTGGCGGATAGGTTTCCGCCCACTCCCATAGCTGCTCCTGATGCATTGTCAGGAGTTCGGCCCATTCTTGCTGCTCGTCGGCTGAGGCGTTTTCGTAGCAGGCCGCTACTGCCAGTGCGAAATAATAGAAGTAGTCGAGTAGCTGGATTTGAACGGTTGCCACCGAAAGGAGCGGCTTCACCCTGTCGGCTGCCGCTAGAGCCTCGGCGTAGTCGCCCGACAGGAACCGTGCCTTCAGTTTAAGGATCCAATAGAAGCAGGTCATCAAGGGCATCCGATCCCCTGTCAGCTGAGCCTCGAACGTCACCTCGTCGAACTGGGCGTCGCTGAAGGTGGAGAAGGTCGCGGTCCGGCCCTGCATGGTCGCGATGAAGCGTTGCTGGCTCACGACGATGTCCGCGGCGTCGCCGTATTTGGCTCCTCGGGCGAAGTCCAAGCCTATCTCCGACTCGCGCCACACCGCGTCGAGTGGATCGCTCCGCAGCAGATGGCCGGTGACAATTTGGTACACACCGTAGCAAGCGAAGGTCAGATCGCCCGACTCAATCGCGGTGCGAAAGGTCGCGCGCATGAATTCCATCGCGGTCCCGATCGGCTGCGTCCAGAATGCGACCGTTCCCGTCGCGTGGTAGACCTTCGGCTGGTTGGTGATGAAGCGGTGCTTCTCGACCAGGTCGCAGGCAAGCTTCGCGAAACGATAACCCTCACCGTAATGGTGAAAGACCGGGCCGGAGATAAAGCCGAGAAGCGCAAAGCCGAGCGCGGAGGCGTCGCTGATCCCGTGTTGCATGCCGATCTTCACCATCCGGCACGCGAGCAGGCAAAATAGGTGAAAGTCGGTGAAGTAGGCGGGTGGAGTAAGTACCGAAAGCAGCTGCACTGCGGCCTGCAGTTCCGGATCGTTCATCAGCGGCAGGTCGATCAGGCTCTCGATCGGCCGGCCATCGAGGGCCTTCCAGACCGTGTCGTATTCGACCTGGACCTCGCCCCAGGTCGGGTGTGCCGCCAGTTCGATACCGAACAGGCGCAGACACATGAGCGCGCTGGCCACAGCCTGCGAATTTTCCGACTTCACGGTATGGAGCAGAAGTTTGACTTGGTAGACGGCCGCCTGGTCGACCTTCGACGCCCCGCGCTGCAGCAACTCCACAATCAATTGCTCGACCTTTTCGAAGTTGCCGCTCAAAAGCTCGCACTCCGCGCGTTCCAGCCACAGGCTGAACGTCAACTTGTATTGGCCACCCCAGTCCCTTTCGTCCAACAGCGCCATGCCAGCCGAGAAATATGCGCGCGCCGAGGCATAGGCCGACGACGCCTTGGCCTTTCGCCCGGCGCGCAGATTTATTGTCGCGACCCGTACTTTCTCGCCCCGGTCGATCAGCCGTCCAGCGCCCCGATTGAGCTGGTTTGCGACATCAAACAGATGCTCGGCGAGCTGGTCGGCTTCCATGCTCCCCAGCAGGATGCGGCCGATGTGCAGGTGCGCCGCGACGCGCTGCGGTTCGGGAATCAGCGAATAAGCCGCCTGCTGGATACGGTCGTGAAGGAATCTGACTGTACCCTCCTGGTGAAAGACAAGCCCGGCGCGGACCGCTTCCCAGAGGGCGGCGTGAATCGCCTTCTCTGTCTGCGAGGTGACCAAGGCTAAGGTGGCGATGTCGGCGACATTGCCCAGGCAGGCGAGCTGTTTCAGGGCCTCCTGGGTAGCGGTGGAAAACCGCTGCAGTTTCGCGACCATAAGGTCCACGACGTTATCGGTGTAGTTCTTGGCACGGATACGATCCATGCTCCATTGCCAGGCTGGCGCGACATAATCGAACACGAGGAGCCCCTCTTCGGCGAGCGCCGTCAGGAACTGGATGGCGAAGAACGGATTGCCGCCTGTCTTTTCCTGAATGAGTTGCGCCAGGGGCCGCACACGCTCCGGCTCAGCATGCACGGCATCGGCGACAAGCTGGCCGACATCGGCGAGTCCGAGAGGCGCCAGCACGATCTGCTGGACCCGCGTTCCGGCATTGCGGATCGCCTCCAGCGTCCGCGTGAGCGGGTGAGACGGACTGACCTCGTTGTCCCGGTAGGCCCCCACCAGCAGCAGGTGCCGCACCTCAGGGTGCGTGACCAGTTGCTTCAGGAGGTCGAGCGTGGCTGCGTCCAGCCATTGCAAATCATCGAGGAACAGCGCGAGCGGGTGCTCCTTCTGCGCAAACACGCCGAGGAAACGCCGGAACACCATCTGGAAGCGGTTCTGCGCCTCCTGCGGCGGCAGAACTGCCACCGGCGGCTGGATGCCGATGACCAGTTCCAGCTCGGGAACGAGCTCCACCATGAGCTGGCCGTTCGGACCCAGCGCCTCGCCCAAGGCATCTCGCCAGTGGCCGAGCTCCGCCTCGCTCAGTCCCAGAAGCTGGCGGACAAGGTTCTGGAACGCCTGCGCAAGGGTCGCATAGGGGATGTCGCGCTTGTACTGATCGAACTTGCCCGATGCGAACAGGCCGCGCGGCGGCACCAGCGCCTTGTGCAGTTCGTTCACCACCGAGGATTTGCCGATTCCGGAATAGCCGGACACCAGCACCAACTCCAGGATGCCGTTCGCCACTACCCGGTCGAAGGCCCCGAGCAGGGAGGCGATTTCGCGTTCCCGCCCGTAAAGCTTTTCCGGAATCAGCAGCCGGTCCGATACGTCGTGCGCACCCGGTGGAAACGGGTCGATACGGCCATGTGCCTCCCAGTCCGTCAGGCACCGCAGCAGGTCGGCCTCGACGCCTGCGGCGGTCTGATAGCGGTCCTCGGCGGTCTTGGCGAGCAACTTCATCACGATCGTCGAGAGCAGCCCGGGGATGCCGTCGACCCGCTCGTCGGGCGGCGCAGGCTGACGGGCGATGTGGCAATGCACCCACTCCATCGGATCGGACGCGGTGAACGGCAGCGTTCCGGTGAGCATCTCGTAGAAGATGATGCCGAGAGAGTAGAGATCGCTGCGGGCATCGATCGAGCGGTTCATCCGGCCAGTCTGTTCGGGCGCCATGTAGGCGAGCGTTCCGGCGATCACCTCGGGTGGCGCGGGTGCCTGATGCTCGCGCAGCAACCGCGAGGCGATGCCGAAGCCGGTGAGCCAGACACCGCGGCTTGCGACGTCCACCAGGATGTTTGCCGGCTTGAGGTTTTTGTGGATCAGCCCGCGCCGATGCACCTGGCCGATTGCGGCCGCGAGCGGGATCGCGATGCGCAGAAACTGCGTCACGTCCATCGGCTGGCCGAGCAGCTGATCGAGTGGTTGCCCGCCGGGGTCCTCGAGCACCAGCGCCATGCGGCCGTCGTGGCGGGATAGGGCTCGTGGCCGGACCGCCCACTTCGGGTGGAGTTCGGCCCTGAGGTCATATTCATGTTCGAGCTGCTTGAGCGACTCGCGCGCCGGGCGTTCCCCGATGGGCGCGACCAGCAGGATCGGGTCCAGACCGTCGCCCGAGCCTCGGTGGAGCGTGAAATCGCCCCCCCGCAACGCCGAGAACACATAGCCCGAGAACTCCACAAGGACCTCCTGTCAGAGTCCCAAGCGCCCCAAGCGACATGAACGTTAGCGCTTTCCCGGCTCCCGCTGAAAGCTAAATCGATGTTGATCCCCGATGAGGAGCGATCTTGCCTATTGTAGAGGGACCTGCCTCGTGCTCCACCGCAACGCTACAGGGCAATGGAGCCGGGCGGGCGTGCTGGCTGTAGCCCGTCGCCGGGGAGGGGATTCTGCCATCGCTGATGGACGTTGCTTTTCCCAGCTCCTGACGCCACCACCTCCCTCCCACCCGGTGGCGAACTGCCCGGTCTCCTTCATGGAAGCCGGGCCTTTTCATTTTCAGCATTTCACTGCAGAGGCATCGAGCAACCAAAGACAGTCGCCACGGCATGGAAAATCATTTTACGACGGGGAACGGGTGCCGCTTCAACGTGGTTGTCTGGAAACCGCCAATACGCCAAACGCACCAACCCGAACTGAGTCAAGGGCGGATGCCAGGGGCGCGACCGCCGCCGGCGGTCCGAACTACCACAAGTAATCGAAAATCCTGCCCGCATCCGACTTTGGTCGCTATATAATAAACGCCTATTCTTTCGGCCTAACTGGACAAATCGACGCTGTTGCCTCCGCGCTACACAGCTTTCTGAGTGTGCGCTGTTACACGCGTCATCTAGATTAGAGTCGAGAGAGGCCGGCATGTCTTCACTGAATAAGTTAATCTTAACTTCCGTTGTCATTCTAGGGTTCGGCGGCGCGGCCGTGGCGGCTGACGCGATGCCGATCGTCGATGCGCCCGTTTACGGCGTGTCGCAAGATTGGTCGGGCTTCTATGTTGGCGTCATGGGTGGTGGCGGGCTGCTCACCGCTAACGTTCCCGGCGAACAAGCCGTCTACTACGGCAGCTACTACGGCAATATTGACGCGTCAGCATTCGGCGGGACTGTTGGCGTAGGCGTCGGTGCCAATATTCAAACCGGCTCCTTCGTCCTCGGCTTCGACGGCGACATCAACTGGTCCAGCTTGAGCGCCGACGTCAACGCTGACACCGACCACTACAACTCCAGCGCCAAATGGGACTGGTTCGCTACCCTCCGCGCCAAGGCCGGTATCGCCGTTGACAATGCCCTCGTTTATGCGACGGCCGGCGTCGCAGCAGTGAACGCCACCTACGGCTCCTGCTTCAACCCGGACTGCAGTCCGGCAGATGGCATAGACTATACGAGCACGCAGACCGTGTGGGGTATCGCAGTTGGCGCCGGCGCCGAAATGATGGTGTCCGACAACCTGTCGGTGAAAGGCGAAGTCCTCTATATCGCCCTTCCTAACAGCGAATTCGCCGTACCTTACGACACCGCCTACCAGGCGATTTTCGCTTCGAATGCCGTCATCGCCCGCGTGGGCCTGAACTGGTCGTTCTGATCTAGACTTCCATCTCCAACTGCAACACCCCCGCCACGGGCAACCTTGGCGGGTTTTTTCTTTCCAGTCGGTCGCTGAGCCGGCGAGCGAGCCTCGCTGAATATCGAGAAGATGTTGCCGGCTATCCCTTCAATCCCGCGCCGGCCAGCCCCTGCACGTAGTAGCGCTGCAAAGGCATCAGCAGCGCGATCGGGATCAGGGCGGTGATCACTGCCACGGCGAAGAGCTGGTTCCAGATCGTCTGGTATTGCTGCTGAAAGGCAGCCATGCCGACCTGGATCACCTTGAACTGCTGGCTGGGCATGGCGAGCAGCGGCCAGAGGAAGGCTTCCCACTGGAAGACGAAGAGCAGGAGCCCGGCGCTGATGAGGGTTGGAATCGAGAGTGGTACGTAGACGTGGCGCAGCACGTCCAACCAATTGGCTCCGTCGAGCCGTGCCGCCTCGAGGTAGTCCTTCGGCACTTCCTTGAAGAACTGGTAGAACAGGAAAACCGCGAGGCCATTGGCGACGCTTGGGACGATCAGCGCCGCGATGTTATCGAGCCAGCCGAGCTGCAGCGTCACCGTATAGAGCGGCAGCGCGATGGCCTCGAAGGGTAGCATGAAGCTGATGATGATCAGCGTCAGGATGGCGTTCTTCCCTTTGAAGTCGAACACTGCAAAGGCAAAGCCGGCAAGACCGTTCACGAAGAGCCCGGCGATCATGGTGATCATCGCCACCAGCATGGTGTTGGCGATGATCTGGCCGAAACCGCGCTGGAACACTCCCTCATAGGCCTGGAGCGAAAAGGGGACGGGAAGGAGCGCCTTGGGCGTGAACGGGAATATGTCGGCGAACACTTCCATGTTCGGTCGCAGCGACGAGACAATCGCCCACCACAGCGGCAGCACGAAGATAAAGGCGACGGCGATGTATCCGATATGCCGGAGCCCGAAACTGATGCCGCGGCGAAGGGGGCGGGCCATCACTTCTTCTCCTGCTTGCCGTTGAGCAGGCGGAACTGCAGCCCGACGATGACCAGGAGGATCAGCACCACGACCACAATGATCGCCATCGCTCGCCCCATGTCGCCGAACACGAAGCCCGACTTGTAGGCTTCGTACATCAGCACGTTGGTGGAATCCGCCGGACCACCTTGGGTCAGCATGAAGATGGGCGCAAAGAGCAGGAAGTTGATCGACACGTCCGCCACCAGCACGAAGAGCAGGGTAGGGCGGAGGAGGGGGATGGTAATGTGCCAGAGCCGCTGCCAAGCGACGGCGCCATCGAGCCTTGCGGCTTCATAGATTTCGGTCGAGATGTTCTGCAGCCCGCCGATAATGAAGATCATCCAGTACGAGATGCCCTTCCACGTCGCGATGGCGATGATCGAGTAAAGCGCAAAGGATTCCGACGTGAGCCACGGCTGCGCCGGTATGCCGGCAATGCCGATAAGGCCGTTCACGAGGCCGTCCTGGCTCAGCATGATGCGCCAGATGATCACCGCCACAGGCAGAGACACGCCGATTGGGATCAGGAACAGGAAGCGGTAGAGCGCGATGCCGCGGAACTTCTGCACGTAGAGCAGGGCAAGGCCAAGCGACAGGGCGATCTGGATCGGGTTGATCAGCAGGTTGAACCAGAAGGTCACCTGCAGCGATTTCCAGAAGGCGGAATCGGCGATCAGCGACAGGTAGTTGCCGACGCCGACGAACACCTGGTGGCCGCGCACCATGTTGAAGAAGCTGTCTGAGACGGCGAGCGCGATCGGGTAGAGCCGGAAAACGACGAGACCTGCAATCGCTGGGGCAAGCAGCGCGGCGACCAGCAGGAGGGGAGATCGTGTTCGGGTCACGCCGTTTTCCGGTAGTTGCGTCCCCGACGGTAAGGAAAGGCCGGGAACGCTTGGGGATGGGTAGATTATTTTGCGACGCGGTTGGCCGCGGTCTCGAACTTCTGTACCGCGCTCTTGAGCGCTTCGGAAACGGCAACGCCATTCGAGATGTCGGTGAAGGCCGTGCGGAACGCATCCTGCAGCTGGCCGTAGGCGGCGGTGACCGGACGGGCCTTGGCAGTGTTCAGTGAGTCGTAGACCCCGAGGCGGAAGACGTTCTTCGGAAACACGTCGAAATCGGCCGAAGTGCTGATCGTATCGAGCAGCGGCTTGTAGGTCGGCAGCTGCTGTAGCGCATCGAACCACACCTTGGTGCCTTCGGCATTGGTGGTGAGGTAGGAGGCGAAATCCATGGCCTCCGTCTGGTTGGCCGAGGCGACGTTGACGCCGACATACCACGAGCCGGTCGGGGTCAGCACCTTGCCGCCCGCGAAGTAGGGGTAGGGCGCGACGCCGAAATCGACACCGGTGGCAGCGAGTATCGGCAGGTTCCAGGTGCCGCCGGCGAACATGGCGAGCTGGCCATTGCCGAACAGCTGGGCACCTTCGCCGTAGCCGAGGCCCTTGGGGCTCACGCCTGAAGAGTAGAGTTCGCTCCAGTAGGTCGCTGCCTTGGTCCAGGCTTCGCTGTCGAGATAACCCTTGGCGGTGTAGCCGTCAGGACCGATTACGTCGGTGCCAAGCGATTCACCGAAGGGCTGCAGCTGGTAGAGCTCGGCGAACTGCTCGACCGAGAAGCCGTAGGTAGTGGTGCGACCGCCATCCTTAACTGTGAGCTTCTGGGCAGCGTCCGCGACCTGTTCCCAGGTCCAGCGCTCGGTCGAAGCGAGCTTGTCGACATCGCCCTGCGTAGAGGTCTGCCCGGCGGTGAGACCGGTCGGCGGGGTGATGCCGGCCTTCTCGAACAGGGTCTTGTTGTAGAACATCACCTGGGCCGAGTTATTGATCGGCAGGGCGTACTGCTTGCCGTCATACTTGCCCGCGTCGAGCGCGCTCGGTACCAGCGACGAGGTATCGATGCCGGGATCGATCGGCGACAGGAAGCCGCGCGAGGCATAGCTCGCCATCAGCGGAGCATCAACATAGACGAGGTCGATGCCGGCGTCAGCCGAGCGCAGGCGCAGCTCGGCGACCTGAAAAAACTGCGCGAATGGATATGATTGCAGGTTGATCGCAATGCCCGGGTGCGACGCCTTGTAGGCATCGACGACCGCCTGCATGGCGGTGGTGTCGCCACCTTCGATGACGATCATGTTGAGCGTCTTGTCCTGCGCCAGCGCGGTGCCGGCGAAAAAGCTGGCCACAAGGCCGGCGAGAATGGAGAGCTTTACGGTCTTCACGTTGGCACCCTTCATGGCTTCGAGGAAATTTTGGCGGCAGCCCAGATCATGGCTTGGGTCACTAGTTCGGCGAAACGGGGCGCGTCGGCCTTCACGGCGACGCCGACATTCTTGACGCGGGTATCGTGCGACGGATCCTGCGGGCGCAGGTCGATCAGCGTCTGGCCATAGGCCTCGTCGTTGGAGACGACCACATCGCCGGGGCGATGCTCGATATCGAAGAGCGTCGGGTCGATCAGCCAGGCGATGCAGCAGGGATCGTGCAGGGGCGCACCTGGCTTGTCGGCGCCGGCGAAGCGATAATAGGTGCCGCAGTAGAAATCGAGGATGTCGGCGACCGTGTTCGGACCCGGATGGGCACTCCGGATGGCCGAGACGTCTTCGCGGCGAAGCAGCGTCTGGTGCGTGGCGTTGAGGCCGAACATGGTCAGCGGCACGCCGGCGCGGAAGACCATTCGGGCGGCCTCGGCATCGGCCCAGATGTTGAACTCGGCAGCAGGCGTCACGTTGCCCTCGCCGGCCGAGCCGCCCATGAAGACGATCTGCTTGATCGCCGACGCAAGGTCGGGACGGAGCGCCAGTGCCAGGGCGACATTGGTCATCGGGCCGATTACCACCAGTGTAATCTCGCCGGGGTTGGCCTCGACCAGCCGGATGATTGCCTCGACGGCGTGGCCGGGTGCGACCGTGCGGGTGGGTGCTAGCAGTTCGACACCGGCGCTGTCGAGCCCGCTGGGGCCATGGAATGCGGCGGGGAACTCGTAGCGATGCAACAGCGGCTGCTGGGCGCCGCGATAGACCGGAATGTCGAGACCAAAGGCCTCGACGATGCGCAGCGCGTTACGCGTGGTGTTCTCGACCGAGGCATTGCCGCAGACGGCAGTGATCGCCTCGATCTTGATCGAAGGGTTCGACGCGGCCAACAGGATGGCGGCCATGTCGTCATGGCCCGGGTCGCAGTCGATGATGATCCGATGGGTGATGGAAGTCACTTAGCCGCCTTGTGTCGGTCCAAAAAACTGCTGGATGGGCCGAGGGCGGGCCTGCCGCGAAATCCTGCCCATCCCCCTGCAGAATCAAGGAAAGCGTAGGATAGACAACGGATTTTCAACAGCTTACTATTCGGGCATTCGGTTGATTTTTCTTCAACGATCATGCTGCACCTGCTCAATGCATTAAGGGCCTTCGAGGTCGCTGCCCGCCTGGGCAGCGTGCGTCGTGCTGCCGAAGAACTGCGCGTCTCGAGCGGCGCGGTGAGCCGTCACATTAAGAATCTCGAGGATGAGTTTGGCGTGGAGCTATTCGAGCGCGGCAATCGCTCGATGCGGCTGACGCCTGAGGCGGCGGCGTTCTCGGCGACGGTTACCGAGGCGTTTGCTTCGATCACCCGCGGCGTGGAGCACCTGCGCTCGGCCTACCGTCACGGCACCATCATGTTGACGGCGCCCGACACGTTCCTTCTCCGTTGGCTAGTGTCACGGCTACCGGCCCTAGACGCCGAACTGGGTGGAAAATCGGTTCGGCTCACGACCTGGACGCGAGAGATCAACCCCGCAGATCGCTCGATCGATATCTATGTCGGAGTCGGCTTGCCGCTGGATATTCCCGGTCTGACGGTCGTCGAGATCGGCCCGGAGACCTTTGGCCCGGTGGCAAGCCCCCAGCTGGTGCATGAGGGCCTCGGCGTTGAGGGTCTCTGGGCCCTTCCGCGCCTGGATATCCGCTGGCCGCCTGACATGTGGACCAACTGGGCGAGGGAGGTGGGTATCGAACTGCCGGAGCGCGAGACCATCTGGTACGACGCGCTGAACTATAGCGTGCAGGCCGCGGAGGCCGGGCTTGGCGTGGCCATCGGTCCCGGCCCCGCCATATGGGATGCCATCGCCCAGAACCGCCTGGTGGCGCCCCTCGGCGTGGTTTCTCGGCCAGGCAGATGGTTCCTCGCTTGGCGCGACGAGCGCTCGGGCCAGACCATGAACATCATCGCTCGCTGGTTTCAGCGTGAGATGGCAGCATCGGCACGTTCGGCTGGGCAGTAGACCCTGCCAAGCGGCGAATATGCAGACGCGTGTCCGCTAGTGGCCTAAGCCGACATCGCTAAGAGCCCACTAGGCCAAAAGAGGACGTGGGCTTGCTGGCGCTTTTGCGGTGCTCGCCAAGACTTGCGAGCGGTGCGCTCTATTGGTACACACGTCGCACTGGGTGCTGCGGTAACCCATTGAAAACGTGTAATGTCTGATCGAGGATGGAGCCATTTAATCCACCTAAGTAGTTGATCTAACTTATGGTGGCGGTTGTCTGGGGCGCATGCCCCTAAGGAAAGCCCTAAGGCCTGACTGCTCGCGCCCTCTGTTATCACGGGCTTGAGATGACTGAGCGGCCAGTCGGTGCACCAAGCCGACCATTCAGAACGTCCATGGCGCCCTCGCGTGATTGTAACGAGCCGGACG
>NZ_JAQGJL010000388.1 GCF_028290645.1 Devosia sp. | reverse complement strand
GGGCAAGACCAAGTCGCTCTGTTTTTTCATCGGCAGCGACGACATCGTCCGCTCCTCGTTCACCGGCATCGACGCCGCGGCCTATCGCGACTGGGCCGGCGAGGGCGTGTTCCGAGTCTCGGTCGGCATCGAGGACCCCGGCGACATCATCGCCGATTTCGAGCAGGCGATGCGCTGAAGAGTGGGGGTCACGCGGCGGCGACCGGCAGCGCCGTGCCGCGGTTGAGGGCCACCAGCATGCGGCGAACTTCCGCCTCCGCCTCCCGGGCCACGACCTTGCGGTCCGAGCCGGCGGTCAGCGGCCGGGCCGTGCCGAAGGCCAGGGTGACCTCGCGGGTGCCGCCGGTGAGGATCTCGCGGATGTTCTGCCGGATCGACTTGGACTTGATCCAGGCGATGAACGAGCGGTCGCTGCGCCCCACGGGCAGGCCCTGCAGCCGCGTATAGGCGATGGTCAGCGGCTGGATCATCACCTCGGCGGCGCCGGCGTCCTGCATCGCATGCTGCGCCGCCCCGATCAACGCCGAGCGGAACGGCAGCACATGCGTGCCCAGGTCGGACTGGCCTTCGGCGAACAGCAGCACGGCGCCGCCCGAGGCCATGCGCTTGCCCATCTCGCGGGAGGCGCGATGCGCGTCGCCGCGGCGCTTGCGATCGACATAGAGGGTGCGCTGCAGCGAGGCCATGAAGCCGACGAAGAACCAGTTCCGGATCTCGGACTTGGCGACGAAGGTGACGTCGGCCTTGGAGCCGACGGCGATGATGTCGGTCCACGAGATGTGATTGGAGACAATCAGCGTCGCGCGGTCGTGCGAGGGCGCGCCGATGACGTTCACCTTCATGGCGAGGAAGGTGCAGCCGAACCAGTGGAACCAGCGCGGAATGAGGTTCCAGCTCAGCCCCAGCCGGCTGACGATGGTCTGCAGCGGCACGAAGACGATGAGGAACGGCACGTAGCAGAAGATGAAGAACAGGCTGCGGAGGATCATTTCTTCTTCTCGTCCGGCTTCAGCGGCACAGCATAGAGCTCCAGCCGGTGGTCGACCAGCTGGTAGCCGAGGCGCTTGGCGATGACTTCCTGGATGGCTTCGATCTCTTCGTTGCGGAACTCGATCACCTTGCCGGAGCGGATATCGATCAGGTGGTCGTGATGCTCGTCGGGAATCAGCTCGAAGCGGGCGCGGCCATCCTTGAAATCGTGCTTGGTGACGAGGCCGGATTCCTCGAACAGGTTCAGCGTGCGGTAGACGGTCGAGAGCGAAATGCGCGCGTCGATGGCGCTGGCGCGGCGGTAGAGCTCCTCGACATCGGGGTGATCGACGGCCTGCTCGATGACCTGGGCGATGACGCGGCGCTGGTCGGTCATGCGCATGCCCTTCTGGGCGCACTGCTCTTCGAGGGTGAGGAGTCCGGGCTTGCTCACCTTCACGTCTCCCGTTCAGGTGGTTTCTTGGTGGTCGCGCTCGCGAACCGGAAAAGTCTGCAACTTTTCCTGCTCACGCTCCAGCCGGGGTTAACCAAGATCGCGGGCCATGACAATAGCGGTGGCCGGGGTCCCGTCGGGGCGCGGGTAATAGCCCTTGCGCTCGCCGATGGTCTTGAAGCCGAGCTTGGCATAGAGGCGGAGCGCCGCGGCGTTGTCGGTCGCGACCTCGAGGACGAGACGTTTGGCCGGACTCATCAACAGGTCGTCGAACAGCGCCCGCATCAGCGCAAGCCCGACGCCGCGCTTCCGCCACTTGGTGTCGACCGCGATGGTGATGAGCTCGGCGTCCTCGCCCAGGTGGCGCAGCATGGCGAAGCCGGCGATCTTCCGTTTGGCGTCACAGGCGACATAGATCGGGGTGTCGTCGCCAGTGATGTAGGCGGCGAACTCCTCGCGCGGCCAGCCGCGATAGAAGCCGGCGGCGTGGAGCTTTGCGACGGCGTCGGCGTCCTCGGTCCTGGCGGGCTCGATGTGGAGGCCGGCGGGGGCGAGCCAGAGCTTCATGGGGCGGTCACTCGGGCGACACGGAATTTTCCCTGCGGCTTGGCATCGGCATCGCGGATGTAGGCAGCCTCGGGGGGAAAGAGGCTGGGATCGGCGGTGGCGGCGAAGCTCGCAAGGGCGGCGATGTCGATGAAGGGCGAGGTGAGGGTTTCGCTGCCGGGCGGGATGCGGCGGCGGGCCTCGTTCACCGGCAGGAGGGCCGGGCCGCCGACGGGGATGCCGGGGCCGGAAAAGAGCTGGAAATAGGCCTCGTCGCGGCGCGCATCGAGGAGGACGGCAGTGGGCGTGCAGGCGGTGGCGAGCGACAGCGCGAGGAGCGAGGGGACGCCGATGACCGGGAGGCTCAGCGCGAGGCCGAGGCCGCGGGCGGCACTGAGGCCGATGCGCAGGCCCGTGAAGGAGCCGGGGCCGGTGGTGACGGCGATGCGGGCGAGGTCCTTGTAGGTGAGGCCATTGCGGGCAAGGAGTTCGGCGATGGCGGGGAAGATGCGCTCGGCCTGGCCCTGCGCCATGTCCTCGACGAGGCTGTCGACACGGGTGTCCGTCAGCAGCGCAAGCTGCAGGCGGGGTGCGGCGGTGTCGATGGCGAGCAGCGGGGTGGGCATGGGGGAGACATAGGGGTTCGCGTGTGTCCTGTCATCAGCGTTGCCGCACACCGATCGTCCGGTGGCTGTGGACCCCCA
>NZ_JAQGJL010000366.1 GCF_028290645.1 Devosia sp. | reverse complement strand
GCCTCATGGGTGACGAACAGGTCGTGCAGCCGCGAGGTGGAGGAGAGCCCGACCTCGTAGGTGGTATCGAGCACGCTCTGCTGATCGGCGAGAAGGCGCTTGGCATGATCGAGCGCCACGGCCTGGGCAAAGGTCTTCGGGCTCAGCCCGCACCAGCGGCGAAACAGGTCGGTGAGCTGCCGCTCGGTCAGCCCGAGAGCCCTGGCAAAGCGCGGCAGGTCGGTTTCGTCGGGCAGCGTCTCGCTGAGATAGGCGATGGCGGCGCGAACGGTCTCGTAGTCCGAGTTGGCGATGATATTTTCGTGCTTGCTCATGATGGAGGCAAGATAGGCGCCCCGGCGGTAGGTTGCGACCCGCTTTTGACGCCGACTATCAGTCGGGATGCCTTCTCCCCTTGTGGGAGAACGCAGCTGCGGAGAGATCGGGGCTAAACCCGGGCCTTCTTCAGCGCCGTACCAAAGGCCTTGGCAAAACTCGACTTCTCGTCGGGGTTGAGGAATTCGCCGAGGACGACGTCGCGGTCGCGGGTGCGCAGGTGCAGGCCGGTGGTGCGCTCGTTATAGTCGCGGTCCACCACCAGCTTCACGAAATACGGATTGAACCGGCTGAGGGTTTCCTTGCCGACGCCATCGACCTGCTTCAGCTCGAGCTGATCGGGCCAGAGCGTCACTTCCTCGTAGCGCTTGCCGTCGCGCTGCGAGGCGCTCAGCGCCCACCAGACCAGCGCCACGTCGAGGCCCATGAAGCCGACGATCGGCCAGGCGCCCATCGAGAAGAAGATGATGGCGGGGATGGTGGCGAGGACCGCCATCAGCACGATGACTAGTCGCACGCCCTTGCGTCCCAGCGATCGGTGGGGCGTCAGCTTTGCCGCAAAGAGCGGCCTTGCTTGCGTTTGCGTCGTCATCTTGGGCATCACTATAGGCTCAGATTCGGGATGACGGAAATGGCGCAGCAAAAAGTGAAACGACTGCCTAAAGCAGATGTCGGAGCGATTTTCGGCGCTTTTGCGGCGGCGGAGCCCGAACCGAAGGGCGAACTCGATTACGTGAACCCGTTCACGCTGCTGGTGGCGGTGGTGCTCTCGGCCCAGGCGACCGATGCCGGCGTCAACAAGGCGACCCCGGCGCTGTTCAAGCTCGCCGAGACGCCCGAGAAAATGGTGGCGCTAGGGGTGGCGGGCATCGAGGAGCGGATCAGGACCATCGGGCTCTTCCGCACCAAGGCGAAGAACGTCTTCACGCTCAGCCAGCAATTGATCGAGAAGTTCCATTCGCAAGTGCCCGCAGACCGGGAAGCGCTGGAAACCCTCGCAGGCGTCGGGCGGAAGACCGCGAACGTCGTGCTCAACACCGCCTTCCGGAAGCCGACCATCGCGGTGGACACGCATCTCTTCCGGGTGGCGAACCGCACTGGGCTGGCGCCCGGGAAGACACCGCTCGAGGTGGAACTGGGGCTGCTGAAGGTGATCCCCGACGAGTACCTGCTCCACGCCCACCACTGGCTGATCCTCCACGGCCGCTATGTCTGCAAGGCACGCAAGCCCGAATGCTGGCGCTGCATCATCCGCGAATGGTGCCGGTACGAACCGAAGACGCCGGCGCCGAGGGGGTAGCCCTCGATCCCTCCGCCTCGCCTTCTCCCCTTGTGGGAGAAGGCGGGCAAAGCCCGGAGTCATCGAGGTTGGCAAGCCGCGGCGCGCCTGCGCTGGCCGTTGCGCCAGGGCGCAATCTCCTCTATTTCCGGCGCGGCTCTTTTCCCATTTCCTTGAAGGATCGCCGATGGCCGAGACCCGGTTCGACGTTCTCACCATCGGCAACGCCATCGT
This sequence comes from Devosia sp., assembly GCF_028290645.1. Taxonomy (GTDB): domain Bacteria; phylum Pseudomonadota; class Alphaproteobacteria; order Rhizobiales; family Devosiaceae; genus Devosia_A. The sequence continues at coordinate 2,811 of NZ_JAQGJL010000366.1, read as the reverse complement.
CGACGTCATCGCCCCGATCGATCCGGGCTTCCTCGAACGCGAGGGACTCAGCGAGGGCATCATGCACCTCGTCGATGCGGAGCGCTCCGCCTACCTCTACGAGCGCATGCCGGACAACAAGCGGCAGATCTCGGGCGGCAGCTCGGCCAACACCGCGGCCGGCGTCGCCTCGCTGGGCGGACGGGCAGCGTTCGTGGGGAAGGTCGCCGGCGATCCCCTGGGCGAGGTGTTCGCCGAGGACCTTGCCCGCATCGGCGTCCACTATGGCGTGTCGCGGCTCAAGGACGGGCCGGCGACGGCGCGCTCGATGATCCTCCTCTCGCCGGACGGCGAGCGGACGATGAACACGTACCTCGGCGCCTGCCACCAGCTCACCACCGCCGACATCAAGGAAGACGAGATCGGCGCCGCGACCGTGACCTACATGGAAGGGTTTTTGTGGGACCCGGCGGAAGCGAAGAAGGCCTTCGTCATGGCGGCCCATTACGCCCACAAGCACGAGCGGGCCGCGTCCTTCACGCTCAGCGACCCGTTCTGCGTCAACCGCTATCGCGACGAGTTCCTCGACCTGATCCGGTCCAAAACCATGGACATCGTCTTCGGCAACATCGAAGAGCTGAAGTCGCTCTACCAGACCGACTTCCACGGCGCCGTGCAGGCGATCGCCAGGGACGCCGAGCTGGCCGCCATCACCATGGGCGCCGACGGCGCGATGGTGGTGCACGAGGGCGAGATCATCACCGTGCCGGCCTACGCGGTGCCCGAGGTGGTGGATGTGACCGGCGCGGGCGACCTGTTCGCGTCGGGGTTTTTGCTGGCCATTGCGCGCGAGCGTGATTTCCGCACGGCGCTGCAGGCGGGGTGTCTCGCCGCGAGCGAAGTGATCTCGCATATCGGCGCACGGCCGGTAGCGGATTTGCAGGCGCTGGCGGAGGAGAAGGGGATCGGGATCTAGGGCTCGGAGCGCCTCAGACCTTCCTCAGCGCCACCCGCTCGATCGTGTGGCTCGGCCCCTTGGTCAGCACCAGGTCGGCCCGGCTCCGCGTCGGCTGGATGTTGTCGCGCAGGTTCGGCAGGTTGATCTCGGTCCAGGCCCACATGCCAAAATCCTCGGCTTCCTTCTGGCTCATCTGGGTGAAGCGGTGGAAGAAGCTCTTGGGGTCGGCGAAGGCGGTTTCGCGCAGGCGCCGGAAGCGCTCCATGAACCAGGTGGTGAGGTCGTTCTCGTCGGCATCGATGAAGATCGAGAAATCGAGGAAATCCGAAGCAAAGACGATCGGCTTGCCGGATTTCGGCAGTTCCCCCGGCTGGAGGATGTTCAGTCCCTCGACGATCAGGATGTCAGGCCGGTCGATGGTGATGAACTCGCCCTCGATCACGTCGTAGACGAGGTGGGAATAGACCGGCACCTTGACGTCGGGCTTGCCGGATTTGATGTCGCTCAGGAACCGGATCAGCGCGGCGCGGTCATAGCTTTCGGGAAAGCCCTTGCGCTCGGCGAGCTTCAGCTCATCCAGCCGCTGGTTCGAGTAGAGAAAGCCGTCGGTGGTGACGAGGTCGACCTTGGGCGAGCTCGGCCAGCGGCGGAGCAGCGCCTGGAGGATGCGCGAGGTGGTCGACTTGCCCACCGCGACCGAGCCGGCGACGCCTATGATATAGGGCACCTTGCGCCCATCGGCGCCGAGGAATTTCGTCGAGGCCCGGTGCAGCTCCTGCGTCGCCTCGACATAGAGCGAGATCAGCCGGCTCAGCGGCAGGTAGATTTCCTCGGCTTCGGTGAAGGAAATCGGATCGGTCAGCGCGCGGAGGCGCTTGACGTCATCGGCGTCGAGCGTCATCGGCTCGTCGGCGCGGAAGCGGCTCCATTCGGCCTTGGTGAAGTAGTGGAACGGGGCGAGTTCGAGCTTCTTCATGCCCATCAGTTCTGGGCCTTGGGGCGCGCGGCTTTTTCCTCGAGCCCCGATTGCGTGGTGCGGCGCTCGAGCTGTGCCATCACATCGCTGAGCGGCACGCCGGCGGCGCGCAGCAGCACCAGCAGGTGATAGAGCACGTCGGAGGCCTCGCCCTCGGTGCCTTTTTTGTCCTTGGTGACCGCCGAGATGATGATCTCGGCGGCTTCCTCGCCGAATTTCTTGGCGCAGCGCTCTACGCCGCCGGCGAGCAGCTTGGCCGTGTAGCTCTCATCGGGCGAAGCCGAGGCGCGGGCGGCGATGCGCTGGTCGAGCGTTTCGAGGGTGAAGCTCATTGTTCCGCTCCCGGATTGAGGTCGTGGCGCATGGCGATGCCGTGGCGCTCCATATAGTCCTTGGCCTGCCCCACCGTGTAGGTGCCGAAGTGGAAGATCGAGGCGGCGAGCACGGCCGAGGCGTGCCCCTCCTTCACCCCGGCGACGAGGTCGTCGAGCGAGCCGACGCCGCCCGAGGCGATCACCGGCACGTGTACCGCATCGGCGATGGCGCGGGTGAGCTGCAGGTCGAAGCCGGACTTGGTGCCGTCGCGATCCATCGAGGTGACCAGCAACTCGCCGGCACCGCTCTCGACCATTTTCGCGGCGAACTCGACGGCGTCGAGGCCCGAGGCGTTGCGGCCGCCGTGGGTGAAGATTTCCCACTCGTCGCGGTTGTCCTGACCGGGAGCCTGGGTGAGGCGCTTGCGGGCATCGACGGAGACGACGATGCACTGGTCGCCGAATTTGTCGGCGGCGCGGGCGATGAAATCCGGGTCGGAGACAGCAGCCGAGTTGATCGCGACCTTGTCGGCGCCGGCCAGCAGGAGCTTGCGGATATCCTCGATGCGGCGGACGCCGCCGCC
>NZ_JAQGJL010000356.1 GCF_028290645.1 Devosia sp. | reverse complement strand
TGGGGCCTCGGCGTTAATTGCCCCGAGCCTATACTTCAGGCCCTCGACGTGGCGGACCCGGACGTTTTCCTCCTCGCGTCGCAGTATTCTCTGATCGACCACCAATATGCGCTCGATCACATCTTCCCGGCGGTTCGGGCGCGGAACGTGTCGCTGGTGATGGGCTCGCCGCTCAACGCCGGGTTCCTCTCCGGCAGCGACAGATACAACTACGACGACGGAATTCCGGCGGGGTACAAGGAGAAGCGGGCACGTCTCACGGCGATCGCCGAGGCCCATGGAGTGACGCTGCGAACCGCCGCGCTGCAGTTCGCGAGCATGCCCGACGTGACAGCCACGGTCATCCCGGGTGCGCGCACGGCCCTACAGATCACCGAAGACGCCGAGTCGATGAATGTCGAAATCCCGCACGAATTCTGGGCCGAACTGAAGTCCGAAGGGCTGGTCGCCCAGAACGCACCGACCGGGTAGTGCGCCTCACAACGTTTCCCGAGCTCAGCCGAGACCAGGCACCACCGAAATCTTGCCGCTGAGCTGCGCACCCAGGAACAGGCTCGCCGGGAACGCTCGGACAAACTGGTGCATCGCACCCGCGGTCAGCGGGCGTGAGGCGAGACCAGCGAGTGCTGATGCGGTTAGGATGCGTACGGCGAACTGCCTCCTCCACGCCGCCGCATAGCGCAGCCCGGCCTGCCGGCGTCCCGCCCGGTTCCAGTCGGGCACCCGAGCCAGTTCACCCGCCAGCAGCCAGCCCGATTGCAGCGCCATCGATATGCCTTCGGCGATGATCGGATGCGACTCGCCGGCGATATTGCCGACCCGGAAGATGTCGTCGGCATAGGCGGCACGAAGACCGGGGCGGATCGGCCCCGCTGCGAGCCAGCTGCCATCGAGGCGCGCGTGACGGAGCGCCTCGGCAACGCCGGGGCACGCCGCGAGGATATGCCGGAACACCGCTTCGCCCGCCGCCATGCCGCTGTGCTCGGCACGAACTTGTGCCAGCCGGTCGCGGCGGATGCAGCAGGAAATCGACATCCGGCCCTGGTCCGACCACACCATGCCGCCATAGCCGCCGGGAAAGGCGAGCAGCGGCATCAGGTCGGGCGGCAGGGAGGAGTCCCTGAAATGCGCCTTGAAGCCGAGAAAGTCGGACGGCTGGTGGCGCTTTTTCATCTGGCTGGGCAACCCGCCGGGCTCCCATGAGCCATGCGCTGCGACGACAATGGGCGCGACGAGCGTTCGCTGCTCATCCTTGCATTCGACGTGGACGGCCATGTCGTCGCCGTCGGGGACGGCGTCCACCGCCTGCCATGGCTGCAACACCGTCGCCCCCGCCTCCGCCGCAGCCTCGAGCAGCAACGTGTCGAGAACGTCCCGTCCGAGCGCCCGGCCGAAAGCGTTGGTCGGCGCGCGCGGCATCTTCGCTTCGATGCCGGTCCCGCCAGCGAACAGCGCAACCCGCCTGATCTCCGGCCCGGCAAGGGCGCGGATGCTGTCGCCAACCCCCAGCCGATCCAGCAAGGCGAGGTTGACCGCCGAAATGAACTCGCCGCACACCTTGCTGCGCGGAAATTCGCTCCTTTCGACAATGGCAACGGCCCGACCCTGCCGCGCGAGGGCAGTTGCGACTGCCGATCCGGACGGCCCCCCGCCGATGACCACCGCGTCGTATCTCATCGCGGCGACCCCGATGCGGCAGGGCGAGCCGAAAACACGTGGGTGAACGGTCCGATGGCGCCCTCGCGCATGATCACCGCCTCCCCACGCGGCCAAAGCGCGGACAGTTCGTTGTCCGCAAAACCAGCGCGAACGCTGGCGGCCGCGTCGTGCAGCGTGACCTCGTTCGCCCCGATCAGGCGCAGCAGCCCCGACGCCACCAGGGCCACGCCATTCCGTCGAGGCTCGGTCGCGATGAACACCGGGGCCAGCCGCTGCGCCGCCGCGAGCAGTCGCCTCAGTTCGCCCTCGGCAAAATGGTGAAGGAAGAGATTGGCGGTGATGACGTCGAAGCTCGAAGGCGCGGAATCCTCCATCCACTCGATCGCATCGGTGATCACGGTCTCCGCATGCCAGCCCAGCTCCGTGAACCGCCGCCGCCGCTCCCCCGGCACCAGGTCCTGCCGATCGAGCAGCGTCAGCTCGACCCCGGGCCAATGGCGCGCCATCCGCCGTGCCACCGCCAGCATCAGCGCGCCGTCCCCGCAGCCGATCTCGAGCAGCCGCCGTGGCGGCTGCTCGACGTCCCGGCGCAGGCGCCGCGCCACGATCGGGGCCTGGAACATGATCGCATTGATCCGCACCAGATCCCGGCGCGAGCCCATGGCGCGCGGATCGCTCGCTGGCAGATGGTCCAGCAGTTCCGGCGTTAATTGTCGTCGCGCCAGGACTTCGGCCATCTTACGCGGCGTCGGCGGTGTGGAACATCATCGTCTCGGCGGTAAGGCCGGGCCCGAACGCCATGCCGCATCCGATCTGATCGGCCTGCCGCTTGGCCATCATCTCGGCAAGGACGAACATCACGGTCGCGGAAGACATGTTGCCGTTCATGCGCAGCACCTCACGCGAATGCATGAGCGCCTCTGGCTCGAGGCTCAGCGCCCGCTCCACGGCATCCAGCACGGACTTGCCGCCCGGATGAACCGCCCAGAGGTCGACATTGTTGAGCCCCCGATTGCCCAGGATGTCGGAAATGCGGGTACTCAGCGTCTCGTGGATAGCGGCAGGCACCTGACCCGAGAGCACCATGTCGAACCCGTCGTTGCGCACCGTCCACGTCATCAGCTCCCGGCTATCGGGAGCGACGATGGCGCGGAAGCTGTCGAGGGCGATGCCGGTCGGCTCGGCGGTGATAAGGGCCGCTGCACAGCCATCTCCCCAGAGGATGAAGGTCAGGAGCCGCTCGATGTCGGTCGTCTCCTTGAGGTGCAGCGTGCACAGCTCGATATTGACCGCGAGCACCCGCGCCTCAGGCTCGGAGCGCACGATGTGGTGCGCAAGCTTCAGCGCATTGACCGCCGCATAGCACCCCATGAAGCCGACGATGGTCCGTTCGATCGATGACGACAGCCCGCAGCGCTCGATGAGCTCGAGGTCGATCCCGGGCGAGGCGAGGCCGGTGCAGGTGGTGACGATGAGATGCGTGATCTTTGCGGCATCCGCCCCGAGCTCCAGCCGATCCACCGCCTTCTGCGCCAGAGCCGGCGCGGCTTCGGCGAACAGGTCCATTCGCTGGGCGGTCGTCGGGAAGTGACCGCGGGTGAACCGGCCCGCTCCGTCGACCGCCGGGCCGTTCGGATCTTCGGCGGATGGGAAGCAGCAGTAGCGATGCTCGATGCCGCTCCTTTCGGCCATACGGGTGAACACAGCCTGGCGCCTGGGGTCGTCGGCGAGCTGGGAGGCGGCGAAGCCGATGGAGAAGCGGTGGACATCGTAGTCCGGCACCGCGACGGCGATCCTGTTCACGTAGGCCTGTGTAGACATGACGGCTCCTTGGTTTGCCCAAGGGACCGAGGAGGAGACGATTTCCCCTGGACGCTCTGGATCAACACCTAGCGCTCGGGATTATTCCCTCGCCCATTGGGTAAACGTCGCGCAGGCAGCATTGGCTCCCCCCTTCGGAAGGAGCGGCGCCAACGGCGGCAAAGTTATGGGGATGAGCGGCGTCAGCCGATGGAGTTGCTGAGGGTGCCGAGGCGTTCGACCTCGAGGACGACCTTGTCGCCGCGTCCGAGCGACTTGCCCATTTCGGCGGCGGAACCGCCACCGACCGTGCCCGAGCCGAAGATCTCGCCCGCGACGATGGTCTCGTCCATCGAGGCGTGGGCAATCATCTGGTCGAACCGCCAATGCATGGTCGAGGTACTCGTATCGCACCAGGGCTCGCCGTTGACGCTCGCCGTCATGCGGAGTGCGTAGACGTCCGGCACCTCGTCGGCGGTGACGAGGCACGGCCCGAACACATGGCCGCGGCTGAAATCCTTGCCCTTGGCGGGCCCGAGGCCGACCGACATCTCGCGCTGCTGAATCTCGCGGGCGCTGAAGTCATTGTAGATCATGTAGCCGTAGATATGGCTCGCCGCGTCGGCGCGCGCGATGTTGGTGCCGCCTTTGCCGATGACGGCGGCGAACTCGAACTCGAAATCCATGTTGGTGGCGTAGGACGGCATGTCGACGACATCGCCATCAGCGCCGACGGCCGACGGGTTGCCCTTGTAGTAGACCGGCAGCTCATACCATTGCGGGGGGATTTCGCGGCCGAGCTTGGGGTAGATATTCTTCAGATGCTGCTCGAATGCCATGAAGTCGCGGATCAGCGGTGGCCGCGGGATCGGCGCCAGGAGCCGCACCGATTGCGCCTCGTGGACGAGCCGGGCCCCATCGGGGCCGGCCTCGCCATTGCCGGCGATCCAGTCGAGCGCCGTGCGGGCTGCATCGAGTCCCACCTCGCCATTCTCGATGAAGGCCACCATGTCCGACGGCACCGTCGCGGCAGCCAGCCGCGCGGCACCCTCCTTCGAGGCTCCAGCACTGCCGCCCAAATGTGCCCGATACGCCGACTGCAGGTCGGCGAAACGGCCATGCGGCAGCACAGCGCCGATCCGCGTCAACGGGCCGGCAGCGGTCGGGAGCTCGAAGGAGACGAGGCGCATTTCGGCCTCAGGAGATGGCGAGTTCGTAGAGTTCGCGCTCGCGCTTCTCCAGCATCGGAATAACGGTGCCCTCGATGATCGACTTGAAGTGCGGCGTCTCGCGATGCGCGGCAAGCGCTGCCGCATCGACATAGTGCTCGTAGAGGAGGATCAGGTTCTCGTTCTCGGTCGACTTCGACACCTGGTAGAACTTGCAGCCCGGCTCCGACGCCTCGACCAGCGGCTTCATCTTGGTCAGTTCGGCCAGTACCTTCGGCACGTTGCCGGGCTTGGTGTGGTACTTGGCAATGAGGACGATCATAGGAGCTCCCTTTCGGTGGTCTTGTGCAATTCGTTCATTATGTTGAACGATTTTCTTGATGCTGAACATTTTCACGCCGCCCGGACGCTGTCAATCGTGCGCGCCCGCGGGGCGGCTTAGCCTTTAGCCTAGTTGCGGCCACCGCCGAGGCGCCGGCTGAGGGTGCCTGCCAGCGTCTGCACGGCGTGGCTGACCTGCGCGGTCGAGGTCTCGTTGACCTCGCCCGACAACAGCCCGATGGCGATGCCGGCCACGGCGCGCTCGTCGGTAGCGTTGAACACCGGAGCGCCGAAGCACACCATGGCGTCGCGCAGCTGTCCGTCGTCGATCGAATAGCCCCGCTCGCGGGTTTCCTCCAACTCACGCATCAGTGTCTTGAGATCGGGCACGCTGCGCCTGGTCCAGAGCTCGGGCCATTCTCCGGCGAGCAGCTGCTCCACCTCGGCGGGCCGCATGGTCGACATCATCGCCTTGCCGGTGGCGGTGAACGGCGCCGGCAGGCGTACGCCGGGCCGGAAGCTCACGCCGAGCGGATCGGTGCCGCGGCGGCAGGCGACATACATCACTTCCTTGCCGGTCAGGATCGACAGGTTGATCGATTGCTTGGAAACAAGGTCGGTCGCCTCGGCGATGCGCATGAATTCCTGCGTCAGGTCGCTCTGGCCCTCGAAGGCATTGGCCCAGGAGAGGACGTGCGGGCCGACGGCGAACTGCGACGGCCCCACCCGCATCATCAGCCCGAGATCGACCAGCGTGTGGCAAAGCCCATGCACCGTGCTCTTGGGCAGGTCCAGCATGCGCGCCAGCTCCGATACGCCCTTCGGCTTGCCGCCGGTCGAGAGCGCATCGAGGATCCGCTTGGTCCTGACCAGCGCCGGCACTGCCTTTGCGCGCTGTTCGGTCTCATCCATCATTGGCCGTACTACTCTCGCTCTCTTGCTTGAAGATACGGCATTAACGACCCCGGGGGCCAGCCCGCAAGGCCGCTTAGCGGAACGAAGGCGCGATCTCCTCCATGAAGTAAGTCATGCCGTCGCTCTTCGGGGCATCCATGAACCACAGCATCAGGTGATCGACGCCCTGACCGCGCAGTTCCGCGATCCGGGCCTTGGCCTCCGCGGCGGTGCCGATGATCCAGGGACCGGTCATCGACTCGGGGAGACAGTCGGTTCTGCCGGCAACGAAATCGAGCACCTCGGGCTGCGCAGTGCCGGCGCCTGCCTCGGCGGCCCGCTCGAGCAGCGCGGCGACCTTGCGGCGAAGACCGGCCAGATTGGGCGCGACGAGAATCTGCGTCTCGAAGCTGATCTCGACTTCGGCTCGGGAGCGTCCGGCCCTGGCTAGTGAGGCATCCAGCAGCGCCAACCGCCGCGCCAGTTCCTCCAGCGTCACGGGCGTACTGTTCCAGCCGTCGGCGATGCGGCCGCTGAGTTCGATCACCGGCGGAAATGCTTCGCCCAGCCACACCGGCACATGCTTCTGCACGGGCTTCGGCGCCAGTTGCGCTTGGGTGAGATGGTAGAACTTGCCGTCGAAATCGATCGGCCCGTCGGACGCATAGAGCGCCCGGATGACGTTGATCGCCTCCTCCAGCCGTTCGACCCGCGCGTCATGGTCGTCGTCCCAGTCGAGTCCGTACGCCACCTGTTCCGGCCGGCCCATGCCGGCCTCGAAGAAGTGGATGAACCGGCCGCCGGACAAGAGGTCGAGCGTCGACATCATCTTGGCCGCGATCTGCGGCGTACGGAACAGGTTGGCCTGGTGGATCAGCCCGAGTTGCACCCGGCTGGTGGCGCCTGCGATCATCGCCAGCGTCGTCCAGCCTTCGAGCACCGCCTGCTCGCGGCCCAGCATCAGGTGGTCGCACACCCACAGCGAGTCGAAGCCCAGCCGCTCCGCCTCACGGGCATTGCCCAGCACATCCACCTCCTCGATCCGCGCCACGTTGGGCACGCGGAACAGGCCGGGACCCGGCATGGCGAAGGCGGGTACGCAATAGCCCAGCTTCAACCGGCCCGCCTTGCGGCGTTCGGTTAGTTCAGCCGAAATCACGACTTCACCCCGGCGCGCGGCACGAGGTCGTGGCGAGTGCGGTGCCCGGCGAACTTGCGCGCGATCTCGTCCGCCGCCAGCGTCAGGAAGCGTGGGCCGCAGGGCGCCGTGACGCCGGCGATGTGCGGGGTGAGAAAGACGTTGGCCATCTGCCGCAGCGGCGAGTCGGCTTCCAGCGGCTCCGGATCGAACACGTCGAGCGAGGCGACAATGTCGCCCTTCTGCAACCGCCTGATCAGCGCCGCCGGGTCGACCACTGCGCCGCGCGACACGTTGACGAAGACCGATCCGGGCCGGAGCAGCTCCAGCTCCTTTTCCCTGATCATCAGCCGCGTCTCCGGCGTCAGCGGCACAAGGCTGATGACCACGTCGCAATCCATCACCTGCTCCAGCGAGGTCAGCGTGATGTCGTAGATGTCGGCGAGAACCCGCGGCGCATACGGATCATAGGCGTAGATATCGGCCTCAAACGGCTGCAGCAGCTCGAGCAGTCGGCGGCCAATATAGCCGCAGCCGATGAGCCCGACGCGCCGGCCGGTCAGCTCGCCATTGAAGCCGGGATCGGCAACACGCGCCTCCCAGCTCTGGAACAGCACCTCGCCGCCGATCATCCGGCGGAACAGCGCGCCGGCGTTCCTCAACCCGATCATCGCCATGGCCAGCGCCCATTCCGCCACCGGGTAGGACGAGCCATTGGTGGTATCGACCACGGTGACGCCCCGCTCCGCAGCGGCATTGACGTCGATGCGCTGGCTGAAACGGTCGCCCTCGACCTCGGCGATGAACTTGAGGTTGGGCAGCCGGTCGAGCACGGCGCCAGTGAGCCGCGGCGAGCCGTGGCAGACCAGCAGCGCATCGACATCGCCGGCAAAGGCGACCAGCTTGTCGATCGCGTCCGAGTTCTCGGGCGGCGCCTCGTCCCAGCTCGAGGGCTCGTTGCAGAGATGGTGGCTGAAGCTGCCGAGTTCGGTCAGCGCCGCCACGGCCTCGTCATCGGCCATCCGCACATAGGTGTCGGCGTTGCAGGCAAAGCCCACCCGGATAGGTCCGGCCAGTTCGTAAATGGTCATCGTCTTGCCTCGTCAGCCGACCCAGACGGTCTTGGCGTTGGTGAATTCGTGAATGCCGACCTTGCCGAGCTCGCGCCCATAGCCGGATGCCTTGATGCCGCCGAACGAGATGTGCGCGTCCGAGCGCACCATGTCGTTGATGAACACGGCGCCCGCCTCGATGCCCGCTTCCATGCGGCGGGCGCGATCCTCGTCGCGGGTCCAGACGGCGGACGCGAGACCGAACTCGGTGCCGTTGGCGATGCGGAGCGCCTCGGCCTCATCGGCGAAGGGAAGGATCGGTGCCACCGGCCCGAACAGTTCTTCACGCGCTGCAACGTTGTCGTCTACGACATTGGTGAGGACCGTTGGCGCAAAGAAATAGCCCGCCCCAGCGACACTGCCACCGGCCAGCGCCATTCGAGCGCCGCCGGCGACGCTGCGATCGAGCTGGTCCTGCAGCCCGGCGCGCAGGTCGGCGCGGGCCAGCGGGCCAATGGCGTTCTTCTCGTCGAGCGGGTCGCCATAGGCGAGCTTGCGGGTGGCCTCGACAAAGGCCTCGGTGAAATCGGCGGCAATCGACTGTTCAACGAGAAACCGCTTGGCGCAGACACAGCTCTGGCCCGAATTGTTGTGCCGCGAGGCAACGGCGGTCTTCACCGCCGCGCTGAAGTCGGCATCGGCAAAGACGATGAACGGGTCGGAGCCGCCGAGCTCCAGCACCGCCTTCTTACCCGCCGCCCCGGCAATGCCGGCAATGGTGCGCCCGGCCCGGACGCTGCCGGTGACGGTGACGCTGCGGATGCGCGGATCGGCGATGAGCGTTGCCACCGTCGGGTGGTCGACGCGCAGGTTCACCAGCACGCCATCCGGCATGCCAGCGTCGGCGAACACTTTCTCCAGCCCCTCGGCACAGGCGGGGACGTTCTCAGCATGCTTGACGATGGTGGTGTTGCCGGCAAGGAAGGCCGGCGCGAAGAAGCGGACCACCTGCCAGAACGGGAAGTTCCAGGGCATGATCGCGAGGATCGGGCCGAGCCCCTCATAGCGCACCCGGCTGGCCCGCGCCGGGCTCGGCACTTCCAGCGGCTCGAGCCAGCCGGGACCGAGTTCAGCAGTGGTGCGGCAGGTCGCGGCGCATTTCCTGATCTCGCCGCGCGCCTCGTTGATGGGCTTGCCCATCTCGAGCGTCATCAGTCGGGCGAGATTCTCGAGATTGGCCTCGAGCCGGTCGGCGAGGCTGAGCAGCAGCTGGGCCCGGCGTTCGACGCCCGCCGCGGTGATCGTCCGCCAGGCGGCAGAACTGCGGGCCAGCGCGGATTCGATCTCGACCCCGTCATGCAGGCGGTAGGCGCCGAAGGTTTCGCCGGTGGCGGGGTTGACCGACCTGAACATGGATTGGGACGGGGTCAGCAGATTCATCGGGCGTTCCTTGAGGGGGCTGCGGCCTTGAGCAGCCGGTCGAGCGTGCCGCCGAGGATGGGACCGAGGTCGGCGGGCTTCAGGAAGCGGCAGTGCGTGCGCACGATCTCGAGCGCCTGCCGATAGGTCATGGCGCGGCTCAGCGCCGGGAAGTCCGAGCCCCAGCAGAGGCGCCCGGATCCGAACGCTTCATATAGCCCCTCGGCGATCCACATGGCGTCCAGATGCGGATAGTCCCAGCCGCGCTCGAGCCCCACGGCATAGTGAAAGCCGGAGAGCTTGATGAAGACGTTGGGATGAGCGGCAAGCCCGGCGATGGCCTCGAGCTGGGTGCGCGGACCATTTTGGGAAATGCCGCCCATATGGTGCAGCAGGATCACCAGATCGGGGTTGGCGGCGGCGATCGTTGCAAGATCGGCCGCCCAGGCGGGCGACATCGCGATCGAAGCGATCAGCCGCCGCTCCGCCGCGAGCTTGAAGAACGCCCTACCCTCGTCCGAGAGGAACCAGCCGTCGTTCTCGCCGACATAGTGCGTGAACCCCTTGATGGGCAGCGTATCGGCAGCCGCGCGCAGCCGCTCCACCGCCCCCGGCGTGTGATATTCCGGCGACCACACGCAGTCGACATCGGCAAACTGGTGCAGCCGGGCGGGGTAGCGGCGCACCGCCGCCGCCCCGTAGGCATTGTTGTCCGGGTTCTTCTCGATGCGTGCCGAAACGATCACCGCCTGATCGACGCCGTTCTGGTCCATCTCGTGGATCAGGTGCTCGACCGAGCCCTTGGTGGCCTCGTCGGGCACCTCGGGGTCGTAAGGCCAGCGGGCCCAGGCATGTGTATGGCTGTCGAGGATCACTGGCGCCTACCGGAACGCGACCGAGCCGTCGGGCTTCAGCGAGGTCGGCGGGACCTTGGCGATGACCGGAATGGTCTTCAGCCCCTCGTGGTCGAGCTCGACCCCGAGACCCGGCGTCTCGTTGGGCAGCCAGTGGCCGTTGACCACCGGGACGATGGCCTTCACCGCCTTGGTCCAGGGCGCGCTGTCCTGCACCTGGTGCTCGGTCACTTCCCAGTTCGGGATGGCGAACCCGAGTTGCACCTGCGCCGCGGTCGCGACCGGACCCGAGGGCACGGCGTGCGGGATGATGCCCTGGTGATGGGCTTCGGCCAGCGCGCAGATCTTTCGCGTCCCGGTGATGCCGCCGGCAATGCCGACATCAGGGCGGATGTGGTGGACACCGCCATGCTCCACATACTCGCGGAACTCCCAGATCGTGGTGTTGCGCTCCCCCGCCGCCATCGGCACGCGGGACTTCTCAGCCACCTCCCCGAAGGACAGCACGCTATCGGGCGGAATCGGATCCTCGACGAAGAGCGGCCGGAACTGCTCGAACTCGCGGATGGCGGCGATCGACTCGCCGAGCGCCATGTTGCGGTGGAGTTCGATGCCAAGCTCGACGTCCCAGCCGACAACCTCGCGGATCGCCGCCATGCGCTCGACCATGTCCTTCACCTTGGCGCCGAACGCCATCAGGTGATGCTCGGGCTGGTAGACCATCACCTTGAGCGCGGTGTAGCCGTCGTCGGCCGCCTTCTTGCAGCTCTGCGCTACTTCGTCGATCGTGCCGTACGGGATCACCAGCATGGCGCGCACCTTGTCGCGCACCCGCCCGCCGAGCAGCTCCCAGACCGGTGCCTGGTAGTGCTTGCCCTTCAAATCCCACAGCGCCTGGTCGATAGCGCTGATCGCCCCGCCAATGGCCATGCCGCGCATCGACATGGCGCGATAGAGCGACAGGTTGTGGTATTCGATGCGGAACGGGTCCTCGCCGATCAGCCGCTTGCCGAAGGCCTCGGCAACCAGCGCCGTCGCGTCGGGAAAGCCGAAGAAGGTGGATTCGCCCACGCCCTTGAGGCCGGTATCCGTCGTCACTTCGACGAACATCCAGTTATGCGCGACGTAGGTATCGATACGCTCGATCTTCACTTCTTAACTTCCTCGGCAAGGGGGTAGACGAAAAGCGGCTCGCGGCGGACTGCCGGCGGGCCGATCAGCTCCAGCACGAGGCCGTTGAGCTTGGGGGAGCTGAAATAGGCAAAGGCGCCGCTGCCATCGCCGCCAAAACCCTTGGCGGACTGGATGCAGGTGAACCCCGCCTCCTCGATTTCGGCAACGGCCTGCGCGTGGTTTTCCATCACGTGGATGCCGATATGGTTGAGGCCCTCACCGGAGCTCGCGAGCTGGTCGGCGAAGAAGGATGGACCGGTGGTCGGCTGCACCAGCTCGAACTGCACGCCGTCTTTCCAGGCAAGCGCATGCTTCAGCCCGAACTGCGCCGGCGCGCCCTTGTAGGTCATCTCTTCCAATATCTGCGGAGTGTACTCCCACGCCGTCCACGGGCCGATGCGCAGCAGGTCCCACCACTGGCAGGCCGCTGCTTCGAGGTCGCGGACGACGAACGCGACCTGCTTGGGCCCCAGCTGCTGCATCAGCTTCAGCGGCACGGCATCGAAGGCGGTACTGGTGTCGATCATCGCAATCCCCCTCAGGCCGCGTTCGACTTCGGCAACAGGCCGAGGTCGGCGTCGATCTCGTCCTGGTAGGCCGAGACGCGGCTCGACAGCACATCGTCCATGGTCACCACCTGCCCAGAAATGCCGCTCTCGTAAGCGGCGAGCACCGAGGCCACCGCGGTCAGCCCACCCTCCCCATCCACCTCGGGCGGACGGCCTTCCATGATGGCGGCGGCAAAGTCGTGGATCTCGATGGCGAGCAGACCCGAGTCCGTCTCGGCCCATGGCAGCTCGTAGGAGACGCCGCCGTAGAGCTTCTCGGTCAGTTCGTCGAGCTTGAACCCGACCTTGTCGGCCAGTTGCTGGCCGGTGAGGTCACCCTCGGCGGTATGGAGGATCGGCGCCTTGCCGGTGCGATCGTTGAAGATCTCGAGCGAGCCGTTGCGGCCATGCACCGAGCGCTGGTTCCAGCCCTTGCCCGGCCCCGACGCCACGTACGACATCTGCACCGTCAGCCCCGACTGCATGGTGTAGTTGGCGACGAACGAGTCCTCGCCGGTCGCGGTGATCTCAGCCGGAATCTCGAGGAAGCGCTTCAGATACGCCTCGGTCTGCATCTCCGGCTTTTCCTGCCGCCGACGCACCGGCTCGGCGATGAAGCCCTTGCCGTAGGCCGAGTGGAACGGCCCGAAATAGTACTGCACGATGTCGGTCAGGTGCGCGCCCATGTCGAGCCCGATGGCGCCCTTGTCCTTGAAGTGCCGCCACGGCGTGATGATAATCCGATCATTGCCGCCGATCATGGTCTGCACCATCAGGTGGATCGGCCCGAGCACGCCGGAATCGATCACGGCCTTCGCCAGCCGATTGGTCGGATCGCGGCGATAGTTCTCCGCCGTCGCCAGCACCGCTCCGCCGGCCTTCGCCGCGTCGAGCAGCGCCCGGCACGAGCGCACGGTCAGTGCCAGCGGTTTCTCGCACAGCACGTGCTTGCCGGCCCTCAGCGCCGGCAGCACCACCGCGAGGTGACTGAACGCCTCCGTCACCACGTCGAACGCCGCGATCTCGGGATCGGCCACCGCGTCATCGATCGACAGGTGAATCTTCGGCCGGTAGCCCAGCAGCTGTTCCGCCTCGCCGGCCACCCGCTCCGCATTGTCGGCACGCACATCGCATACCGCGACGAGCCGCACATTGGAGAGGCCCGAGCGCATGAGGCGCGCAAAGCCCTGCACATGGCGGCTCCCCATGCCCCCGCACCCGACGAGGCAGACTGGTACTGTAGTCACGTTTCAGCTCCCGGTAGAACGGCGCCTATTCCTTCAACGCGCCGCCGAGGCCGTTGATGAAGTAGCGTTGGCAGAGAATGAAGAAGATGATGATCGGCAGGGTCGAAAGTAGCACAGCCATCATCGCGATGTTCGGCGGTGTCTGCGAGGTCTGCGACCCGAGCCCGGCAATGGCCAGCGGCAGCACACGCATCGATTTCTCGGTGGTCGAGATCAACGGCCAGACATACATGTTCCACGCCGTCAGCACCGTCACCGCCGTATAGGCCGCGATCGGCGGGCCGGAAAGCGGCAGCACGATCTGCATGAACACCTGGCCCCAATTGGCGCCGTCGATCTTGGCCGCATCCAGGATCTCATTGGGCATCGAGATGTAGAACTGGCGGAAGATAAAGACGCCGAAACTGGTCTGCGCCACCACCGGGATGATCAGCCCCCAGAAAGTGTCGATCCAGTTGAGGTTGCGCACCAGGATGAAGGTCGGGATCAGCACCACCTGGAACGGCACGAAGATGGTGATGACGAACATGGCGAAGAGCAGGTTCTTGCCCAGGAACTGCATCTTGGCGAGCGCGAACCCGGTCATCACCACGAGGATGAGCTGGCAGAGCGTGACCGCGATGGTGAAGATCACCGAGTTCACGATGGCGGCGCTGTCGAGAAAGACGAGGGCGGCGCCGATATTGTCGAGATGCCACTCGCGCGGCCACCAGGTCGGCGGATAGGCAGCCACTTCCTGGCTGGATTTGAACGAGTTGATGATCATCCAGTAGAACGGCGCCGCCATCAGCAGGCCGAAGAAGATCACCGCCGAGACGTGAAAGCGGCGACGCCAGGGGTGTCCGACGCTCATACCGGGTCTCCATTGATCGGCTTGCGACGAGGCGGGTTGAAGATCAGCGCCAGGATCGCGACGATGACGAACAGCACGGTGGACAGCGCCGAGGCGTAGCCGAGCCGCAATTGCGCGAAGGCCATGTCGTAGATGTAGCGGATCAGGATGTCGGTCGAATTGAGCGGCCCGCCGCCCGTCATCACCTGCACCACGTCGAAGCTGTCGAAGATGATGCCGCGCAGGTTGATGACGAGGATCAGCAGCGTCACCGGCATGACGTTGGGCCAGATGATGTGGCGCAGCTTGGCCCAGGGACCGGCGCCATCGATCTCGGCAGCCTCCATGAGCTGTGGGTTAATCTGCTGCAGCGCCGCCAGGTAGAGAATGATGCCGAGCGGCAGGCGCAGCCAGACGATCACCACCGACAGCGCCGGCAAGGCCCAGGTGGTGTCCTTCAGCCAGTTGGGACCGGTGACGCCAAAGGCGCTGAGCAGTTCGGCGATGGGACCGACGCGCGGATCATAGATGAAGCGCCAGAGCACCGCGGAGGCGACGAAGGAGATGACGATCGGCAGCAGGTACATCGTGCGGAACACGCTGTAGCCGGGAAAGGTGGTGTTGATCAGCACCGCAAGAAAGAACGACAGCACCACCGTCGGCACCACGCCGAGGACGACCAGATAGACGGTCTTCACCACCGAATTCAGCGCCCGCGCATCGTTGAGGATGTCGGTATAGTTCCTGATGCCCACGAAGCGTGGCTCGGAAATCAGGTTCCAGTCATAAAGGCTGAGCGCGAAGGCGGCGATGATCGGCAGGACGATGAAGACCGTGAACAGGATCAGGTTCGGGCCGACGAACAGGAAGGCCCAGAAGGGCGAGTCCGTTCGGGCGTTCGATTTGCGGCGCATCACGGCCTGCACATTGGCAGGACGCGCGCTGCCGGCAGGGACAGTGTCGATCTCGGTCACTCTGGCAAAACCCCGGCGCTAGCCGTCGAAAAGGGAATGGCCGGCCGCACTGGAGGACGCGCGGCCGGCCATCGGAGGATCATCAGCCGGCGGCGAGGTTGCGCGCCATGGCTTCGTTGATGATCGCCTCCGCGTTCTTCAACGCCTCGGCAACCGGGACGTTGTTGAGCACCACGGCTTCTTCGGCCTTCAGCAGTTCGGTGTCGACCACCGCCTGCACGTCCGCCGGGATCGAGGTCGGGTTCATGGCACCGTACTGAATCGACTCGGCAAACACGCGGTTGTCGTACGGGGGGCCCGGCAGGTCGGTCCAGATCGGGCTGTTATACAGCGCCTCGACCGGCGGCACCGTGCCGTAGGTCGAGGTCAGCACCTTCATGCCGCCGTCTTCGGAGTAGAACCAGTTCAGGTAGTCGTAGGCGAGGTCCTTGTTGTTGGCCTCGCCCTGCGGCGTGATCGCCTGGGCGATTGAACCCATGCCGGTCTTGCGGACGCCGTTGATCGTGGGCTCGAGCGCCACATCCCAATCATCCGTCATCGCATCGCGGATCGAGGGCACAAGCGCGCGCACCGACTGGATCATTGACGCAGCGCCGGAGCCGAAGGCCTGCTGCATGGTGCCGAGCTGGTTGATCTGCGTCGAGGAGGCGAGGACGCCCGCCTTCACCTGGTCCCAGTACATGGTGAACAGCTTGATCGCGGCCTCGGTCTGCAGCTTGTACATGTTCTTGTCGTCAAGCAGCGTGTCGCCGAGCGCGAGGATGCCGGGGACGTAGGTGGCGTGCCACGGAACCGACGCGGCGAGCCCGTAGCGAGTAGTTGTAGTGCCGTTCTTCTGGGTCAGCGCGGTCGCGACTTCGATCTGCTTTTCGAAGGTCCAGGTATCATCCGGATAGGGAATGCCGGCGTCGTCGAAGTGCTTCTTGTTGTAGTAGAGAACGACCGTGTCGGCGCCGATCGGCAGGCCGAAAATGCCGTCCTTGTTCGGGCCGGAGACGACCAGGTACTGGTCGAGAAAGGGCTTGGCCAGCGACGTCATGGTGATCGGGCCGCCCGAATTCAGGAAGGTGCGCATATCGGCGGTGATGCCGGCATCGGCGAACTGGGTGGCAAAGATGTCGGCGAGATAGGTAATGTCGGGCAGCTTGTTGGCGAGGCGACGCGACAGCAGCGTCTGGCGCAGTTCCGGGCCGCTCGAGGGCAGGATCGAGTACTCGATCTTGACGCCCGGACGGGCTGCCTCATAGGCGGCGAAGACCGGCTTCACGCCGATTTCGGCCCAGTCGAACACGGCGATCGAAAGCGTGCCGCTGGTCGGCTGTGCGAAGGCAAGCCTGCTGCCGGCGGCGAGCGCAAAAGGCGACGCGGCAAGGCCGGCGAGTACGGTCCGGCGGCTAGGCGTAAAACGGCTTGGCGACATGTTGTTCCCTCCCGAGGAATGCCACGGAAAGGTCATCACTCCGGCCATCGGAGGGAGTCTATCCGCAGCAGACAATGCGCAGTCTCGTGCCCGGCGCCGCTAGCGCCTGTTGTTCACTCAGCTGAACGACTGTCTATATACTGAACGATGTCACAGGAGTTTTGGCCGGTCAAGCGGGGGCAACACCCGTCCGCGGCATGCGCTTGAAAGCCGCAGCGTGGCGCAAAACCCGAGTTGATACAAACAATTAGAACACGAATTGAGTTGGGCGCAGGGCGAGATTTCCGGCTGAGCCCGCCGCTAGTGCTTTAGAACTACGGCCGTGGAACGCTCGGCTCGGCGATGCGCCCGGCCCTCAGTTCCAGCACTCGGCTGAAGGTCGCCGGCACCGCGGCATGAGTGACGACGATGGCGGTGCGGTCGCGCATCAGCGCCGGCAGCTCGGTGAGGAACGCCGCCTCGGTCTCGAAGTCGAGCCCGCTGGTCGGCTCGTCGAAGACGATCACTTCGGCCTCCGACAGCAGGGTTCGCGCGAGGCAAATGCGCCGCGCCTCGCCCGCCGACAGCGTCCGGCCCGCCTCGCCTACAACGGTTGCCAGCCCCTCGGGCAACCCACGCACGAAGCCGCCCAGATGCACGGCGTCAAGGACGGCCCCCAGCTCCGCATCATCGGCGGCATCGCGGCCGATGCGGAGGTTGGCGCGGATGCTATCGAGGAACACCGGCGCATCCTGCGTCATCAGCGCCACCCGCCGCCGCAACTCGCTGCTCGCCGCCGCGCGGAGATCGCAACCATTGAGCCGAATCGTCCCCGCATCGGGATCGACCAGCCGCAGCAGCAGTTGCGCAATGGTGGACTTACCGGCCCCGCTAGGCCCGACGATGGCAATGCATTCGCTGGTGCGGACCGCAAAGCTCAGGCCATCGAGCACCGGGCGCTGCGGATCGTAGCCGAAGCGCACCGCCTCGAAGCGCACCTCGCCGCCCGCGGGCAGCACCTGCGGCTCCGCCGGCTCGGCAATCACCGGCGCGCTCCCGGCAATCGCCTGCAGTCGATCGGCGGCCGCGGCCGCCCCGGCAAGCCGCGTCGCACTCCGCACCAGCAGCGCCGAAGCCTCGAAACTGGCGATCACCGCCAGCAGCAGTCCCGCCAGCAACGGCCCGTCGACCTGCCTCAACTCCAGCGCCGCGAAACCGGCACCAAGTGTCCCGAGCAGCGCCAAGCCGGCAAGCCCCTGCACGGCGGCCGAGGCGATCGCCGCATTGCGGCCAAGCCGCCGCCGCGCCGCGGCCAGCCGCGAGACCGCGGCTTCTGAAGCCAGCTCCGCTTCGCCCCGTGCCTCGAACAGCACGAGGTCCTGGTGCCCATCCAGCCCATCCAGCACCGCCTGCCGCAGCGCCGACGCAGCGGCCACGACCTCGGCCCCGGCCTTGCGGGACGCCAGCACGAGTGCGATCGGCACCAGCAACACCGCCGCGAAGAACAGCGTCCCATAAATCGCAGCCGCCCCGGGCAGGAACACCACCAGCAGCACCGTCATCGCGAGCCCGGTCAGCACCGCGGTACTGATCGGCCCGAGCGCCACGAGAAATACCGTATCCAGCGCCTCGACATCGGCGAGCAGCCGGCTCATCAGGTCGCCCCGGCCAAAACGCCGGCTCAGCGGCACCAGCGGGAACAGCCGCGCGAACAGCCAGGCCCGCAGGTCCGACAGCAGCCGCAGCGTCGCCTGATGCCCGCTCAGCCTTTCGCCATACCGCGACAGGATGCGCACGAACGACAACCCCCGAACCCCCGCCGATGGCGCGAACAGGTTGAACGCCGAGCCGGCCGTGCTCAGCGCCGCGGCAGTGAGGAACCACCCAGACAGCCCCAGCAGCCCGATGCCCGCCGCGATAGTCAGCAGCGACAGCGCGAGGGTCAGCAGCATCGGCCCCTTGAGCCGGCCGAACAGCGGCGCGAAGGCGAGGATGGCCCTCATGCCGCACCCGCCTTCCGCCCGCCGGCCACCGGCTTCGGCGCCGGCAGGAGCCTCCCGCCGGCGATGCGAAACACGCGCTGCATGCGCGCCTCCACGGCATGCGAATGGGTGGCGACGAGCAGCGTCCGCCCAGCAGCAAACTCGGCGAGCCCATCCAGCACCAGCGCCTCGGTCTCGAGATCGAGATGCGCCGTCGGCTCGTCGAGCAGCACCAGCCCCGGATCGCGCAGGTAGATGCGCGCCAACGCAATGCGCTGGATCTCGCCCCCCGACAGGCCCAGCCCCTCCTCGCCTAGCCGCGTTGCGAGGCCCTCCGGCAGCGCGTCGGCAAAATCGGCGACCCGGGCGCGCTGCGCCGCAAGCCTCACCGCCGCATGGTCGGCATCGCGCCGGCCGAGCCGGATGTTGTCGGCAATGCTGCCGGCAAACAGCCGCGGCCGCTGCCCCAGCATGGCGACGCGCCGGCGCAATTCGGGTTCCCCAAGATCGGCCAGCCGCACCCCATCGATCCGGATGTCCCCCACAAACGGCCGCAACCCGGCCACCGCCTCCAGCAGCGTCGACTTGCCGATGCCGCTAGCCCCCAGGATGGAGACATGCGCCCCCGGCTCCAGAGTGAGATCCGCATCCTCGATCACCACCCGCCCATCGGGATCGGCGAGCCCGAGCCTCGCCAGCCGCAACATGGCAGGCCCGCTGGCGCCAGCTGTCGCCGCAGCGACCACCAGCGCAGCCCTCGGCTCCGGCAGCACCCCCAGCTCCGCCTCGATCTCGGCGACGGCCGCCCTTGCCGCGGCGCGATCGTGATAGTGCGCCGCCAGCAGCCGCAACGGCTGATACACCTCGGGCGCCATCAGCAGGCAGAACAGCCCCGCCTGCAGCGTCAGCTCGGTGCCGCGCAGCGACAACAGGTCGAGGAACGTAAGCCCGACGTAAAGCGCCACCCCGGCCACCCCGAGCGCGGAGAAAAACTCCAGCACCGCCGAACTGAGGAAGGCGATGCGCATCACCCGCATGGTCCGCACCCGCAACTGCTCCGACGCCAGCCGTACCCGCTGGGTCTCCGCCTCGGCCTGTCCGAACAGCTTCAGCGTCACCAATCCCCGCAGCCGGTCGGCGAAGCGTCCGCTCAAGCGGTTCAGCGCGCTCGCCTGCGCCCGGCTCGCCAGTTCCGCGCCCCAGCCCGCCAGCGCCATGAACACCGGGATCAGCGGCGCGGTAATGAGGAACAACAGCCCGACGATCCAGTCGACCGAGAAGGCCACGGCCGCAAAGGCCAGCGGCAGGATCGCCGCCTGCACCAGCGCCGGCAAATACCGCGCGAAATAGCCATCGAGCCCCTCGACCTGCTCGAGCACCGTGCTCGACAGCGCCCCGGAACTCTTCGAAGCGGTCCATACCGGCGCGCGCGACAACAGGTCCCGCACCATGGCAACCCGCAGCCGCGCCTTGATCGCCTCCCCGAGCCGCACCGCTGCTGCCTCGCCCAGCGCGCCAAGGCCGATGCGCACCGCTAGAATCGCGCCAAGCACCAGCAGCTGCGGCACCAGCGCCGCGAGCCCCGCGCCCTCGACGATGGCCCGATGCAGCAGCGTTGCCAGCACCAGCGCCTGCGCCACCAGCAGGCCGCCGGCGAGCAGCGGCAGGCCGAGCACGGCCGCAAGCAACGGGCGGTCGCCGGCCGCCAGCCGGTTCAGCCAACGCCCTGATGCGACAATATTGGCCTTTTCGTCCATCGGTCTAACCGTGTGTCGCCCGCCATCATGGCATATAGTCATGCGGCATTGGCTTGAAATGGATCAGGCGACGCCAGTGCCCTTATTGCCGCAAGCATGCCGGCACTGCCGGACAACCCGAGGCATTCTCCCATGGTCGATCCGGTCGTCGTCGATCTGTCGCGCATCCAGTTCGCCGCGACAGCGATGTATCATTTCCTGTTCATCCCCCTGACGCTCGGCCTGTCGCTGCTCCTCGCCATCATGGAGAGCGTCTATGTGATGACCGGCC
>NZ_JAQGJL010000355.1 GCF_028290645.1 Devosia sp. | reverse complement strand
GGCGTCGCGCGTCAGCACCGGCAGCGGTTCCAGCGAGCCGTCGATCGAGGGCAGGCAGGCGAGCAGCCCCTGCGTGTAGGGGTGCCGCGCGGCGTGCAGGTTCTTCGCGTCCAGCGTTTCGACGATGTGGCCGGCATACATGACGATCACCCGGTCGCAGAATTTGCTGACGAGGTTGAGATCGTGGCTGATGAAGATCAGCCCCATGCCGCGCCGCGTCACCAGTTCGTCGAGGATGGAGAGCACCTGGGTGCGCACCGTTACGTCGAGCGCCGAGGTGGGTTCGTCCGCGATCAGGAGGTCCGGCTCGCGCACCACCATCATGCCGATCATCACGCGCTGCCCCATGCCGCCCGACAGCTCGTGCGGGTAGAGCTTGTAGACGCGCTCCGGCTCGCGGATGTGCACCGCCTCGAGAATGCCCAGCGCCTGTTTCTTTGCCTCGCCGCCCGAGATGCGGCGGTCGCCGATGCGGATGGCTTCGACGATCTGCTTGCCGACTGTCATCACCGGGTTCAGCGAGAATTTCGGGTCCTGCAGGATCATCCCCATGCGGCCGCCGCGCAGCGAGCGGCGCAGTCTTGGCGACGCGGCCTTGAGATCGATGCCGTCGAACTGCATCCGGTCGACGCTGACCTTTGCATAGGGGGGCAGCACGCCGAGCAGGGCGCGGCCGGTGAGGCTCTTGCCGGAACCGCTTTCGCCGACGATGCCGAGCTTCTCGCGCCCCAGCGACAGCGATACGCCGCGCACCGCGTCATTGTAGCCGCCATCGTCGTTGCGGAAGGCGATGTGGAGGTTCTCGATCTCGACGAGGTTGCTCATTTGCGCTGCCTCAGGTGCGGGTCGAGCAGGTCGCGCATGGCGTCGCCGAGGAGGTTGAAGCCCAGCGACACGATGAAGATGGCAAAGCCCGGCACGGTCGCCACCCACCACTGGTCGAAGATGAACTTGCGGCCGGTCGAGATCATCGCGCCCCACTCGGGCAGCGGCGGCTGCGCCCCAAGCCCGATGAAGCCGAGCCCGGCCGCGGTGAGGATGATGCCCGCCATGTCGAAGGTCATGCGCACGATCACTGAGGAAAGGCACATCGGGATGATGTGGAAGACGATGATCCGGAACTCGCTGGCGCCGGCGAGCCGCACGGCGTTGACGTAATCGGAGTTGCGCACCACCAGCGCCTCGGCACGGGCGAGGCGGGCATAGGGCGGCCAGGCGGTGAGGGTGATGGCGAGTGCCGCGTTGACGATGCCCGGACCGAGTGCCGCGACGAACGCCAGCGCCAGCAGCAGCTTGGGGATGGCGAGGAACACGTCCGTCACCCGCATGAACACCACGTCGACCCAGCCGCCGACGGTGCCCGACACCGCGCCGATGATCAGCCCGATCGGCGCCGAGGTGACGATCACCAGCCCCACGATCAGCAGCGTCAGGCGCGATCCGAAGATGACGCGCGAGTAGATGTCGCGGCCAAGCTCGTCGGCGCCCAGCCAATAGGTCGAGCCCGGAGCCGCCAGCCGGTCGGCGAGGTTGGGCAGATAGGGGTCGTGCGTCGCGATCAGCGGCGCGAAGATGGCGCATGCCAGCAGCAGCACCACGATGACCAGCCCCGCAACGCCCAGCGGGTTGCGCATGAAGCGCCGGACGAAGACCTTGAACTCGGCCCAGCGGGCGGCGCGCACGGCGCGCTTGGGGTGGTCGACCAGATCGGACGCGACGCTCATTTGGCGAACTCCCGCGAGCGCGGATCGAGCGCGCGATACAGCACGTCGCTCAGCATGTTGAGAATGACGAACACCACCCCGACCAGCAGCGTACCACCGAGCACGGCGTTCATGTCGGCGGCGAACAGCGAGGAATAGATGTAGTTGCCGATGCCGGGCCACGAGAAGATCGTCTCGATCAGCACCGAGCCCTCGAGCAGCCCGCCATAGCTCAGCGCAATCACCGTCACCAGCGGGATCGCCGCATTGCGCAGCGCATGCCCGACGACGGCCCGGAGCTCGCTCGCGCCCTTGAGCCGGGCGGTCAGCACATACTCGCGGCTCAGCTGGTCGAGCATCACCGAGCGCGTCATGCGCGAGATATAGGCGAGGCTGTAGTAGCCGAGCAGCAGCGCCGGCAGCGTCATGTGGCTGACGGCATTGGCGAAGATTTCCCACTCGCCCTGCAGCGCGCTGTCGATCAGCACCGAGCCGGTGACGCGGTGGACCACCCCGACGTAGAACACGTCGAGCTGCCCCGGCCCGGAGACCCAGCCGAGGAGGTAGTAGAAGACGAAGAGGCCGACGAGCCCGAGCCAGAAGATCGGCACCGAATAGCCGACAAGGCCGACGACGCGCAGCACGTGATCCGGCCATTTCTCGTGCCAGTAGGCCGAAGCGACGCCCATGGGGACGCCGAGGACGACGCCGATGAGGAGCCCGATGGTCGAGAGTTCGAGCGTTGCGGGGAAGAAGTTGAGCAGGTCAGTGAGCACCGGCCGGTTGGTGGCGAACGAGATGCCGAAATCGCCATGCAGGAGCTTCGAAATGTAGTCCCAGAACTGTACCCAGACCGGCTTGTCGAGCCCGAGCTCGAGATACACCCGGTTATAGACCTCGGGGCTGGCCTTCTCGCCGACGATGGAGAGCACCGGATCGATCGGCAGGATGCGGCCGATGAAGAAGGTGAGGGCGGCAAGGCCGACGAGCGTGATGGCGACGGTGGCGAGCCAGGAGGCGAGGCCGAGGAGGATGCGGAGGGGGCGGGTCATCGGACGCGCCGATGCTTGGCCGCGGACCCGGTGCGAGCGGCCCCCCACCCCTGTCCCCTCCCCCCAAGAAGGGGGAGGGAGACGCCCCCACTGGCGCCGGTGTCGAGGTTGTGAGGACTGGTCGGGAGGGTCTCCCTCCCCCTGTTTGGGGGGAGGGGGCAGGGGTGGGGGGCAGCGCGCGCCGGCGCTGATGTTGTCGCTCCTC
>NZ_JAQGJL010000311.1 GCF_028290645.1 Devosia sp. | reverse complement strand
GGGCAGCCACTGCCAGGCGACGATGATGATGATCGAGAGCAGCGGAAACTGCGCGAACCAGTCGACCGGCCGCTGGCCGATGCTGCGGGCAAACTCTGCGAACAGCCCGTATTCGGGGTTCATCAGCATGTTCTTCCAGACCAGCGCCGCAACCGGCGGCATGACGAAGAACGGGGAGATGACGAGGATGCGGACAATCCCCTGGCCGAACATCGGCTGGTCGAGCAGCAGCGCCAGGAAGATGCCACCGATGACGGTGATCAGCAGTACGCCGATCACCAGGATCAGCGTGTTGCCGATGGCCTGGAGGAACGCCGGGTCGGTGAGGAAGTAGTAATAGTTGCTCCAGCCGGCGAAGCTCGTCACCGGGTTCAGGAGGTTGTAGTTCTGGAACGAGAACCAGAGCGTCAGCACCAGCGGCACGATCATCCAGATGAGCAGGACGATTACCGAAGGCGCTATCATGGTGCGCGCAAGCGTGCGCGACTCTCGCGTGGCCATTGGCGTTCTCTCCCCTCAACGCCGGTTGCGAAAAAACATGTCGTTCAGTGCGTGTGGACCCCCAACCCTGTCCCCTACCCCTATCGGGGAGGGAGACCCTCACACTGGCGCCGGTGCTTTCGTCTCCCTCCCCTTCTTGTAGGGGGAGGGGACAGGGGTGGGGGTCCACAGCCACATCGCTAGAAAACAGGCCGCCAGCCAAAGTGTTGCCGGCGGCCCCAGGTCGCCTCGGGAGGCTACTTGATGTATCCCGCCTTGGTCATTTCGCGGGTCGTCACGTCCTGTGCCTGCCGCAGCCCGTCGTCCACCGTGGTCTGGCCGGCAAGGACGCCGGCGAAGATCTGGCCGACGGTGGTGCCGATGCCCTGGAACTCGGGAATGGCGACGAACTGGCCGCCCACATACGGCACCGGTTGCACCGTCGGATGGGTCGTATCGGCGGCGTTGATGGCGTTGAGCGTCGGCTCGGCGAAGGGCGCCGCCGCCTTGTAGTCGGCGCTGGCATAGGTGGAGGCACGCGTCCCCGGCGGAACGTTGATCCAGCCATCCTTGCCGGCAACGAGCGTCACGTAGGAGGGACCGGTTGCCCAGTCGATGAACTTCTTGGCCGCATCGATATTCTGGCTGCTCGAGGGGATGGCGAGGGTCCAGGCCCAGAGCCAGTTGCCGTGGTTGTCGGTGGCGGCAGCGGAGGGCGAGACGGCCCAGGCCAGCTTGTCCGCCACGGTCGATTGCGCCGGGTCGGCGAGGGCCGCGGCGGCTACGGTGGCGTCGATCCACATGCCGCACTTGCCCTGCTGGAACAGCGCCAGGTTCTCGTTGTAGCCGTTGGACGACGCGCCCGCCGGGCCATCAGCCTTCATGATGTCGACATAGTACTGCAGGGCGGCCTTCCACTCCGGCTGGTCGAACTGCGGATGCCATTGCTCGTCGAACCAGCGGGCGCCCATGCTGTTGGCCATCGAGGTGAGGAACGCCATGTTCTCGCCCCAGCCGGCCTTGCCGCGCAGGCAAATGCCGTTGATGTCATTGGTGCGGTCGGTCATCTTGTCCGCCGCTTCCTTGATGAAGTCCCAGGTCGGCGATGCCGGCATGGTCAGCCCGGCCTTCTCCATCAGGTCCTTGCGATAGTGGACCATCGAGCTCTCGCCGTAGAACGGGGACGCGTAAAGCTTGTTGTCCATCGACAGCGCGCCGCGGATGGGGGGCAGCAGGTCGTCGACATTGTAGTCGGCGCCGAGGTCGCTCAGGTCCACCAGCCAGCCCTGCTTGGCCCAGATCGGCACTTCGTAGTTGCCGATGGTCATCACGTCGTACTGGCCGCCCTTGGTGGCGATGTCGGTGGTGACGCGCTGGCGCAGCACGTTCTCCTCGAGCGTGACCCACTGCAGCTGGATGTCGGGGTTCTTGGTGGTGAAATCATCCGCCAGCTTCTGCATGCGGATCATGTCGTTGTTGTTCACCGTGGCGATGGTAATGGTCGCGGCGGATGCGGAGCCGGCCAGCGCAACCAGCATGGCGCCCGCGAGAAGCGGTAGCAGTCTCATCGATGTCCTCCCTTTCCGAGACGAGCATTTGTCTCGGTTATGAGCAAATACTCATCCTTTCGTCGATAAAGTCAAGCGGGTGACTTATCGGTGAGCGGACGGGCACTTGCCCGCGGCGCCCGCGAAGTCGAAGAGTCGTCGGGATTTCAACGGGTTGCGGCTAAGCCAGCAGGCCTTCGGCGGTCGCTTCGTCTGTGAGTAAGCCGTTGACCAGGCGCCGGTTCAGGGCGGCGCGAATGCCGGGCAATTTCTTCTTGCCCATGGCGATTGCTACCACCAGCGACGACTCGCGGGAGGGCAAGGGGGCGCTGGCGACCCGGTCATTGGTGAGACCTTCGAGCAGCTTGCCGTTGGCATCGAAGGCCCAGCCGAGCACTTCGCCGATGCCGCCCGCCTTCTGCAGCGCCTTAAGCTCGATCTCGGAGATGAAGCCGTCGAGATAGAGTGGCGCCTCGGGGCCGAGATCGCCGAGCCCGAGGAAAGTAACATCCGCCTTGGCGGCGAGCGACAGGGTATCGCGCACCATTGGTTGGCTGTGCAGCGCCTCGCGCTCGGCGGCGGAGGAGGCGATCACCGGCAGCGGCATGGGAAAGCTGCGGGCCTTCACTGCATCGGCCATCGAGAAGATAACATTGTAGAAGGCGGCCGAACCGTCGGGGGCGATGTTGCCGGTGAGCGACACGATCTTGTGCTGCGGCGCGTCGATCGGCGAGAGCTGGTCGATCGCGGCCTTCAACGTGCGCCCGGTGCCCAGCCCGAGGATGATAGGCTTGTCGCCCTTCAGTCGCCGCTCGATCTCGGCGGCGGCGGCTTGGGCCAGTCCGAGAATGGTCGAGCCCGAGCCCGGATCGGACGGCACGACCTCGACGAAATCCAGCGCATAGCGGCTGCGCAGGCGCTCGGCGAGCTCCATGCAGCGGCCGATCGGGTGGTCGAGCCGGACCTTGATCAGGCCTTCAGAGACCGACAGCGAGACGAGGCGCTGCGCGGTCTGCCGCGACACCCCGAGCTTCCGGGCCACTTCCTCCTGGTTGTTGCCGGCGACATAGTAGAGCCAGCCGGCGCGGGCGGCGTCGTCGAGGCGGTTGCCGGAGGTTTCCTGTCGTTGCGCCATACGGAGTGAACTCGAACCAAAACGGGCGGATACTCACGCAATGAGCTTTTGCCCGCAAGAGGGTTTCGCGCGTTAGTAGCGGACCGAGACGAAAGGCGAAAGCCTGATGCCGGCCGCCTCGAGGATCGGCTTGCCGCCCGGGGCGAAGAGGATCAGCCCGTCCACCGGAGCCAGAACGTCATCGGGGCCGAGGTGCGGCAGTACCCGGCGCGCCGAGCGGGTGTCGAGGCCGTAGATGGCGCCGCGGTCGAAGCTGCCTTCGCGGAGCGATGCGTCAGCTGCCGCCTGCGCTTTCGCCAGCGCGGTGGGATCGATGCGGCCGAGATAGACGGCGTCGGTGGGGAGCTGGTGGGTGACGGCGAACCACGAGAGCTCGCGCCAGTTGTACCCCTCGTTCTCGACCGGCAGCGCCCGGACCCGCTGGTAATGTGGGGCGAGCGCCTCCCAGGCGGAGGAGGTGAGCATGGTGCGCCAGGTGGTGCCGGTGCGATCGGGCCCGACCTTGAGGGCGCGGATGCCGAGCTGAAGATCGGCAAGCTGCAGCCCCAAAGCGAGGCAGGCGACGACCAGCGCCGGGATGCTGCGCAGCTGCCGCGACAGCAGCGCAAGCAGGGCGAAGATCAAGAGGTAGCCGAGCGGCCAGAACATGCGGCCGGAGCTGCGGAAGGTGGTGAGGAATTTCTCGAGCCGGTCGGGCAGGGGCAACTCGAAGAGCTCGATCGAGCCGAAGGCGAGGCGGTTGCTCAGCGCGAAGACTGCGAGGCCGACGGCGATCAGCACCAGCGGCAGGAAGCGCGGACCGACCAGCGGCCCGAGACTGGCGGGCCGGAATGTGACGAGCACCGCGGCGGTCAGCGCGAAAATGCCGAGGCCGACATAGTTCACCCCCTCCCACTCGAACCGTCCGACCGGCACGCCGGGGACGATGAACTGGAAGAAGGCCGGGTTGATCGGCCCCAGGAGGTTCATGCGGAACAGGCCGAAGCCCCAGCTCTCGACCGAGCCGACCATGAAGATGCCGGTCGACCACAGCACCCCGGTGATGAGGGCGGCGGCGAGCGCGATCTCAAGCAAGGTCGGCATCGGCCGCAGCTCGCCGCGCCAGAGGCGGGAGGCGAGGGAGGCGACCCAGATGGCGAACACCATGACCAGCAGATAGCCGTGGATTGCGGAGACGGTCGCCAGCAGCAGCGGCCAGGCCCAAGGAGGATTGGGCCGGCGGAGGTAGAGCCAGACGGCGGCGAGGATGGTCCAATGGCCTGCCAGCGCCATGTGTACATCGAGCCGCATCAGGAAGGCGGGCTGGAACACGCAGAATATCGCAGCGATCAGCGCCATCGGCCGGCTGAGCTTCAGCTCATGGGCGATGAGCACCGCGAACAGCGACTGCAGGACGAAGCACAGCAGCTCCCAATAGCCCCAGTACTGGAAGCGGACGGGCAGCCATTGGGCGATCAGCTTGAACGGGAAGGCGAAGAGCGGCAGCGAGTCCGAGAGCCCGACGCCATTGGCGAGTTCGAGACCGTTGAGCGGGCTGGCGCCAGGCGGCCAGCCCCAGGGCGCCATGGCAAACCACCACCAGCCCAGCGTGTGCATGGCCCGGTCGCGCTCGTCGAGCCAGAGGATGTTGGTGGGGTCGAGCGGGGCGAAGCCGCGGACGATGATGAAGGCGATAAGGCCGATGAGGAGCGCCGGGACGATCGCCGGGATTTCGAGCGCGGCAGGAGCCGTCACCGCCCGGCGCGGGCGCGCCTCGTCGAGATCCACAGCCCCTGTTGCGCTCATTCGGTTTTCGGCGATCCACCCAGCCTGGCGCGCAAGCCGCCATCGACCTTCAGTACCTCACCGGTGATGAAGGAAGCGTTTTGAGAGGAGGAACAGCACGGCGTTGCCTGGTGGGCTGGTGCGTGGGGACCCCCACCCCTGTCCCCTCCCCGCAAGGGGGAGGGAGACCCCTTCACCAGCGTCAGCGCTTTGGCCTCCCCATTCTTAGGGGGAGGGGGCAGGGGTGGGGGTCGGCTCGCACCGGCCCGCCCATCCATCGTCAATTACCGATGAAGTGCTCTTTTCTTTTCTCTCCGATTTGCCTAGACGTGTCGGACGAGTTGAAGGAATGCGTGATGCCGAAGACCGACATTGCCCGGCGCGTCTACAACCACACCTGGAAGCTCGATCCGATCGTCCGGAGCCTGCTCGATACGGATTTCTACAAGCTCTTGATGCTGCAGATGATCTGGGGGCTCTACCCCAAGGTCGACGCCACCTTTTCCCTAATCAACCGCAAGACCTCGGTGCGGCTCGCCGACGATATCGACGAGGGCGAGCTGCGCGCCCAGCTCGACCATGCCCGCACCCTTCGCTTCGGCAAGAAGGAGATGATCTGGCTGGCGGGTAACAGTTTTTATGGCTCCAAGCAGATCTTTTCGCCGGCGTTCCTCCGATGGCTGGAGGGTTTCCGGCTGCCCGAGTACCACCTCGAAAAGCGTGACGGGCAGTATGAGCTGAACTTTCCCGGCAAGTGGATCGAGACCACGATGTGGGAGATTCCGGGGCTCGCCATCATCAACGAGTTGCGCAGCCGCGCGGCGCTCAAGAGCTACGGGCCATTCGCGCTCGACGTGGTCTATGCGCGGGCCAAGGCCAAGATGTGGGAGAAGGTGGAGCGGCTGAAGAAGCTGCCCGAGCTCCGCATTTCCGATTTCGGCACGCGGCGGAGGCATTCGTTCCTGTGGCAGCGCTGGTGCGTCGAGGCGCTGAAGGAAGGGCTGGGACTCGAGAACTTCACCGGCACCTCGAACGTGCTGCTGGCCATGGATAACGACCTCGAGGCGCTCGGCACCAACGCGCACGAACTGCCGATGGTGCTGGGGGCGATCGCGCCCAACGAGGAAGCGCTGCGTGCGGCGCCTTACCAGGTGCTGCAGGAGTGGGAGAGCTATTACGGCGGCAATCTCAAGATCGTGCTGCCCGACGCGTTCGGCACCGATGCGTTCCTGCGCGATGCGCCCGACTGGGTGGCCGACTGGACCGGCTTCCGCCCCGACAGCGCCCCGGCGATCGCCGGCGGCGAGAAGATCATCGAGTGGTGGAAGGCGCGCGGGCGCGACCCCAGGGAGAAGCTGCTGATCTTCTCGGACGGGCTCGATGTCGACATGATCGAGGAGGCCTATCACCACTTTCACGGGCGGGTGCGCATGG
Organism: Devosia sp.; assembly: GCF_028290645.1. GTDB lineage: Bacteria > Pseudomonadota > Alphaproteobacteria > Rhizobiales > Devosiaceae > Devosia_A. The sequence continues at coordinate 1,017 of NZ_JAQGJL010000311.1, read as the reverse complement.
CCTTTGGCTGGGGTACCAACCTCACCAATGATTTCGCCGATTGCTCTCCCTGGCCCAACCCGCAGCTCGACCCGATCTCGCTGGTCTGCAAGGTGAGCGAAGCCAACGGCCGGCCGGCGGTGAAGCTCTCGGACAATCCCGAGAAGGCCACCGGTGACGCTGCCGAGATCAAGCGCTACATCAGGATCTTCGGCGACAAGGGCCGGGTCTCGCACAAAGTCACCGTCTAGTTTCTACGGATAGAACATGCGCTATTCTGCCTGCATCGAGTGGCTGTTCGCCGCCGAAGAGCCCGATGTCGCCAACCGGGTCCGCGCGGCCAGGGCCGCAGGGCTCGACGCCGTCGAGTTCTGGCGGTTTTCGAACAAGGATCGCGATACGATCCGTGCGGCGCTGGACGAGACCGGGCTGGCGCTGGCGGGGATCCTCTGCGAGCCCATCGTGCCGCTGACCAACCCGGACTCGCACCAGCAGTTCCTCGCAGGGGTACGCACCTCGCTCGCGGCGGCGCGGCAGCTCGACGCCAAAGTCATGATCGCGCAGGCGGGAGACAACCAGCCGGGCGTCGCCCGGTCGGTGCAGCATGCGGCGATCGTCAAGGTGCTGAAGGAAGCGGCGAAGATCCTTGAGGGGTCCGGGGTGGTGCTGGCGCTCGAGCCGCTGAACGACCGGGTGGACCACCCGGGCTACTATCTCACCTCGACCGAGGAGGGGCTCGATATCGTCGACGAGGTCGGCCGGCCCGAGATCAGGCTGCTTTACGACATCTACCATGCCGCGGTGATGGGCGAGGAGATCGAGGTGCTGGCCGGCCGGCTCGACCGCGTCGTCCACGTCCACCTCGCCGATACCCCCGGCCGGGGCGAACCGGGCAGCGGCCGGCTGGACTATGCCGAGCGGCTCGAGTGGCTCGAGGCGCGGGGCTATGAGGGGCTGATCGGGCTCGAATACAAGCCGAGCGGGCCGACGGTGGAGACACTGCGGTTCAGGGAGCTGGTTGGATAATTCAGTCCGGTG
>NZ_JAQGJL010000280.1 GCF_028290645.1 Devosia sp. | reverse complement strand
GACCTGTCGCGCGATCTCGAAATGATGCTCCCATCCGCAGGCCAAGTCCTTGTTGTCGGGGGAGAGATCATGGACGAAGGCGATGTCGATGCGCTCGATTCCGAGCCGCTGCAGGCTGTCCTCGAGGGCCCGCCGCACCGCCGGTCCTGAATAGTCGTAGATCACCTCGTTCGGCGCCGCCGAGAAATTGGCCCGGAGCTGTGTGGGGGCATCCGGCGAGGCCTTGAGCAACCGGCCGACCTTGGTCGAGAGGACATAGTCATCGCGCTGCTGGTTGTGGAGGAAATGGCCATAGCGGCGTTCGGCAAGGCCGAGGCCGTACCAAGGCGCCACGTCATAGTAGCGGATACCGGTGGCCCACGCCGCTTCCAGGGTCTCCTGCGCTTCTTCGTCGGTCACGACTTGGAAGGCATTGCCGATCGGCACCCCGCCAAGTCCGAGACGATGTTTCGGCCGGTAATGTTCGGTGGCGGCCATGGTCGGCTCCCATTTGGCGGCCCGCCTGAACAACGTGGCCTTCACGTACCCCGCTGCCGCGGACCTTCAGCCTGCGAGTGTTCCTAAAGGCCCGCCGAAATGCTTTCTCGCCGCTGCTGCGAGTGCGGCGATTTTGCCGAGTTCCAACCCTCTCTGGCCGAACCAAGGGATGAGCGCCTGAGACCTACGTGTCAGTTCCAAGCACATGCGTAGACTGGAGCGGACGATCAGGGGCCGATAGCTTCCGAGGGTTGCTGCAGCGATTTCAACAGCGGCTCAAAAGAGAGGAGGCACCATGTCTCAAATCGACGAGACCGCCTCCCCCCGGGCGGCGCTGATGCTTCACTACGACACGCCGACCCTGGTCTTCCACTGGCTGACGGTACTGTTCGTGGTGACGCAATCCGGCACCTTCCTCGTGTGGAACTACGTGACACCCCATAACCGGTTCTGGCGACCAATCCTTGAATCCACCCATGTGTCGCTGGGCATACTCTTTGCCCTCGCCATCCTGGGTAGGATCATATGGCAATTGACCGGCGCGCGGCGCTTGCCGGCGGAAGCCGGCCTTCCCGGCATCCTCTCCCGCGCGATGTACATAATCCTCTACGCCCTGCTTGCGGCCCAGGTGGTGACAGGTTTCGTGCTGCAATGGGCAGGAGGTGAGGGGATCCCATTCTTCAACCTGTTCTCCATACCCGAACTGATCGCCAGGAACCGGCAACTCGAGCACCTGGTTCAGAACCTTCACGAGTGGATGGCGTGGGCCATAGTCATTCTTGCCGCCGGCCACGCCATGGCAGCGCTGGTCCACCATTATGTCCTGAAGGATGCAACCCTGGAGCGGATGATGTACCGGCGCAGGTCCATCAATCGGCCTCGATTTGCAGCCCGGCAGCCATCTCGCCGGGTATGAGCCGGGTTTGGGATTGCCGGCGGCGGACGGGAGGGAGGTGGCAGCCTAACTGACCGGTCCCGACTCCGCTGGAGCAGCCGAGGCCGCCCAGCCCGATGCCAGCGCAAGCTCTACAGCGGCCAATAGTTCCTGGTCGCTGAAGGGCTTCGCTACAATCCGCGCACCGGGAAAGTGCTGGACCACCTCTTCGGTGCTGGCGGCAGTGCAGAACATGTACGGGACGCCCCTTGCCTGCAGCCTGGCCACCAGTCCGTTGGGACCGCCATGTTGCAGGCGAAAATCGATCAGGGCGAGATGCACCGGGCGCTCGGCGAGGTGGAGAAACGCCTCCTCGGGAGTGGTGGCGATCAGCACGTCGTAGCCGGTCTGGACCAGCGGGGCCTCGATGACCGAGGCGATGAGATAGTTCGTCTCCACGACCAGCGCGGTTCGAATTGCGGATAAATCTGTCATGTTACTCGGCGCGAAAGGGTGACCATCCACCGGACGGCGACTGGCAGGCTCAATGCGCTCGTGAAACGCCCGGATGCAGCGACGACGGTGCCCGCAGGGCATCTGCTCGTCCGGCCTCATCGCACTATGTCACGCGACGCCCAAGGTGGCTAATGCATTTGACATGTCACTTCACATCAAAGGCCGGGGAACTTGGCGAGTGACCGCGCTAAGGCTTGGGCGTGGCGCCCTCCTTGCCCTGGCCGCTGCTGCGGCTGTCGTCCTCCGGCGGCTCGACCGGAGGCAGGCCCTTGGCCGCACGAGCCGCGGCATCGGCATCTCGCAGGCGATCCTCACCGATCGATTTTGAACCGTGCTTCGAGACGGAGACAGGGTCGGCCATGAGCGTACTCCTCTTGCCTAGACCGCGCGCAGTTCGGGCTCGCGCGCTGCTGTGGCGACTTTCTTCGTGATCACCACCTTGGTTCCGTTCGAACTCGACGAAAGGTTGAGGTCGCCACCCAGCTGGGCGGTAAGGGCCTCGACGATGCTGGTTCCGAGACCCGCCTTCGCCGTTTTCTTGTCGGGCGACATTCCGGCACCATCGTCGCTGACCGTCAGGGCCCAAGCCGGCCCCTCGACGGCGTAGCGGACCAGGATCTTTCCGTCGCGGCCGTTGGGGAACGCGTGCTTCAGGGCATTGATTACGAGTTCGGTGACGATCAGTCCCAGACTGACCGACGCTTCTGCTGCGACCGAGCTATTGTCGATATCGACGTCGAGAGTAACCTTCGTGCGATCGCGGATCATCGAGGCGCCGATGCTGGCGCAGAGTTCGGTGAAATAGGGCCGGAGCTCGACGCGCCCCTGTCTCGTCACCGCCAGTTGTCGCTGCACCGATGCCACCGACATGATCCGGTGGTGGGCGTCGCGAAGGTAGCCGCGGGTCTCATCGGACTGAACCGTGCGGGCACTCTGCATCAGCACACTGGCAATGATCTGCAGGCTGTTGGCGACACGGTGCTGGAGTTCCTGCAGAAGCACCGCCTTTTCCCGCACCAGGTCTTCCTTGACCTTTTCGATGAGCCGGGCTTCGGTGACGTCGGAAATCGACAGCAGGACGTAGAGTTTCGTGCCGTCCGCGAAGTCAAGCTTCTGGGCATTGAGCACCAGGCGACGGACGGGGCCGTCGTCGCGCACATAGTCGATCTCGTAGGCCTCGATTGCCGCATCGCCGGAGACCGTTGCGCGTAGCAGCGATGCGACCTGAGGCAGGTCCCATTCGCCCGAGCCCAGCGACGCCAGTTGTTGGCCCGGCACGCTGGCGGGAGCGATCTGGAAGGCATCACAGAACGACGCGCTGGCCGCGAGGAGTTTCAGGTGGCCATCGAGCAAGAGCATGGGCGCGCTGGAGGAGGCGACGATCGCCAATGCTAGGCCGTTTGCGATTTCAGGAGGAAGCGAAAGAGCAGCCATTGCATGGCCCTCGGGGCCGGAGGCTCGCGGAGCGAAAGCCATACCCGGCGTAGTGCTGGTCGTGGAGAAAATGAAATTGACCGATCCACATGTCGATCAGCCAGCTAGCCTAGCACAGATGAAGCCGGGAACAGCGGCTAAATCGGACTCAGTTGCAATGCGGCCATGTCACGAAAGGCAGCTGCCACTGCGGAGCCCAGATAGGGCTTGGGGAAGAAGCGTCCGCCTTCCGGCAAATCCACTTCCAGGATCCTGATCTGCCCGGAGGCCACGATGATCTTCACCGGTGGCCAGCGGTTCCGCACGGCGGCCGCGAGCTTGAGGCCATCCATCGATCCGGGCATGTCGATATCGGTAAGAAGCAGGTTGATGCTCGCCTCCGCCTGCAGGAGCACGAGGGCGGCATCGGCATTTGCCGCCTCGAACACGGTGAACCCCTCGTCCGCCAGCTCGCCCGCAATCCCCATCCGGATCAGCGTTTCATCCTCGACGACGAGGACGACCCAAGATTGCGATGCCATGGTGTCTACCGATCTGTGTTGCTGCCCTTGTGCACACCTTGGGGCGGAATTGTTAAGGGTGTGGTCGCGTTTTCGTCGGCTGTTCCACCCCTCAACAGTTCGCAGGCACTAAAAGTTCAAAAGAAGCACAAATCGCTCGTCGGAAGCGACGTCCAGGGGCGCCAGCCAAGGCCGAGTTTTAAGTTGACAATGATACTCATGATTCAGTAATCCCCGCTTGCCCGTCCGACGAAGGACGCTCAACACGAGGCAACAATGCAATTCTCAGTCTCCCGCCTGGCCAGGGTCCTGGCCGTTGGCGTGGCCCTCGCCGCCAGTTCCGTCTCTGCGTTCGCCGAGGACAACGGCATCACCGTCTACAACGCTCAGCATGAGAGCCTGACCCAGGAATGGATCGACGCCTTCACCAAGCAGACCGGCATCCCGGTGACCCTGCGACAGGGCAGCGATCTCGAGATCGGCAACCAGATCGTGCAGGAGGGCGCCAACTCGCCAGCCGATGTGTTCCTCACCGAGAATTCTCCGGCCATGGTGCTGGTCGACAATGCCGGCCTGTTCGAGCCGCTCCCCGCCGATATGCTCGACCAGGTGCCGCCCGAGTTCCGTCCTGAAAACGGTCACTGGACCGGCATCGCGGCCCGCTCGACCGTGTTTGCCTACGACAAGACCAAGCTGACTGCCGACACGCTGCCCAAGTCGATGAACGACCTCGCCGATCCGAGCTGGAAGGGCCGCTGGGCCGCTTCGCCCGGTGGCGCCGACTTCCAGGCGATCGTCGCCGCCTATCTGGCGCTCAACGGCGAGGAGAAAACCGTCTCCTGGCTCAAGGCGATGAAGGAGAACGCCGTTCCCTACAAGGGCAACCGGGCGGCCATGGCCGGGGTCAACCGCGGCGAAGTCGAAGGGGCGCTGATCTATCACTACTACTGGTTCGGCGACCAGGCGAACACCAAGGAGAACACCGCCAACGTGGACCTGCACTATTTCAGGAACCAGGATCCCGGCGCGTTCGTCTCGATCTCGGGCGGTGGCGTGCTGGCCTCATCCAAGCACAAGGAGCAGGCGCTGGCTTTCCTGAAATTCGTGACCAGCAAGGCCGGGCAGGCCGTGCTTCGTGACGGCACCTCGTTTGAGTATCCCGTCGGCCTCGGCGAGGCGGCCAATGCCGCACTCACTCCAATTGCCGATCTGCAGGCACCCAAGATCAACCCCAGCCAGCTTGACAACGCCAGGGCGGCCGCGCTGATGACGGCGGCGGGCCTGCTGTAAGACGCCACGAAGTCTCCCCGCCGGCGGCCAGGCCGCCCGGCGGGGGTTATTGTTACGGGAAGGCGGGCCGATGAGCCTCGCAATGTTATCGGTGGGACGGACGCGTCGCATACCGCACCTGCCGATGGTGGTGGCCTCGGTCGTGGTGTCGCTGCTGTGTCTGGTTCCGCTCGGCTTTATTGTATGGGTCGCGATCGACAGTGGCTGGGACACGGTGCGCCAGATGGTGTTCCGGCCCCGCGTCGGCGAACTCCTGGTCAACACCTTCCTCCTCGAGCTGGTCACCCTGCCCATCGCCATCGTGCTTTCGGTGGCGCTCGCGTGGCTGACCGAACGAAGCACGCTTCCGCTGGCGCGCCTGTGGTCGTGGTTGATGGTGGCGCCGCTCGCGGTGCCCGCCTTCGTCCACAGCTATGCGTGGAACGGTTTCGCCTCGAGCCTCAATGGCTTCTGGGGCGCCGTGCTGGTATCGGTGCTGGCCTACTTCCCGTTTCTCTACCTGCCGGTTGCCGCGCAGCTCCGCCGCCTCGATCCGACCCTCGAGGACACGGCCGCCTCGCTCGGACAGCCGCAGCTCGCGATCTTCCTCAGGGTCATCCTGCCGCAACTGCGCCTCGCCATATGCGGCGGTGCGCTGCTGGTCGGCCTCCACCTCCTTGCCGAATACGGCCTCTTCGTGCAGATGCGCTTCGATACGTTCGCGACGGCGATCGTCGACCAATTCCAGTCGGTCTATAACGGACCGGCAGCCAACCTGCTCGGCGGCGTTCTGGTGCTGCTGTTCTTCCTGTTCCTCGGCATCGAGGGGGTGGCGCGCGGGAGCGAGCGCTACGCCCGGGTCGGCTCCGGCGCCGCGCGGGCACCCAACCGGTGGCGCGTTCCCGGATGGAGCCTCCTGTTGCCGCTGATTGTCGCGCTGCTGTCGCTCGGCGTCCCGATCTACGCGCTCGGTCGCTGGCTGGTCCTCGGCGGCGTCGGAATCTGGCGGCTCGAGTCGATCGGCCCGGCGCTGGGGCAGACCTTGCTGCTGGCGCTGGCCGGCGCGGCGCTCACCACCATCGCGGCGTTCCCCGCGGCATGGCTCAGCGTACGCGCGCCGGGCAGGCTGCAGCGCGTGCTCGAAGCGTGCCACTACTACGTCGGAGCTCTACCCGGGGTGATCGTCGCGCTGGCGCTGGTCACCCTCACGGTCCGCGTGGCACTGCCGCTATACCAGACGATCGCTACGCTGCTGCTCGCCTACCTGTTGATGTTCCTGCCCCGCGCATTGGTCGGGCTCAGGGCCAGCATCGCGCAGGCGCCGGTCGAGCTCGAAAGGGCAGCGATGAGCCTCGGCAAGCCGCCGCTGCTGGCGGTGTTGACGACGACCATGCGCCTTGCCGCTCCCGGTGCCGCGGCGAGCGCCGCGCTGGTGGCACTGGGCATCGCCAATGAGCTGACCGGAACACTGATGCTGGCGCCAAACGGCACTCGCACCTTGGCGACGCGGTTCTGGGCCTATACCAGCGAACTGGACTTCTCCTCCGCCGCGCCCTATGCGCTGCTGATGATCGTTCTATCCCTGCCTTTGGTCGCCCTCTTACGGCTCGAGGCGGACCGGATCTCCCGCTCATGACCATCCTGACGCTGCACGGCCTCGGCAAGCGCTACGGAAGCGTCGTGGCCCTCGACAATATCGACCTCGAAGTGCCGGCCGGCAGCCGCACGGCCATCGTCGGTCCGTCGGGCTGCGGCAAGACCACGCTGTTGCGGCTGATCGCGGGCTTCGAAATGCCGGACGCCGGCTGCATTTCCCTGGGGGGGACGGTGCTCCTCGACGGCAAGACCGCGGTACCGGCGCACAAGCGGCGGATCGGCTACGTCTCCCAGGAAGGGGCGCTCTTCCCGCATCTGACGATTGCCGACAATATCGGCTTTGGCCTGGCGCGGCGCGACCCCGAGAGGCACAAGCGCATCGCCGAGCTGATGGCCCGGGTCGAACTGCCCGTCGAAATGATGAACCGCCGGCCGCATGAACTGTCGGGCGGCCAGCAGCAGCGCGCCGCGCTTGCCCGTGCTCTTGCCCTTCGCCCTCGCCTGATGCTGCTCGACGAACCCTTCTCCGCCCTCGACGCCGGCCTGCGCGAAGCCATGCGCGACATGGTCGGCGAACTCCTGAGCGCCGCCGGCATCACCACGATCCTCGTGACCCACGACCAGGCCGAGGCACTGTCCTTTGCCGAACACCTGGTGGTGATGCGCGATGGCGCGGTGGTGCAGAGCGGAACGCCGCAACAGCTCTATTTGCAGCCCCGCGACGCCGTCACTGCGCGCTTTCTCGGCGAGGCCATCATCCTCGACGCTGTCATCGTCGACGGCAGGGCGCAGTTCGCCTTCGGCGATATCGCCGCGGATGCGTCAGCGCCGGCCGACAAGGTGCGGGTCATGTTGCGGCCGGAACAGGTGCGGATGACGGCGGCGAGTGCCGACACAGCAAACGCCCGTGTGCTCAGCCGGGCTTTTCGTGGCCCGACCTGCCGCCTTGTCGTCCAGTCGCTCAGCGCCTCGGCCAACACCATCACGCTCGTCGTCTCAAGCCTCGACAGCCCCGAAGTGGGAGAGTTGCTCCGTCTCGCTGTCATAGGACCGGTTCACGTGCTGTAGGACGCGAGGGGTCCATGGCCCCCCATCTGGGCTGGTACGATCCCCGGTCAGCGAGCGGGACTTGGCAGTGCGTTACTGAACAGCACTTGCGTCCTCGCTTGCCGGCAGTTGAGCCGTTCTGGATCGTGCAGTACTGAGGCGGGTCTCGAGGCGGGCGGGGAGGTTGGCGATGGGATGCTGCAAGGCGCGCTGGTCCAGCCGGGCCCGCAGCATTTCGCCGGCGAGTCGGCCGGCGTCGTAGTTGCCGATATTTATGGTGGTCAGCGAGGGCTTGAGGTGCTTGGAGAAATCGAGATCGCCATAGCCGGCGATGGCGAGCGCATCCGGAACGGCAATTCCGAGATTCCCGGCCTCCATCAACGCACCGAACGCCAGCACATCGGAGCCGTAGAAGATGGCGTCGCAACCATCGAGGCCGATCAGGATGCGCCGCAGCGAAGCCACCCCATCATCGAAGGTCTGGGTGCCCTCGATCGGCAGGACCAGGCGCGGTTCGAGACCGAAACTGGAAAGTCCCTCCCGGAAGCCGCGCAGGCGCTCGGCGCCGTGACCGAGCGTATGGCCGCAGAAGGCGATGCGGGAAAATCCCTGCTGCCCAAAATGCTGCCCCATTTGCCGCCCCGCTTCGAACGATGAGATCTGCACCAGCATATCGACCGGATGTGAACGTTCACCGATCTCGACCACCGGAACGTCGAGGTCCAGCAGCACCTTGCGGGTCGGTCGATCCGAGCCTACGCCGGTCAGCACGATGCCGGCCGGACGAAACGGCACGATGGACTCGACGATATCCGGTGTGACTTCACCGTCCCAACCCGTTTGGACAAACATCAGCCGAAGGCGGCTGCCTTCGAGGGCATCGACGATTCCCTGTACGGCGCTCGCCAGGTGCGGGTTCTGCAGGTTGGCGACGAACACCGTGACGATCGACGAACGCCCGGACTTGAGCGTCGAGGCGATGGAGTTGACGACATAGCCGGTTCTGATCACGGCTGCCGCAACGCGCTGTCGCGTCTCCGGACGCACCTTGTCGGGGGCGTTCAGCGCGCGCGAGACGGTGATCGGCGAGACACCAGCCTCGCGCGCGACATCCTCGACACGCACCGTGCGGCCGCGCTTCGTCCGGGGGTTCTGCAATATCACTCCTCTTCAGCCGATCGGGTCTCTAAAACTTGGCGGGCTGCCCACGGTAGCAGTAGCGGACGGTCGCAATGACGCCAAGTCCGGGGCGCCCCGGACACTGTCACGGTGCTGGGTAGAGCTGCTGCCGGACCGCGGCGAACACCGGCTCGATGAACGCGGCCCAGGCCAGCAGATCTGCATCCGCCCCGTAGCGCGGGATGAACTGCAGGCCGAGCGGCAACCCGTTGTCGGCAAAGCCGGCGGGAAAGACCAGGCTGGCCAGACCTGCCAGCGACCAGCTGGCGGTCTGTTCGCCCCAGCCTGTGACATAGTAGTTCTCGGGCGCCGGGCCGTTGGTGCCGGGCAGCACCCAGAGGTCGATGCCATTGTCGTCCATCAGCGCCTCGATCTTGCGGCGATGCTCGGCCTGGAAGGCCTTGGCCTCGGCATACTGGGCGTCGGTGACCTGCCGGCCGTGGACGAGGCTGTCATGGGTGCGGCTGCGGTAAAGATGTGCGTATTTGGGGAACCACTCGCGATGGGTGCGAACCATCTCATAGGGGAGGAGCTGGCCGATCTGCCGGCCCGCTTCGGCGAGATAGGCGCCGCTGAACACCGGAATACGCCGGACCTCGAAGCCCGCAGCCTTCAGCGCCGCCAATTGCGCGTCGAGTGCGACGGCGGCGTCCGGCGTGAGCGCGGCGTTGCCGACATTGACCGGAAATCCGAGGATCGGCCTCATGAGGCCAGGGGTGGGGACGATTCCGGCGAGCAGTTCGGCAGCCGTGACGATGCTGGGCAGGTCCTGCGCAAGAAAGCCCAAGGTATCGACCGACTCGCACATGTAGACGACCCCGTCGGAGGGAACGGTATTCCAGCTCGGCTTGTAACCCATGGTACCGCAGAATGAGGCGGGACCGATGATCGAGCGGAAGGTTTGGGTGCCGATGGTGATGGGTGAGATGCCGACGGCCGACGCCGCTGCCGATCCGGCGGAGCTGCCCCCGGGCGAGTGCTTGAGATTGCGCGGATTTCGCGTTACCGGCGGTTCGCTATGCGCGAACTCGTCGGTCTCGGTCTTGCCGAGGATGATGCCCCCCAGGGCTTTGATCTGCCTGACCAGCGAACCTTCAGGGCCGGTAAGCGGCCCGGGAGGCAGGTACGAGCCGGCCCGGGTCTCCATGCCATCGACATGCAGGAGATCCTTGACCCCGACCGGGATGCCGAACAGCGGTGGCCGCCCGGCGGGATCGGGATATTTCTCCAGGAGGGCCCTCGCGTCCGCCAGCAGCCGCTCGCGCCGTCCAGGTTCGGGCAGAAGGGCCCTGATCTCGGCGTCCGTCGCCTCCACCCGCCGGATGATTTCGGTAATGTAGGCGACGAGGTCGAGCTCCCCGCTTCGCAGGGCCGCGATCGTTTCGGGGAGTGAAGCGCGGTGGAATTCCATAGTCTCTTGCCCTTTTGGAGTCTGGACCGGCGCGGCGGCAGGGCCGCGCCGAATGTGCTCAGGCCGCCTTTGCCGCTGCGAGGTTGGTGACGATCTCAGGCCAGACATGCTTCCACGGGGCGGCCTGTTCGTAAGCAGCCGACGCGCGCATGACCATGGCGTCGTCGAGGTGACGGCCGACGATCTGCAAACCGACGGGCAGGCCGGCCTTGGTGAAGCCGGCGGGAATGCTGGCGGCCGGCTGGCCGGTCCAGTTGAACACCGAGGTGAAGGGCGGGCTGTCGCCGCGCCCGACCGGCGTGCCGTTGATCGACGCGGGGCCGTAGAGACCATGATCGAAGGCGGGATGGGCCGAGACCGGCGACAGCAGCAGGTCGTATTTCTGCATGAACCGCCACATGACGTTGACGGTCGCCTGCCGGATCTTGTTGGCCTCGGAAAAGTCCTCGGCGGTCCATTTGCGCTGGAGGCCGTCGACGAGGTGCGGGATCTGGATCAGCCCCTTCTCCAGGAACGCGCGCATGCCGACGAGGTCGCTGTCGCGCATGACGATAGCCCAGAAGGCTTCCCCCATCTCGGGGAATTTGGGCGTGTCCTCGACCACTTCGCAGCCGAGGTCATCGGCAAAGACCTTGGCCGCCCTTGCCGTGAGTTCGCGCACCTCGTTGTCGACCAGTGGGTAGCCGAAGTCCGGGCTGTAGGCGATCTTCTTGCCCTTGAACTGTTCCTTGATGACGCCCAGCCAGTCGAAATCGGCCTGCGGCAGCGAGTGGCGGTCCCGCATGTCGGGACCCACCACGACGGAAAGCAGCAGCGCCGAATCCTCGACCGTGCGGGTCATCGGACCGATATGCTCGATGGTCTCCCAGCTGGAGACGCCGGGATGGCGCTCGTCGCGGCAGCCCGGGTAGAGCGGCACGCGGCCGAACGAGGCCTTCATGCCGAAAAGATTGTTGAAGCTCGAGGGACCACGCACCGAGCCGCCACCGTCGCTGCCGAAGGTCAGCGAGCCCATGCCGGTGGCAACTGCCGCGGCGCTGCCGGCGCTGGAGCCGCCGGAGGTCTTGGTGAGGTCCCAGGGATTGTTGGTGACCGGAGCCACCATGTTCCAGCCGACGCCGCCATAGCCCAATTCGGCGACGTTGGTCTTGCCCAGCATCACCGCGCCGGCGGCCTTGGCGCGCTCGACGACGATGTCGTCCTCCTCGGGAATGAAGGTCTCGTAGGCCTTCGAGCCGGACATCGTGCGGATGCCCTTGGTGCAGATCAGGTCCTTGATCGAGATCGGCACGCCGTGCAGCGGACCGAGCTCGTCGCCGCGCATCACGGCCTCTTCGGCACGCCTGGCGTCGACGATCGCGATGTCTTCGGTCAATGTGCAGAAGGCATGGAGCGTCGGCTCGAGCGCGTGGATGCGCTCGAGGACGGCCGCGGTGACCTCGACCGGCGACGCCTGCCTGGTGCGGATCAGCTCCGCCTGCTCCGCTCCCGACATGCTGGCGATGTCGGACTTGCTCTGGCTCATGTCTTGATACTCTCGGTGGGTGGAAAGGGGAGCGGCAGACGCCGGACGGGGGCCCGGCGCTAGAACTTTTGCTGAATCTTGCGGATGCCGAGGTCGATGAGAAGGAAGGCGCTGATCAGCGACATCACCGCGACGCCGGGGAAGAACGACACCCACCACTCACCGCTGATGATGAAGCTGTTGCCTTCCGAGATCATCAGACCCCATTCGGCATCGGGCGGCTGCACCCCGAAGCCGAGGAAGCTCAGCCCGGCTGTCACCATGATGGCGCCAGACACGTCCGTGGCGATCAGCGTCATGGTGTAGGGCACGCTGTTGGGCAGCAGATGGAGGAACACGATGCGTATCGGATGGAGCCCCATCGCACGCGCCGCATCGGCATAGGGCTTGTTTTTCTCGGTGAGGATCGCCGCCCTGGTGGTTCGTGCGTAATAGGGCATGAAGACGATGGCGATGGAGAGGACCAGCGTCGTCGGCGACGGGCTGAAGGCCGCCGCCATGGCAAGCGCCAGCACGAAGTTCGGAAAGGCTGAGATCACGTCGGTGATCCCCATCAGCAGATTGTCGATCCATTCGGGCGCCGTGCCCGCGATGGCGCCCAGGACCAGACCCATGGCGGCCGCGGCGAGGACGCTCGTCATCGCGACGAGGATGTCGTAGCGGAAGGCGACGGCGGTACGGACAAGAAGGTCGCGCCCCAGAGCATCGGTGCCGAACCAGCTGAGCGGCGATGGCGGAAGCAGCTTGCTGCCATAGACCACGTCGGTGGCGCTTCGCCCGATCAACGGCGGCACAAGGATGGTGAAGAGCACCCAGGCGATGAGGATGGCAACGCCGACGGTCAGACTCAGCGGCCAGCGCTTCCGTGCGGGTTTGCTGCGGGCTGCAGGAGCGGCGAGTGTGGCGAGCGGTTGATCGAGGGTGGTCATGCGGCAACCTTCACGCGCGGGTCGATCCAGAAATAGCTGACGTCGACGATGAGATTTATGGCGATGGTGAGGCCAGTAATGAGCAGCACCACCGCCTGCAGCGGAGCGAGGTCCGCCACCTGCATGCTTTCGACGGCATAGCGGGCGACGCCCGGCCAGGCGAACACGGTCTCGACCAGCACCGCACCCCCGAGCAGCAGTCGGGAGAGGTGCGCGACCATGGTCAGCACCGGGATCATGATGTTCTTGAGGGCGAAGCGACGGACCACTTCGCCGCGCGGTAGGCCGGCGGCGGTGGCGGCGCGGATGTGGTCGCTGCGCAACTGCACGCCCATGATGTTGTAGACCATGACGACGAGCGGTGCGGCGCAGACAAAGACCAGTGAAGCGACCGGCAGGATCAGCCGCGAGACCACGCTGCCGAAGAGCTGGAGATTGCCGGCGATGAGGCTGTCCACGGTATAGAGGCCGGTGACATAGGGCGGCGCAATGTCGAGGATGCCGATCCGCCCCGATGGCGGCGGCACCCAGCCGAGCAGAAAGTAGAACACGAAAATGCACATCATCCCGAGCCAGAATACCGGGATGCCCATGCCAAGCAGCGCATAGCCCTGGATTGTCCGGTCGAGCCAGCTGCCGGGCCAGGTCGCGGCAAGGACGCCGAGCGCGACGCCGACAGGCACAGTGATGATCAGGGTCAGCAGCGCGAGTTCAATGGTGGCGGGGATGCGCTGCGCAAGATCGAAGGTGACCTCGTTGCCCGTCTTCCAGGAGTGACCGAGATCGCCATGGAAGATGTTCTGCAGGTAGATCCAGAACTGCACGGGGATGGGCTGGTCGATGCCCATCGAGGCCTTGACCGCTGCAATGGTCTCGGGATCGACGGAGAGCCCGACGCGGGCCAGCGCGGCATTGCCGGGCACCGCCTGGGTCAGAAAGAAAATGACGACCAGCGCGCCGAACAGCGTCGGGATGGTCCAGGCGAGGCGGCGGAGCGCGTAACTTAGGACGGCCATGTCAGGCTGCCTTTTCTGCTGCGAAGTCGGGAAGCGGACGGCCGATCTCCGGGACTGCGTCGCGCAAGCTGCGCGCGTATTCGGTCTCGGGATTAACGATGAACTGGTCGCGGCTGGTGATCTCGAGCAGCTCGCCGCGGCGCATCACTCCGATCCGGTCGCAGACCTGGCCGATGACGGAGAGGTCGTGGGAAATGAAGATGTAGGTGAGGTTGAGCTGCTGCTTGAGATCGACCAGCAGGTTGATGATCTGGGCCTGCACCGACACATCGAGCGCCGAGGTCGGCTCGTCGAGGACGATGAGTTTCGGTTGAAGCGCGAGGGCCCGGGCGAGGCAGATACGCTGGCGCTGACCGCCGGAGAATTCGCGCGGCAGCCGACCCTGCGCCGAGGCGGAAAGCCCCACTATGTCGAGCAGGCGCGCGATCTCGGCATCCAGCGCCGCACCGCGAAGCTTCCGGTGAATTTTCAGCGGCTCGGCCAGCGCCCGGCGGACGGTCATGCTCGGGTTGAGGGCGTTGAACGGGTCCTGGAACACCATCTGCATGCCGGCCCTGAGCCGACGCAGCTGGACGCCGGTGAGGTGGGCGATGTCGGTTCCCATGAACATGATCTGTCCGGCGGTCGGCTCCTCAAGTCGCAACAGCAGTCGCCCCAGCGTGGACTTGCCAGACCCGGATTCTCCGATCAGCCCGAAAGCCTCACCCGGACGGATTTCGAACGAGGCGTCCTTCACGGCGGTGACCATGTGCTGGGCGCCAAAACTCCCGCCGCTGCGGAACACCTTGGAGACGCCCCGGACCTCGAGAACCGGAATCGGCCGGCGTACCCCCTCATCCCTGTCGACCGGACCGGTCATGGCTGCACCTCCTCGACGGCGGGAGTGGTTTCCGCATAGCGGCAGCGGGCGAGGTGGCGAGTGTCGACGAGCCGGAGTTCGGGACTGATGGTCGCGCAGTCGGCATGGGCGAAGGCGCAGCGCGGATGGAAGCTGCAGCCGCCCGGCAGGTTCGACAGGGCCGGCATGCTGCCCGGAATATTGGCGAGACGCGTCCGCGCCTGCCCGAGCTTGGGGAGCGCCTTGATCAGGGCCCGCGTGTAGGGGTGCTTTGGTCGCCGCACGATGGTGTCGGTCGCCGCGTCCTCGACGACCTCGCCGGCATACATGACGCAGACTCGGTCGCAGAGCTGCCAGACCGCCCCGAGATTGTGCGAGATGAAGAGGATCGACATGCCGCGGCTGCGCGCGATGCTGCGCAGGAGCAGGAGGATCTCCGCCTGCACCGTGACGTCGAGGGCCGAAGTCGGCTCGTCGGCGAGCAGCAGATCGGGCGATCCGGACAGTGCCAGTGCGATCATCACGCGCTGCGCCATGCCGCCCGAGAACTGATGCGGGTAGGAGTCGAGGCGTTTCTCGGGATCGACGATCTTGACCTGGTTGAGCAGGTCGATGGCCTGCGCCCGGATCTCGGCTTTGCTCAGCCTGGTCCGGGCATGGGCCCGGATCACGGCCTCGAGCTGCTGGCCGACGGTGAACACCGGATTGAGGTGGCGGACCGCGTCCTGGAAGATCATCGCGATCCGGCCGCCGCGCACCTTCTGCATCTCCCCCGGCCGGAGGGCGAGCAGATCCCTCCCATCGAAGGTCACCGCGCCAGCTGTGACCTCGATGACTGACGGCAGCAGGCGGAGCATCGAGAGCGCCGTCATCGTCTTGCCGCTGCCACTCTCCCCGACGAGGCCGACAATCTCGCCGGGGGCGATGTCGAGGCTCACGCCCCGGAGGATTTCCGGGGCGCCTGCCTCGCGCCCCAGACTTGCCCTGAGGCCGGAGACCGAGACCAGCGGGATGGTGTTCACCGTCGCGTCCATGGTCTGCGCCTAGGCCGACATGGTCAGGTTGTCGAAGCGGATGACC
>NZ_JAQGJL010000255.1 GCF_028290645.1 Devosia sp. | reverse complement strand
CGCCGCTTGCTGACCGGTACATGAACGAAATCCAACGCTAGACCTGCAGCATGGCGATGCTGGGGCGGATCAGAACAGGCTCTCCTGCCCGCTTTCGTCCGGAGGCGGCTTGACGCGCTTGCGCACGCCGGGAGCGCCGCCGATGGTGGCGCCGACGGTGCCGTCGGAGACCTGGATGTGCACCGGGTCGCCGGGCTTGACCTGGACCGTCTGCTTGACGATGCGGCCCTCGAAGTCGGTCACGATGGCGAAGCCGCGATCGAGGACGTTGCGATAGCTCACGGCGTCGAGAAGCTTGGTCAGCGATTCGAGGCGCTGACGGCGCTGGTCGATCATGCTGCGCAGCGCTGGGGTGAGCCGTCCGGCGGGCGGCGCCAGCTTGCTGCGAAGGTGGCGGACTTCGTTGCGAAGAGCGATTGGCGACAGGCGCCCCGATATCCGCGCGAAGGCGAGGCGCTTGCGCTGGCCGGTGTGCCGCAGCTCGGCGACGAGTTTCGAAGCTGCAAGGTCGAGCCGCTGGCGGGCGGTGGCGACGATATCGAGCGGGCGCGGCAGGCCGGCGGCGGCGGCGCGGAAGCGGTCGCGATAGTTGGCGGTGATGCGACGCGAAGCCTGGCGCTGGCGGCTGCCGAGCTCGTCCACATAGCCGATGAGATCGGCGCGAACGGGGACGGCGGCCTCGGCGGCAGCGGTGGGGGTGGGGGCGCGATGGTCGGAGGCGTAGTCGACGAGGGTGGTATCGGTCTCGTGGCCGACGGCGGTGATCACCGGGATGCGGCTCGCGGCGACGGCGCGGACCATGATTTCTTCGTTGAAGCCCCAGAGGTCCTCGATGGAGCCGCCGCCGCGGGCGACGATCAGCACGTCGGGGCGTGGGATCGGGCCATCGGGCAGCAGCGCATTGAAGCCGTGGATGGCGGCGGTGACTTCGCTGGCGGCGGTCTCGCCCTGGACGCGCACCGGCCAGACCAGCACGTGGGACGGGAAGCGGTCGGAGATGCGGTGCAGGATGTCGCGGATCACCGCGCCGGTGGGCGAGGTGATGACGCCGATGACGCGCGGCAGGTAGGGCAGCGGGCGTTTCCGCTCGGAGGAGAAAAGCCCCTCGGCGGCGAGCTTGCGGCGCCGGTCCTCGAGCAGCGCCATCAGCGCGCCGGCACCGGCGGGTTCGATCTGCTCGATGACGATCTGGTATTTGGACGAGCGCGGGAAGGTGGTGAGCCGCCCGGTGACGATCACCTCCATTCCCTCCTCGGGCTTGAAGGTGAGCCGGGGCCAGGAGCTCTTCCAGACCACGGCGTCGATCGAGGCGTTTTCGTCCTTCAGGGTGAAATAGGCGTGGCCGGAGGAGTGCTGGCCGCGATAGCCGGAGATCTCGCCGCGCACCCGGACGTGGCCGAACTCGTCCTCGACGGTGCGCTTTACCGCCTGGGCGATCTCGGAGACGGTGAACTCGGCGGCGTTGGTCAGCGGCACGGACATGGGTGAGAGGTGCGGGAAAGGGGCGAGTCCGTCAAGGGTGGCGAGCGTACGCCGCGCATGCTAGAGGGCCACCGAACTTCCTTCTCCCCTTGAGGGAGAAGGTGGCGCGAAGCGCCGGATGAGGGGACGGATATCGCGACTTCCCCTCACCCGCCCTGCTTCGCAGGGCACCCTCTCCCTCAAGGGGAGAGGGAAGAAAGAGGGCGAGATGCGCATTCTGGTGATCGGCTCGGGTGGCCGCGAACATGCCTTGGCCTGGGCCATTGCCAAGTCGCCGCGCTGCGAGAAGCTGTACGTGATGCCGGGCAATGGCGGCACCGGGGCGATTGCCGAGAATGTCGCGATCGACATTACGGACCATGCGGCGGTGGTGGGGTTCGCGCTCGCCAACGCCGTCGATTTCGTGGTGATCGGGCCTGATGCGCCGGCAGTGGCGGGGCTGGGGGACGATGTGCGGGCGGCGGGGATACTTTGCTTCGGGCCGAGCAAGGCGGCGGCGCAGCTCGAGGGGAGCAAGGCCTTCACCAAGGAGCTGTGCGACGAGGCGGGGGTGCCGACCGCGGCCTATGGGCGGTTCGACAACGAGGCCGGGGCGCTCGCCTATGTGCGTGAGCGAGGGGCGCCGATCGTCATCAAGGCGGACGGGCTCGCCGCGGGCAAGGGCGTGACCGTGGCGATGAGCATCGAGGAGGCGGAGGACTCGGTGCGCGACTGCTTCTCCGGCGCGTTCGGGGACTCGGGCTCGACCGTGGTCATCGAGGACTATCTCGAGGGCGAGGAAGCGAGCCTCTTCGCGCTCTGCGACGGCGAGAGCGTGGTGATGCTGCCGAGCGCGCAGGACCACAAGCGGGTGTGGGACGGGGATCGCGGGCCCAATACCGGCGGGATGGGAGCCTACTCCCCCGCCCCGGTGATGACGCCGGAAATGACGGCGCGGGTCGAGAACGAGATCATCCTGCCCTCGATCCGCCGCATGGCCGAGCGCGGCACGCCGTTCACCGGGGTGCTGTTCGCGGGCATCATGGTGACGGCGGGGGGCCCCAAGCTGATCGAATACAATGTGCGGTTCGGCGATCCCGAGTGCCAGGTGCTGATGCTCAGGCTGCAATCGGATGCGCTCGACCTGCTGGAGGCGACGGCTCGCGGTACGCTCAGTGCGGTGAAGCCGGTGTTCAGCGATGACGCGGCGCTGACCGTGGTGCTGGCCGCCAAGGGCTATCCGGTGAGCTTCGAGAAGGGCAGCGAAATCCGCGGCGTGGACGGGCTCGACGGCGAGAACCTGGTGGTGTTCCACGCCGGAACGTTCCGCCCGGACGGCAAGCTGCTGGCCAATGGAGGGCGGGTGCTCGACGTCACGGCGCTGGGAAGAACCGTGGCGGAGGCGCGCGATCGGGCCTATGCTGCGGTGGACAAGATCGACTGGCCGGAGGGCTTCTGCCGGCGCGATATCGGGTGGCGCGCCGTCGCAAGGGAACTCAAACCGGTCTGAACCTCTTATAAACCGGCCAAGCGTACCCTACGTCGTTATCGTGACCCATGAATTGACATCGACGGTCGTGCTGACGCCGCTGCAGCGGCGGGGGCAGGAGATTGTCGATCGGCTGCGCGGCATCCACCTGGAACACCCCACGGGACGTGCGCCATCGGGGTCCGAACCGAGGATCGGCGTGGCGCTGGGCGGCGGCTCGGCGCGCGGGCTGACCCACATTCCCTATATCGAGGCGATGGACGAGATGGGGCTGCGGCCCCATGTCATCGCCGGCACGTCGATCGGCGCGCTGATCGGCGCGGGCTGGGCAGCGGGAATGACGGGGGCGGAACTGCGCGAGCACTCGTTCTCGGTTCTGGGTACGATGCGGATCATCGCCGGGCGGCTGTGGGGCGCGCAGGTGCGCAACCTCGGCAACTTCTTCCAGGCCGGCTTCAACGTGCAGCTCGACGCCTGCCAGGTGGTCGACGCGTTCCTGCCCGACCCGTTTCCCTACGAATTCAAGCAGTTGAAGACCAAGTTCTACGTGGTCGCCACCGATTTCCAGTCCTGGCACCAGGCGGTGTTCTCGGAGGGGCCACTGCGGCAGGCAATTGCCGGCTCGATCGCCATTCCGAGCCTGTTCAAGCCGGTGCCGTTCGCCCATCACCTATTGGTCGATGGTGGCGTGGTGAACCCGCTGCCGCTCGACCAGGCGGCGGCGGATACGGACATCCTCATCGGCATCGACGTCAACGGCGATCCGTCCGAGCAGCTCAACAAGCTCAACCACAAGGCGCTCGATGTGTGGTTCGGCTCGGCACAGATCATGATGCATTCGCTGACCGCGCACATGATGGCGGCCTATCCGCCCGACGTCTATGTGCGCCCGCATCTCAGCAGCTTCGGGGCGCTCGAATTCTGGCGGGTGCGCGAGATCGTGGCGCATGTCGAGAAGGACAAGGACAACTTCAAGCGGGCGCTGGAGAAGCGGGTCGAGGCATTCGTGCGGCATGACGCGGAGTCGATGCGGGCGGAGGATCGGTAGGGCGGTTGTCTTGAGGCCGGTGGCTGTGGACCCCCACCCCTGTCCCCTCCCCCTAAGAATGGGGAGGGAGACGCTTTCGCTACGCCTGGTGTTTTGGTCTGCCTCCCCAGCAAGGGGAGGGGACAGGGTGGGGGTTCACAGCCACCGGCTAGCGACCGGCTACCGCAGCCGCTGGAAAAATTGCCGCATCAGTTCGCCGGAGCGCTTGGCTCCCAGTCCGCCGATGACCTCAGGGTGGTGGTGGCAGTTCGGGCTTTCGAACAGGCGGACGCCGTTGTCGATGGCGCCGGCCTTCAGGTCTTCGGCGCCGTAGTAGACGCGCCGCAGGCGGACATGGGCGATGGCGCCGGCGCACATGGCGCAAGGTTCGAGGGTTACGTACAGGTCGCAGCCGTCGAGGCGGCCGGTGCCGCGGGTCGCGAGCGCCGTGCGGATGGCGAGGAATTCGGCGTGGGCGGTGGGATCGTTCAGTTCGCGCATGCGGTTGCGCTCGGCGGCGAGGATGGTGTCGCCATCGACGATGACGGCGCCGACCGGGGCTTCGCCGCCGGCGGCGGCGGCTTCGGCGAGGGAGAGGGCGAGGTCCATGGGGGTGGGCATGTCAGCTTCACTAACATTGCGGGCGCGACCTTGCCACCGGCCCATCTCCCCCCTTGCGGGGGAGAATGGAATTTCTTGGGCTTAGCTTCTTGGCTAAGCCTTGGAAATTCCAAGAGAGGGGGTGCGGAGCCAGGGTGCCCTCCACGACCCCCTCTCTTGCGAAATCTAAGGCTTAGCCAAACGGCTAAACCTAAGATTTCGCTTTCTCCCCCGCCTAGGGGGAGAGGCGATGTGGCACCAGCGGGGCTGGAACGCTAGACTTTGCGTTCAGGAGAATCGCCCTTGCCCATCCGCCAGCTGCCCGAGGATCTGATCAATCGCATCGCTGCGGGCGAGGTGGTGGAGCGGCCGGCGAGTGTGGTGAAGGAGCTGGTGGAGAACGCCATCGATGCGGGGGCGAGCCGCGTTACCATCACCACGGCGGGGGGCGGGCAGAGCCTGATCCGGATCGAGGATGACGGCGTCGGGATGGACGAGGCCGACCTGATGCTGTCGGTCGAGCGGCATGCGACGTCGAAGCTGGCGGATGACGGGCTCGAGGATATCCGGACGCTGGGGTTTCGCGGCGAGGCGCTGGCCTCGATCGGGGCGGTGGCGGAGCTCAGCATCGCGTCGCGCCGGGCCGAGGATGCGGGCGGGCTGCGGATTGCGGTCACGCACGGGGTGAAGGCGCGGCCGGTGCCGGTGGCGATGAACCGGGGCACCATTGTCGAGGTGCGCGAGCTGTTCGCCAATGTGCCGGCGCGGCGGAAGTTCCTGAAATCGGAGCGGGCCGAGGCCGGGGCGGTGACCGATATCGTCAGGCGCCTCGCCATGGCCAATCCGGGGGTGCAGTTCGTGCTCGAGGGGGCCGACCGGACGAGCTCGAACTGGCCGGGGCGCGAGGGCGACGGGGCGCTCAGGGCGCGGCTTGGCGATGTGATGGGCGCCGATTTCGGCGACAACGCAGTGACGCTGGCGACGATGCGGCACGGCATGGTGGTGACCGGGCTTGCGGGGCTGCCGACCTATACGCGGGCCAATTCGCTGAGCCAGTATTTCTTCGTCAACGGGCGCTCGGTGCGCGACAAGGTGCTGGTGGGGGCGATCCGGGCGGCCTATGCGGATTTCGTGTTTCGCGACCGGTTTCCGGTGGCGGCGATCTTTCTGGCGGTGGATCCGGCGGATGTGGATGTGAATGTGCATCCGACGAAGGCGGAGTTGCGGTTCCGTGACCCCGGGGCGGTGCGGGGGGCGGTGATCCGGGCGATCGGGGAGGCGCTGGAGGCGGCGGGGCATCGGGCGGCGTCGACGGTGGCCGGGGATGTGGTTGGGGCGTTTCGGGTGCCGGTACCTGCCTCCGCCGGGCCTTTCGAGCATAGCTCTCAAGGCCTTCTCACCTCGAATGGCTCCACGGGAGCCATTCGCCCTTCGGGACGGTTCGAAGCCCCTCCCCCGCTGGGCGGGGGAGGATCCCCGACTGCGCGTTTCGCGGATTTTGCCGAGCCCAGTGCGCGGTATGACGTGACGGACCCTGCCCCGGCCGCGGAACCGGCGGAGTATCCGCTGGGGACGGCTCGGGCGCAGATGTTCGACAATTTCATCGTGGCGCAGAACGGCGACAGCCTGCTGCTGGTGGACCAGCATGCGGCGCATGAGCGGCTGGTCTACGAGCGGTTCAAGGCGCAGATGGCGGCGGGGCCGGTGGCGAGCCAGATGCAGCTGATCCCGGTGGTGATCGAGTTGCCGGAGGAGGATTGCGCGCGGCTCGAGGAGGCGGCGCCGGTGCTGGAGCGGCTGGGGCTCTATCTGGAGCGGTTCGGGGCGCGGGCGGTAGCGGTGCGGGAGACGCCGGCGCTTCTCGGGCAGGCCGATATCGAAGGGCTGGTGCGGGATCTGGCCGATGGGCTGGCGGAGTGGGACAGCACCGCGGCGCTGGCGGACCGGCTGGAGGCGATCATCGGGCGGATGGCGTGCCACGGCTCGGTGCGCTCGGGGCGGCGGTTGCGGGTCGAGGAGATGAATGCGCTGCTGCGCGAGATGGAGGCGACGCCGCATTCGGGGCAATGCATCCATGGGCGGCCGACTTATGTGGAGCTGAAGAAGGCGGATATCGAGCGGTTGTTTGGGAGGACGCGGTAGGGGGCGTCGTACAAGCGACTCCCTCAGTCGGGATTCCCTTCTCCCCTTGAGGGAGAAGGTGGCGAGCGAAGCGAGACGGATGAGGGGAAGGATCGTAACTGCCCCTCACCCCGGCGCTGCGCGCCACCCCTCTCCCTCAAGGGGAGAGGGAAGAGCGACGCCTTGCGTCGCGACCCCTCATCTGCCCTTCGGGCACCTTCTCCCACGAGGGGAGAAGGCGATCGCTGTCAGGTCACGGCCTTGATGAAATGTACCGCGGCTGCGCCGTATTCTCGGCGGTCGTCGACTTCGAAGCCCTCGGGGAGCGTGAGTTCCACTTCGGCGCTTTCCTCTAGGACGATGGTGGCGTCCTTGGCTAGCCAGCTGCCTGTCCGCAGCGATACGAGCGCCTGTTCGCCGAGGCCCTTGGCGTAGGGCGGGTCGAGGAAGATGAGGTTGAAGGGGCCCATGTTGCCGGCGGGGCCGAGGGCGGTGGCGTCGCGGCGGAGGAGCTTGGCGATGCCGGCGATGCCGAAGGCCTCGATGTGGTCGCGGATGAGGCCGCGGGCTTCGGCGCCGGTGTCGACGAAGACGGCGCTGGCGGCGCCGCGCGACAGGGCTTCGAGGCCGAGCGCGCCGGTGCCAGCGAAGAGGTCGAGGACTTTGAGGCCCTCGAGATGGACGCCGATGCGGCTACCGAGGATGTTGAAGATCGATTCGCGTGCGCGGTCGGAGGTCGGGCGGATGCTGTCGTCGCTTGGCGACAGCAGCGCCTTGCCGCGAAACTTGCCGGCGACGATGCGCATCGGTTACTCGCGGGGCTTCTTGGGTCCGCGGGGACGGTCGCCGGCGGGGCGGCCGCCAGCGGGACGAGCACCACCGGGCTTGCCGGTGAACGGCTTCTTGTCGCCGTAGCTGCGGGGCTTGTCGCCGAAGGAGCGCGCCGGACGGTCGCCGCCTTCACGGGGCGGGCGGGTGCCGTATGGCTTCTTGTCGCCGAACGAGCGCGGACCGGCATCGCTGCGCGCCGCGTACGGCTTCTTGTCGCCTAGCGGGCGGCTGCTGGTGCGCTCCCGCGGGGTAGAATTGCGCGGGGCGTACGGACGCTCCTCGGCACGGGGAGGACGGTCGCCGCCGTCGCGCGGCGGACGGGCGCCGGAGGACTTCTTGTCGCCGTACGAACGTGGGCCGGCATCGCCGCGGGGCGCGTATGGCTTCTTGTCACCGAAGCT
Source organism: Devosia sp. (assembly GCF_028290645.1). Taxonomy (GTDB): domain Bacteria; phylum Pseudomonadota; class Alphaproteobacteria; order Rhizobiales; family Devosiaceae; genus Devosia_A. The sequence continues at coordinate 6,875 of NZ_JAQGJL010000255.1, read as the reverse complement.
GCGCGGCTTGTCGCCATAGGCGCGGGCGGGACGGTCGCTTGCGTCGGTGCGGGGGGCGTAGGGCTTCTTGTCGCCATACGGCCGCGAGGCACCATCGCCGCGCGGCGCGTAGGGTTTCTTGTCGCCATAGGGGCGATCGCCGGCCGGGCGGGCCGAACGAGGCTTGTCACCGTAGGAGCGTGCGCTGGCCGGCTTGTCGCCATAGCTACGCTTCTCGCCATAGGCGGGCTTGTCACCATACGGGCGCTTGCCGGCAGGCTTGTCGCCATAGGGGCGCTTGGGGCGGTCGGTGCCTTCGGGGCGCGGGGCGCGGGCCGGGCGGTCTTCGTGATGGGCGGGGCGGCCGAAATTCTTTGCCGAGCTGTCCTCGGGGTCGTTCCAGCGCTTGCGTTCTTCGCCTTCGGGGCCCTCGCGCCGGGGCGGCTTGACGCGGATCTCGGCCTCGCGGCCATCCTCGAAATGGATGGTGCGGATTTCGCCCGGATCGACCGGACGGGGGCGGCTGGGGGCGCGCACCGGCTTCTTGTCGAAGCGGCCGGGGCGATCCTGGCGGGGGCGTTCGGCGAGCGCCGCGGCGGCTGCGGCCTCGGTGTCGTCGTCCTCGAAGCGGAACTTGTTCTCGCGCGACTTGTGCGGCGAATCCTTGCGCAGCTCCCTGCCCGGCGCGGCGGCGCGGAGCTTGGGATTCGTGGCGGGCTTTTTCTTCGGCGCCGTTTCGGGCATTTCGCTCTCGAAATCGGTGTTGGCTTCGGCGGCGAGGCGCTTGCCGAGCTGGTCGCGCAGCACGCGGGCGGCCACCACCTCGACCTCGCCCTCGGGCAGGTCGCCGAGCTGGAACGGGCCGTAGCTGACGCGGATCAGGCGGTTGACCTGCAGGCCGAGCGCGCCGAGGACGTTCTTGACCTCGCGGTTCTTGCCTTCGCGGAGGCTCAGCACCAGCCAGGTGTTCGAGCCCTGGGCGCGCTCGAGGATGGCTTCGATGGGACCGTACTGGATGCCCTCGATCTCGATGCCGTCCTTGAGGGTATCGAGCTGGGCCTGGGTGACGGAGCCGAAGGCGCGGACGCGGTAGCGGCGGAGCCAGCCGGTGGCCGGCAGCTCGAGCACGCGCTTCAGGCCGCCATCATTGGTGACCAGCAGCAGGCCTTCGGTGTTGATGTCGAGCCGGCCGATCGAGACGACGCGCGGCAGGTCCTTTTGCTCGAGCGCCTCGAAGACGGTGGGACGGCCCTCGGGGTCCTTCTCGGTGACCACGAGCCCGGCGGGCTTGTGGTAGAGCCAGACGCGGGTGCCCTGGCGCGCCGCGAGCGGCTCGCCGTCGACCTTGATCTTGTCTTTTTCGGAGACGTTGAAGGCCGGGGTGAGGACCTTCTTGCCGTTGACGGTGACGCGACCGTCCTTGATCCAGCCTTCGGCATCGCGGCGGGAGCAGAGTCCGGAACGGGCGATTACCTTGGCCAAGCGATCGCCGTCCGTCGGGACGGCTGAAATATCAGGCATGACGAACTCCTGCGTGACCCGTTACGGGCGGCGCATCTTTCGAGTTAAGTTATTGAGCCTGCGCGGCGAGGGCCTTGCGGACTTCCGGCGGGCACGACTTGTCGGTGAGCGGCACGAGCTCGCCATTGGGGGCGAGGCATACCATGTCCTGGCCCTTGACGGTGGTATAGTACTCGTCGGGCGGCAGATAGAGCGGACGCGGGCCGCCCTTGAGCTTGGCGGCGGTCATGCGGGCGGTGAGCTGCTTGGTCTCCACCTCGGTGAGCGGCCGGCCGTTGAGGGTGCGCAGGTCGACGACGCGCGCATTGCGCAGGCGCTTCAGGTCGGCCTCGGAGAGATTGGACGTATCGATCTGCACGCGGCTCGAATCCTCGGGCAGCAGGGCTGCAGTCTGGTCGGCCTTGGCATCCTGCGGTGCAGGCAGCGCGGCGTTGCTCTTGGGCAGCACCAGCGGGCCGCGGCGCTCGGCGTTTTCCGCCTTCTCCTCGCGGTCCATCATGCCCATGCCCTTCATGGTCTCGGTCAGCACTTCGCGCTCGAAGGTGCCGACATCGCTCAGGGCATTGGTGCCTTCGGTGGTGGTGCAGGCGCTGAGTCCCAGCCCGAACACCAGCCCAACGGCCAGCAATCCGCCCCGGCTCACGGCTTTGAAACTGGGCCGCCGCCCGGTCAAATCACTCAGCATGAGACATCCCTTTTCCGCGACCCATTGCGCCCCGCGCGGGCCTTATAGACCAAGCCCGGCCGTAAGACCAGATTGAGGCGCCTTTGCGATCAGGCCGGCTTGCTGCGGCCGATCCCGAGGAAATCGAGGAGGAGCAGCAACACCCCCAGCGTGATCGCGACGTCGGCGATATTGAAGATATAGAACGACCAATCCTGCCAGTGAAAATGAAAGAAATCCGCAACGGCGCCGTAGAGCACCCGATCGAGGGCGTTCGACACGGCTCCACCGATGGCCAGCATCAGCCCGAAGCGGACCAGCGCGTCCGAGCTGCGGGACCACCAGACGCCAAGTGCGAGGATTGCGACGATGGCGATGCCGCCCAGCGCCCAGACCGGCAGGTCGTTGAGCAGGCCGTAGGAAACGCCGGGGTTCCATACCAGCACGTAGTCGAAGAAATCGGTGACCGGCACCACCTCGCCGCCCCGCCAGCCGCCGAGGTCGATCTGCAGGTATTTCTGGCCGCGATCGAGGGCGAAGGCGAGGAGGCCGACGAGGAGTGAGGGGATGAGGTAGGGGCGGGTCAGCATCGTGGCTCCGCACCCCGCTCGGTGGTGCCCGCATGAGTTGGCATCGCGGCTGGGGCCCCCCACCCCTGTCCCCTCCCCCGAAAACGGGGGGAGGGAGACGATGGCACCGATGTCTCGGTGGAGGGCTCCCTCACACTTTCGAGGAGGAGTTGCTGCGGCATCGCGGCTGGGGCCCCCCACCCCTGTCCCCTCCCCCCAAAACGGGGGGAGGGAGACGATGGAACCGATCTCTCGGTGGAGGGCTCCCTCCCCCTATTGAGGGGGAGGGGACAAGGGTGGGAGTCGGTTTGCACAGGCCTCAGAGCCCCGCCGCCTTGCGTTCCCGCATGGCTTGGGCGTCGCGGATAGAGAGTTCGGGGAACTCCTTGTCCATTTCGCTTTCGGGAAAGTAGCGGCGCGAGCGGGCGCATTGGCGGCCCTGGGCCTTGGCGAAGACGACGGACACGCCGCGCACTTCGTCGGTGCGGAAGGCGTCGGCCGGGCCCTCGCCTTCGGTGACTTCGATGCCGGAGGTGATGGAGACTTCGGCCATGTCGACGCCGCGCACTGCGGCGGCCAGGGACTCATCGGCGATGAACAGCTTCGGGGCCGCTTCGAGCGAGGAGCCGATGACCTTGTCGCGGCGGGCGATTTCCAGGGCGCCAGTGACGGCTTTCCTGACCTCACGCACCTTTTCCCACTGCTCGGCGAGCTTCCTGTCGGTCCAGGTCGCGGGGAGCTGCGGGAACTCGCGCAGGTGCACCGACGAATCGGCGCCCGGGTGACGCTCGAGCCAGGCCTCTTCCATGGTGAACACCAGGATCGGGGCGAGCCAGGCGGTGAGCGCATCGAAGACGTGGTCGAGGACGGTCAGGCTGGCGCGGCGGCGCACCGAGCTGATCGGGTCGCAGTAGAGCACGTCCTTCCTGATATCGAAGTAGAACGCCGAAAGGTCGATGTTCATGAAGTTCGACAGCGCCGCGACGATGCGCTTGTAGTCGTAGGCCTCGTAAGCCTCGCGCACGAGGGCGTCGAGTTCCTTCAGCCGGTGGAGAATCAGCCGCTCGAGCTCGGGCATGTCGCGATAGTCGACGGTCTCGTCGGCCTTCCTGTGCGCGAGGTTGCCGATCAGCCAGCGCACGGTGTTGCGGAGCTTGCGATAGCTGTCGACGGTCGAGTTGATGATCTCCTTGCCGATGCGGAGGTCATCGGAATAGTCCGACTGGGCCACCCAGAGGCGGAGGATATCGGCGCCGTATTGCTTGATGACGTCCTGCGGGGCGGTGGTATTGCCCAGCGACTTCGACATTTTCTTGCCCTCGCCATCGAGGGTGAAGCCGTGGGTCAGCACCGACTTGTAGGGGGCAAAGCCGTTGGTGGCGCAGCTTTCGAGGAGCGAGGAATGGAACCAGCCGCGGTGCTGGTCGGAGCCCTCCAGATACATGCCGGCCGGGAACTGCAGGTCAGGCCATTTCTGCGGGTTGCGCAGCACCCAGGAATGGGTGGTGCCGCTCTCGAACCAGACATCGAGGATGTCGTCGATCTTGGTCCAGTTGTCGGGATCGGGCACGGCGTTGCCGAGGAAGCGCTCCTTGGCGCCGGGCTTGAACCAGGCGTCGGCGCCTTCGGCCTCGAAGGCCTGGCCGATGCGGTGGTTGACCGACTCGTCGGTGAGGATCTCGTTGCGCTCGATGTTGTAGAACACGGCGATCGGCACGCCCCAGGCGCGCTGGCGGGACAGCACCCAGTCGGGGCGCTCGGCGATCATCGAGCGCAGGCGGTTCTGGCCCGCGGCCGGATAGAAGGTCGTCGCATCGATGGCGGCGAGGGAGCGGGCGCGCAGCGTGTCGCCTTTCCGGCCCTCGATGTCGCGGTCCATGTAGACGAACCACTGCGGGGTATTGCGGAAGATGATGGGCTTCTTCGAGCGCCAGGAATGCGGATACTGGTGCTTGACGCGGCCGCGGGCGACCATGGCGCCGCGCTCGGCAAGGGCAGTGATGACGCGCTGGTTGGCGTCGCCCTTCTTGCCGTTGTCGTCGATGATGCGCGCGCCCTCGAAGCCGGGGGCGGCGGCAGTATAGAAGCCGGCGTCGTCGACCATGAAGGGGATCGAGGGGTCGATGTTGAGGTCCGCGAGCTTCCGCGACGAGCTCATCCAGACCTCGAAGTCGTCGAGGCCGTGGCCGGGCGCGGTGTGGACGAACCCGGTGCCCGCATCATCGGTGACATGCTCGCCGGCGAGCAGCGGGACTTCGAACTCGTAGCCGCCGGCGAGGCCGCGCAGCGGGTGCATGGTCGAGGTGATGTGCGCCGGATCGACGTCGCCGATGCGGGCATAGGCCTCCACCTTGGCCTTGGCGAAGACTTCACCGGCAAGCTTGTCCGCCAGCACGTATTTTTCGCCCTTGGCGGCCCAGTTGCCCTCGGGGGCCTGGGTCACCTCGTAGAGGCCGTAGCTGATCTTCGGGGAATAGCTGATGGCGCGGTTGGCCGGGATGGTCCAGGGCGTGGTGGTCCAGATGATCACCGAGGCATTGAGGTCGTGGAAGGCCTTCGAGGTGATCTCGCCGCCGCCCGAATGGATGGGGAACTTCACCCAGATGGTGTCGCTCTCGTAGTCGGCATATTCGATCTCGGCCTCGGCCAGCGCGGTGCGCTCGACCACCGACCACATGACGGGCTTGGAACCGCGATAGAGCTGGCCGGAGGCGGCGAGCTTCATCAGCTCGCGGGCGATCTGCGCCTCGGCGTCAAAGCTCATGGTGAGGTAGGGATTGGACCAGTCGCCGAGGACGCCGAGCCGCTTGAACTCCTCGCGCTGGATGTCGACCCAGTATTGCGCGAAGCTGCGGCACTCGCCACGGAACTCGTTGATCTCGACGTCGTCCTTGTTCTTGCCCTTACTGCGGTACTGCTCCTCGACCTTCCACTCGATGGGGAGGCCGTGGCAGTCCCAGCCCGGCACGTAGGCGGAGTTGTAGCCGAGCATGGTCTTGCTGCGGGAGACGAGGTCCTTGAGGATCTTGTTCAGCGCGTGGCCGATGTGGATGTTGCCGTTGGCGTAGGGCGGGCCGTCGTGCAGGGTGAATTTGGGCTTGGTCGCAGCGGCGGCGCGCTGGCGGGCGTAGATGTCCATGTCTTCCCAGCGCTTGAGCCAGCCCGGCTCGCGGTCGGGCAGGCCCGCGCGCATCGGGAACTCGGTCTCGGGCAGGAAGAGCGTCGCGCTGTAATCGGTATCCGCGCCGCTGGAGGGGGTGTCGTTCATCGTCAACTACCATGGAAAGTTGCGGGCTTTTAGCAAGGCGGGAGTATTGGTGCCAGCGGCAATTGGACGGGGGGCCGGGAGGGCTCACGCTTGCCGCCGGTGCGTGGGGAGCCCCACCCCTGTCCCCTCCCCCTCAAAAGGGGGAGGGAGACCCATGCACAGGCGTCTCGGCAGGCGTCTCCCTCCCCCTGTTCAGGGGGAGGGGACAGGGGTGGGGGTCGGCTTCCACCGGATCAAAGGTTAGCGGAAGAACCCCAGCTTCTCGTCCAGCTCCGACACGGGCAACGTCCCCTGCAGCTGTTGCCGGGCAGCCGCGGCGTCGTTGTTCACTGCCGCGATCAGTTGGTCGAGACCGGCGAACTTCACCTGGCCGCGGACGGTGCCGAGGAGGGCGACCTCGAGGGTTTCGCCGTAGATATCCTCGTCGAAATCGAAGATCCAGGTTTCGAAGGGCGGGCGCTCGTTGTTGAACATCGGCTTGCCGTAGCTGGCGACGCCGTCGAGCAGGCGGCCGTTGAGTTTTACCCGCACCGAGTAGACGCCCTGCTTGAGGCCGAAGCCGGTGGGGGTGGCCATGTTGGCGGTGGGGAAGCCGAGCTCCCTGCCCCGCTGGTCGCCCTTCACCACCGTGCCGGAGGTGAACCAGTGGTAGCCGAGCAGCTGCGAGGCGCCGGCGACGTCACCCTCGCCGAGCAGCGAGCGGATGCGGGAGGAAGAGATGTGGTCGTCGCCCTCGTCGAGCATGTCGAGGATTTCGACCTCGAAGCCGTGGCGCTGTCCGGCGTCCCGGAGGAAGGCCGGGGTGCCCTTGCGGTTGTGGCCGAAGTGGAAGTCGGCGCCCACCGAGACGCCCCGGACGTTCAGCGCGCCGACG
>NZ_JAQGJL010000246.1 GCF_028290645.1 Devosia sp. | reverse complement strand
AGCAAGCTGGCGGCCGGGCGCAGCGAGCAATCCGCCGGCCGTGGCATCGGTCGTTGCCCGGCGGGCTTGGAAAGGCTCACCGAGAGGCGTTGGGCCACGGTGGCCGTGGCGATGGCCGCTACGCTGGGCATCGCGGCATTTGTCGTCAGCCTGCAACTGCAGGTCGGTGACCTTGACCCCGGGGCACCGGAGCTTCGGACGGACTCGCGCTACAACCGGGACACCGCCTACATCGCCGGCCAGTACGGCATTTCGAGCGATGTGTTCGCGGTCATGGTGAAGACGCCCAAGGACCAGTGCGGCACCTACGAGAATCTGATAGAGGCCGACCGCCTGGGCTGGACTCTGGCACAGCTGCCGGGCGTGCAGAAGGTCGAGTCGCTGGCCGACACGATACGCGCCTACACCGCAGGCTCTTTCGATGGCAATCCCAAGTGGCAGACAGTCAGCGGCGACCAGCGGATCATCGATTCACAGGTGAGCAACGCCGTGTCGTGGAACTCCGAGCTCGTGACGCCCGCGTGCTCGGTGATTCCGGTAGTTGCTTATCTCTCCGACCACAAGGCCGCGACACTGGCCAGTATCGTGACGGCGGTGAACCGCTTTGCCGCAGTGCACAGCGCCACCAATCGCCAGTTCCTGCTCGCGGCCGGCAATTCCGGTATCGAAGCCGCGACCAACATCGTCGTCAAACAATCCAATGCGAGGATGCTGATGTACGTGTACGCCGCGGTAATCGTGCTGTGCTTCATCGCATTCGGAAGCTGGCGCGCCGTCATCGTCGCCGTGCTGCCCCTGTTGCTGACGTCGGTCATGACCGAGGCACTCATGGTGTACCTGGGCATCGGCCTCAAGGTGGCCACGCTGCCGGTCGTAGCGCTGGGCGTGGGTATCGGCGTGGACTACGCGCTGTACCTGTTGAGCGTGCAGCTCGCACATCAGCGTGCAGGCGCATCGCTCGCCGACGCCAGCCGCCGTGCCGTGTCCTTCGTCGGCAAGGTCGTGGCGCTGGTCGGCATCACGCTGGCAGCCGGTGTGGTCACCTGGCCCTGGTCACCGATCAAGTTCCAGGCCGACATGGGCGTTCTGCTCACCTTCATATTCTTGTGGAACATGCTGGCTGCGCTGACGCTCGTTCCAGCGCTCTCGCACTTCCTCTTACGTGACATCGGCAAATCCAACCGAGGAGACGAGACATGACTCATATCCTTCGCTCGACCGCAATCTCCATCTTCATCGGCATTTCGGCCGCCGCCATGGCCGCGGTCAGCGTCGACGAGGCCAGGCAATTGGGTACCACGCTCATGCCCTGGGGCGCAGAGAAGGCGGGCAACAAGGAAGGCACCATCCCGGCCTACACCGATGGCCAAGTCAAGCCACCGGCCACCTTCGACCCGAAGAACCCGCGCATGCGCCCGGACCCGTTTGCCGACGAAAAGCCGCTGTACAGCGTGACCGCAGCGAACATGGCTCAGCATGCGGACAAGCTCAGCGATGGCACCAAGGCGCTGCTGCAGAAGTACCCCGGCTTCCGCCTGGACGTGTACCCGACCCACCGCACCCAACGCTATCCCACACACGTGAACGAGCGTTCTCTGAAGAACGCCACAGCCTGCAAAACGACGCAGGGCGGACTGGCCCTTGAAGGCTGCTATGGGGGCGTCCCGTTTCCGATTCCGAAGACCGGCAACGAGGTCATGTGGAATCACAACCTGAGGTACCAGTCGCCGTCGTACGTGGCGCGCTTCCGGAGCATCATGGTCGATGCAGCAGGGGGCATCAACGTGCAAAGCGACATCGAGATCTGGCAGGAGTACCCCGGCTTCTATGTCGAGAACAACGCGGTGCTCTCCCCGACGGATCCGTATTGGATGGTTCACGTTGACTGGATTGGGCCGCCCCGAAAGGCGGGCGAAAAGCTCGTCCTTATCGACTACATGGATCCGATCAAGAATCGTCGCAAGGTATGGCAGTACTTGCCTGGGCAGCGACGCGTGAAGCTAACCCCCGAACTGGCGTACGACACGCCCAATCCGGCGTCGGGTGGCGCGGCCGTCATGGATGAGGCCACCGTTTTCAACGGGGGGCAGGATCGCTTCGATTTCAAGCTGATCGGCAAGAGGGAGATGCTGATCCCCTACAATGCCTTCAAGCTCTTCGACGAGGCGGCGTGCCCTGAAGCGAAACGCTACTTGAAAGGCCATCCTGCGCCGGACTGCCTGCGCTGGGAACTGCATCGGGTTTGGGAAGTGGAAGCGACGCTCAAAGCGGGCTCGCGTCACGTCTATGCCAAGCGCAAGTTCTATTTCGATGAAGACCAGCCGGTAGTCGGAGCGTCCGACAACTATGACGTCGCGGGCAAGCAGTACCGGGCGGTGTTTGGCCTCTACTTTCCGTTTTATGAAACCGCCGACCAAGGCTTCGGCGATGCGACGATCACTTTCGACTTCCAGACCGGGGCCTATCTGGTGCAAGCCGACTACGCACGCGGCGACTTCCGACCCGCTGTGAAACGCCAACCCCCACGGTTCTTCACCGGTGACGCGCTGGCCGCAGAGGGCTTGCGCTGACCGCCGCTGCGGCGGCCGCACCAGGCCGCTCTTTGTCGTATAGAGTGATCAAGAGCTTGTCCATGCTCTGACCGTCAAGGCCCACACCGGCATCCCGCACCGTCACTTCCACACAATCGCCATTCTTTCGCTCGGTTCTGACCAGCAACTGCCGCGGACGATCATCGACACCGATCATCGCTTCGGAAGCATTGCGGAGCAGGTTGAGGATGACCTGCTGCAGCTAGACGTGAGAACTTCGAGCTTCGGATTGGTCATGCGTATCTCCTGAGATTGGGCGCTCGATTTGAGGCACCCGTCGCGCTGAAGTTTGCGTTTGAAGACACTGCTCGAACATCCCCCCGATGGGGGAACGTTCTGTTGATCGGGCGGACTCGTGGGGCACCGAACGGCTGTCCCTGAAGCGCTGCGCCCGTCCGGGGGATTAAAAGATCTCGCGCCAGTCGGCACGATGCTGCTCACCCTCCACACCACCATCGTGGAAGATGCAATGCCGAACTATCCTGCACATGACAGGACAGCGCCGTCGGAGCAAACAGGCTTGCTCGATCGCCTGGGCCGCGCAATCGGGTCGCTTGTCGCGACGCCGCCGGTCCACTTCATTGCGCTGCTCGGGGTCTGTGCGGCTTACATTCGGGGCGGCCTTACGAAGCTCCTCGACTTCAACGCTGCAGTAGCCGAGAGGCGCAACACTTCGGGCTGCCGTTCGCAACAGTGGCTGCCGGCGCGACGATCGTCACCGAGCTCGCCGGATCCGCGCTCATCCTGACCGGCGCTTACCGGTGGCTCGGCGCCCTGTGGCTTGCGGGATTCACGCTGATCGCAACCTTCGTTGCCAATCGCTCCTGGGAACTGCCGTTAGCGCAGCGCTTCATGGTCGAGAACGCGTTCTTCGAGCATCTCGGCCTGGTTGGCGGCTTTCTTCTCGTCGCTTGAGCGAACGGTCGCCGTCGCGCTCGTAACGAGCCGACCTGGATGTCGGGGGACCTGGTTCTCGCGAGCGTGTTGCTGCGCGAGAAACTGCCGCACCCGGCGGTAGACCTCGTCGTTGTGAATGCTGTCGACGACGAGGTCCGCGTTGCCGGCGTGATCGGCTACCGCGAACAGCCGGAGCTCGCGGATCAGGCGCGGTTCGCTGCAGTCCCAAGGCAAGTTAGAGTAACTACCGGCTGACGAAGGCAGCAGCCGTGTCGCCCGCCAACGGCGTTGTCCACTATAGGCTGCGTGCGGGTACCAGTGGCGAGAACTCATACAGACGGCCACGTCCTCTGTCTTGAAGCGTGGCGTCCTATGCCCGGCGCCTTGCCGCGTGGCAGCGCGGTCCAAAAGGCTATTGAAGGCGGGCCTTCACCTCCTCCGCCGACTTGTCTTGAAGCAGGTGGTCCGCGAACACCTGCAACAGGAGGGAGAGCACGTCCAGCTGCGCTGTGGGTAGGCGAACTGTGCTGAGCATGCCCTTGCATCCATTGTTTCTGAGGTTGCCTTGTACGTCTAACTGAGACGTAATGACCGGAAGCATGTCCTGTAAATTTCTCAACTGGCCAGAGAAAACCGGGTGGGCTGTTTGATTCTCCGAATAGTCAAAGTGCGCGCCAAAGTTGGGAAAACGACAACAACAATTTCAGTGTACCCCGGCGCAGAAGACTGCGGAGATCTCCGTCCCCATCGCGGTGCATCGGCTTGAGGAGCAGGCAACAATTTGCAGCGGCAGGGCTGTCCCAGTGCGGCAGTTTCGGCGGAACGAGCATCCATGGAGGCCACATGTCCATCAACCGACCATCAGGCACATTGCGCGCCCTGATTCGTATAGGGATCGATTGCGCCCTGGTCACAGCCGCCCTCGGCACATGGACTGCAAACGCGTTCCCCATCGACACGGGGAATCCTGATCTGGAGCTCCGATGGGACAACAGCGTCCGATACAACCTGGGCGTCCGCGCGCGGGCACAGGACCCGAACATCCTGAACAACACCTCTTACGACAACTCCGACAGCAAATTCAAGCGGGGAGACATCGTCACGAATCGGCTTGATCTCCTCACCGAGTCGGACCTGGTCTACAGGAAGAGGTCGGGATTGCGCGTGAGCGCGGCACTCTGGTACGACCAGGCGTACAGGAACGTTGCCGAACAAACCGCCAACTCGAACTTCGTGATCCCGGGCCTTGGCGACATCAGCTCGGCATACCCCGACAACACCTACACCAGGTTTACCAGACGGTGGAACAGAGGCCCGTCCGGCGAGATTCTCGACGCCTTCGTTTTCACCAGGTTCGTCGTTGGCACCGTTCCGGTCAACGTGAAACTCGGACAGCACACCATCTACTGGGGCGAGTCGCTATTCTCGTTCGTTCACGGCGTGTCGTACGCCCAAGGCCCGATCGATATCCGAAAGGTGCTGGCCAACCCGGGGGTCGAGGCAAAGGAAGTGTTCAAGCCGTTGCCCCAACTGTCCGCGACGATCCAGCTCACCGACGTGCTTAGCATGGCGGGACAGTACTACCTGGGTTGGAAGCCCAGTGCATTCCCGGACGGCGGTACCTACTTCGGTCTGCTCGATGCCCTGACACGGGGAGGCGGCACCTACCTGGTGAATCCGGCGCAGGCAGCGGCCATCTCGTCAGCCCTTGGTGGAACACCGGTCGCCGCGGTGCCCTTCATCCCGAGCTACAGGGATCCGAAGAAGACGGGCGACTGGGGCGTCATGGCACGCTGGAGCCCTGGGTGGTTGACCGGCACGGCCGCGTTGTACTTTCGCAAGTACACCGACAAGCTACCGCAGATAGTCCTGGGCGGACTCCAGGCGGCGCCGCTTGCGCTCGGTGTGCCGGTTCCCTCGTCTCTCGGATTCAGCTATCAGGAAAAACAGGTCACGCTCGTGGGCGCCAGTTTCTCGAGGGCCGTGGAGGGCGTGAGCGTCAGCGGCGAAATCGCGCACCGCATCGACACCCCGCTGTTGATGGGTCCGGCGACGGTCCTCGGCTCGGAGCCGACGGGCGACACGACGCATGCTCTGGTGAATGCCCTTGCCTACATCGGCAGGATTCCGGCTTTCGATTCCGCGACGCTGGCCGCGGAACTCACCTACAGCCACCTGGACAAGGTGAAGAACGACCCCGCCAACTTCAATTCGGTCGACTACGGTTGCAAAGGGGCTGCGGAGCAACTCGGCTGCGCAACCCGAAACGCTTGGGGCTTCACCGTCAGGTTCGTGCCGACGTGGTTCCAGGTGGTACCCGGCGTGGATCTGTCGATGCCGCTGCTCTATTCGGTCGGCCTCAAGGGCACCTCGCCGGTCCTGTTCGGCGGCTACCAGGGAAACAGCAGCTACAGCGCGGGCCTGGCGCTCGACGTGAAGGCCAACTACAGCTTGACCCTCGCGTACAACGGCGCATACGCCAAGCACCATAACAATTCGGTCAACGCGTTGGGGCAGCAGCAGGTGGGGGGCATTGGCGGAATCGGCGCCCAGTGGGACCGTGGCTGGGTCTCGTTCACCTTCAAGACGACGTTCTGAACCCGAGGCAACTCCAAGGTTCGAAAGCAGCCACCATGTCGCGCCACCCAATGATGTTCGTTCTCGGCTTGTGGGGGCTCGCGGCCGCGAGTCTCGCCAGCGGCTTCGTTCACCCCG
>NZ_JAQGJL010000202.1 GCF_028290645.1 Devosia sp. | reverse complement strand
ATGCGCTCCTTCTGGAAGATGTCGGCCATTTCCCTGTTGGCGAAGAGGTGGCGGCGGTTCACCCAGGTGCCGAGATTGGTCGAGACCGTGACGTCGGGCGAGGTGGTGACGATGCGGCGGGCGAGTTCGCTGTCCGTCTTGGCGATGGCGTCGAGGATCTTGCCGAAGGCGGTCTGCGTCGAGGTGGCACCGGGACCGACGAATTGCGGGCCGAGCGCCGGCACGGCGGGCGAGGTGAGCCGGCGGCTCTCCCTGGTGTTGAACGGAACCTTGGCGAGGAAGGCCTCGAGCTCGCTCTCGCGCTGCGGCAGCCCTTCGAACCGGTCCCACTCATGGCCCTCACGCACGTTCATTGAGGCCTTGAGGCTCTCGATCTGCGCGCCGGTCATCTGCCCGGCATGGTTGTCCTTGTGGCCGGCGAGCGGGGTGCCCCAGCCCTTGACGGTATAGGCGATGAACACCGTCGGCTTGTCGCTTTGCTGCGCCTCGAACTGCTCGAGGAGGCTCTCGATGCAATGACCGCCAAGATTGGCCATCAGGTCCGCGAGATCGGCATCGGTACGCCGTTCGAGCAGCGCGGTGACCGGACCCTGGTCGCCGATTTCATCGGTGAGCCGCTCGCGCCAGGCCGCGCCGCCGCGGAACATCAGGGCCGAGTAGAGCCCATTGGGGCAGGCATCGATCCACTCCCGCAGCCGCTCGCCCCCGGGCTCGGCAAAGACGCGGCGTTGTTTCACCCCGTATTTCAGCGTGACGACGTTCCACTCGAAGGCGCGGAAGATCGCCTCGATCCGGTCGTACAGCCCCTCGCGCACCACGCCATCGAGGCTCTGGCGGTTGTAGTCGATGATCCACCAGGTGTTGCGGAGGCCGTGCTTCCAGCCCTCGAGCAGGCACTCGTAGACATTGCCCTCGTCGAGCTCCGCGTCGCCGACCAGCGCGATCATCCGGCCCTCAGCGCGTTGTTTCGCCCATGGCTTGGCGCGCACATAGTCCTGGATCATCGAGGCGAAGGCGGTGAAGGCGACGCCGAGGCCGACCGAGCCGGTGGAGATATCGACATCGTCGATATCCTTGGTGCGCGACGGGTAGGACTGTGCGCCGCCATAGCCGCGGAAGGCCTTGAGCTTGTCGAGGCTCTGCTTGCCGAACAGGTACTGGATGGCGTGGAACACAGGGGCTGCGTGCGGCTTCACCGCCACCCGGTCCTCGGGCTTGAGGATGCCGAAATAGAGCGCCGAGAGGATCGCCGTCATCGAGGCCGAGGAGGCCTGGTGTCCGCCGACCTTCACCCCGTCCGGATTGGGCCGCAGATGGTTGGCGTGGTGGATCATCCAGTTGGATAGCCACAGCGCCTTGCCTGCGAGTGCCTCGATCAGGGCGATCCGTTCCGTCGGCATGTTCCCTCCCAAATGTCTGACATCGACCGTGCACTAGGCGGCGTGGCGTTTCCTGCCTAATGTGCCCCTCCGGTCATCGGGTTGCGCAGCTTTCGGAGCGATATGCGGGAAAAAGTAGTGAATTCTGCCAAAAACGAGCTTACCGCCATCGACCGTCGCATCCTGCGGGCGCTGCAGGAAGATGGGCGCATGACCATCCAGGCAATAGCGGACCGGGTTGGGCTGTCGGCATCTCCCTGTCTACGCAGGATACGCCAGATGGAGCAGGCGGGGATAATTTCCGCGTACAGCGCCGTGATCGACCAGAAGGCCGTGGGCCTACCGGTCTCGGTGTTCATCTCGATCAAGCTCGAGCGACAGCGGGCGGAAGCGCTGGACCGGTTCGGGGCGGCTATCGCTGGGTGGCCGGAGGTGATGGAGTGCTACCTGATGACCGGACAGTTCGACTTCCTGCTGCGCGTAGTGTGCGCCGATCTCGCCGCCTACGAGGCGTTCCTGCGCGAGAAGCTGACGCAGGTAGCAGGCGTGAGTTCGATCGAATCGAGCTTCTCGCTAGGGCAGGTGAAATACTCCCGGGTACTACCGATCTGACTGAGGACGGGCAGAGGAAACGCCGCTAAGCTGTTCGGCAACAGGCGTTTTTATCGGATTTGCCGGCATGCAGGCGGACAGCATTGTACTTGGAGCAGGAATTGTCGGCGTCAGCGTCGCGATCCATCTGCAGATGCGGGGCCGCGCGACTGTGCTGGTCGACCGGCGAGGAGCCGGCGAGGAGACCTCATACGGCAATGCCGGACTGATCCAGCGCGAGGGAGCGCTGCCCCGGGCGTTTCCGCAAGGCCTGGCGGCGTTGTTCCGTTATGGGCTGAACAACCGCACCGACATGTACTACCACCCCGATGCGCTGCCGCGGATCGCGCCGTTCCTGGCGCGCTACTGGTGGCACTCGCGGCCGGACAACTATCGCAAGGTGGTGAATGCCTATGCGCCGCTGATTGCCGCGTCGATCAGCGAGCATGCGCCCTTGATCGAGCTGGCTGGGGCTGGGGACTTGATCGCCAAGGAGGGCTGGTACCTGCTCTATCGCGATGCGGGGGAGCGGGATGCGGCGTTTCGCGAGGCGGAGTGGTTGAGCCGAGATTTCGGGATCGGTCACCAGCAGCTCGGCGGCGATGAGATGGTGCGGCGGGAGCCGGGAGTTGGCGCGAAGCTGGCCGGCGCGCTGCACTGGACGGATCCCTGGAGCATCCGCGAGCCGGGAGGGCTGGTGGTGAAATATCGCGAGCTGTTCGAGGGGCTTGGCGGCACCGTGGTGACGGGCGACGCGATGCGGCTCGAGCCCGGGACTTCGGGGGCAGGGTGGCGGTTGCCGCTTGCGGTCGAGGTGCTCGAGGCGCGGGAGGCAGTGATCGCGCTCGGGCCGTGGGCGGGGGATCTGACCGGGCGGCTGGGCTACCGGCTGCCGCTGGAGGTGAAGCGCGGCTACCACATGCACTATGCCCAGCCCGAGGCGCAGCCGCTGCGGCACTGGATGCTCGACGCGAGCTACGGGTACCTGCTGGCGCCGATGGTGCGCGGCATCCGGCTGACCACCGGCGCGGAGTTCGCGCTGCGCGACGCGCCCCCGACGCCGGTGCAGGTCGACCGCGACGAGCCGTTGGCGCGGCAACTGTTCCCCGGGCTCGGCAAGCGCCTCGATGCCGAGCCCTGGCGCGGCGCGCGGCCGGTAACGCCGGACATGATGCCGATCATCGGTCCGGCGCCGCGCCATGAAAAACTGTGGTTCGCCTTCGGGCACGCGCATCACGGCATGACGCTGGGGCCGGCGACCGGCCGGCTGATCGCCGAGATGGTGACGGGGGAGCAGCCGTTCATCGATCCGGCCGCGTTCTCAGCGGCGCGGTTTCTGTGAGCCATGCGCGTATTCCTCGATTTCGAAGCCTCCTCGCTGAACAAGCGCAGCTATCCCATCGAGGTCGGCTGGGTGGGCGAGGACGGGGAGGGCGAGGCGCACCTGATCCGGCCGGCGGCTGACTGGACCGACTGGGACGAGGCGGCGGAGGCGGTGCACGGGATATCGCGGGCGCAGCTGATGGCGGAGGGCGAGCCGCACGAGGCGGTGTGTGCGCGGCTGATCACGCTGTTCGACGGCAACGAGGTGCATGCCAGCGCGCCATCCTGGGACGGGCACTGGCTGAGCATACTGCTGCGCGCGGCGGGGAAGCCCCGGCACCTGCTGCGGCTGATCGATACAGAGGTGGCCTTCGTCGCGGCGGCGCGGGAGCGGCTGGGGCAGGGGGCCGAGGCGGCGGAAATCGTGGATCTGGTGACCCGGGCGCGGGCTGCGGTCGACGCGATGCCGGTGGCGCACCGGGCGCTCGAGGATGCGCGGCGGGAGTGGCGCGTCTGGCGGGAGATTCGGGGGCTGTGATGGCCTCAGGGGCGGACGGTCACCACGTCGAGAGAGCCTGCCGGCAGAGGCTTCAGGAGCTCCGCTTCGGGCTTGGTGAGGAAGAGCCAGTGGGCCCAGTCCTCGGGCAGGATCACGCAGACCTGACGATCGTGATAGGGCGCGATGTCGGGGCCGGGCTCGGTGGTGAGCATGGTGAAGCTCAGCGCGCCGGCTTCGTCTTCGCTCCAGAGGCCGGCGATGGCCATCAGGGGCGAGCCCTTGAGGCTGAAGCGGTGCTTGGTCTTGGGCGACTTGGTGCCGGTGAACTCGAAGAAGCCCGAAAGGATGATGAGGCAGCGCTTCGAGTTGTCGAAATGGCGGTTGTCGGACTTGAAGTTGAATACCGGCGGTGCCTTGGGACGCGGTGGCGGCCAGCCGAACCGCATCTGCACGATCTCGACGCCGTTGCCGGCGACGCGGAGGACCGGGCCCATGTCGCCGATGCGGATGTCGTCGGCCTCGGGTAGGTCGACGGCGCCGCTCGAGTCGAGATCCAGTGCCTTGATGGCCTCGAGATACTGTGCGTGCGTGACGTGCTGTTCGTAGTCGTTGCACATGGCTGGCGGGTCAGCGCCAGCCGAGGGCGGGGGCGACCTGGGTGAGCACGGCCTCGATCACGTGGGCGTTGTAGTCGACGCCCAGCTGGTTGGGGACCGTGAGGAGCAGGGTGTCGGCGGCCTTGATGGCCTCGTCCTCGGCCAGTTCGGCGATCAGCTGCTCGGGCTCGGCGGCGTAGCTGCGGCCGAAAACTGCCTGCCTGCCGGGCTCGATATAGCCGAACTGGTCCTGGCTCTCGCCCTCGCGGCCGAAATAGGCGCGGTCCATATCGTTGACCAGCGGGAAGATGCTGCGGCTCACCGAGGTGCGCGGCGTGCGGGTGTGACCCGCCGCTTTCCAGGCGGCATGGAAGGCCGCGATCTGCTCGGCCTGCTGGATGTGGAACGGCTTGCCGCCCTCGTCGTACTTGAGCGTCGAGCTCTGGAGGTTCATCCCGAGCCTCGCCGCCCACTCTGCCGTGGCATTGGTCGCGGCGCCCCACCAGATGCGCTCGCGCAGGCCTTCGGAATACGGCTCGATCCGCAGCAGGCCGGGCGGGTTGGCGAACATCGGGCGCGGGTTGGGTTGCGCAAAGCCCTCGCCGCGCAGCACGTCGAGGAACACTTCGGTGTGGCCGCGGGCCATGTCGGCATCGGTCTCGCCCTCGGCCGGCACGTAGCCGAAATGGCGGAAGCCATCGATCACCTGCTCGGGTGAGCCGCGGCTGATCCCCAGCTGCAGCCGGCCGCCGGCGATGAGATCGGCGGCGCCGGCATCCTCGGCCATGTAGAGCGGGTTCTCGTAGCGCATGTCGATCACGGCCGTGCCGAGTTCGATCCGGCTGGTCCTGGCGCCCGCCGCGGCCAGCAGCGGGAAGGGCGAGGCGAGCTGGCGGGCGAAATGGTGGACGCGGAAATAGGCGCCGTCGGCGCCCAGTTCCTCGGCGGCGACGGCGAGCTCGATCGATTGCAGCAGCGCATCGGCGGCCGAGCGGGTCTGCGATTGCGGCGAGGGCGTCCAGTGCCCGAACGAGAGGAAACCGATGTTTTTCATGGCTGGGGCCTCGAAGTTTCCGGGGCCTCCTCCATGTCACGACCGCTGTGGCGGATCAACGGCCAAGGGCAGCGGGCGCCGCCGTCACGGATACCCATGGCCCGCGCATCAGCCGGTGGCGGGCCCGCGTGGGCGGGGATTATCAGGCGTTGCCGGGCGCGGTGATGTTGACCATCCATGGCGTGCCGAACCTGTCGGTCAGCATGCCGAAGCTGTCGCCCCATGGGGCCTTTTCGAGCGGCACGCCGATGCTCGCGCCATCCGTCAGCTTGGTCCAGTAGCCGCGCAGCTCCGCGTCGTCGTCGCCGCTCAGCGACACGGTCATGGTCGAGCCGGGGGTGAAGGGCATGCCGGGCGGGGTGTCCGAGCCCATCAGCCAGTAGCCGTTGGGGGCAACCAGCTGGCCATGCATGACCTTGTCCTTGTCGGCGGGCTCGTGCGGCATGCCGCCATCGGCGAAGGTGTTGATGGTGAGATCGCCGCCGAACACGGACTTGTAGAATTCCATCGCCTCGCGGGCATTGCCGTTGAAGCTGAGATAAGGATTGAGGCGCGTGGGCATGGGAACTCCTCTTTCTTTGCGGGCAGGAGGCTAGCGGCGCGGCGTGACGGGAACAAGACGCGGGGGGACCGACCTGCGGAAACAGCCGTAGCCCAGGCGCTCACCCAAAACGCGATGTGCTGGGGTGGGGTCGGTGGTCCGTGAACGGGACGAGCTGATGCATCCGACAGCCCATTGGGCTTCGGAGTTTGTCAAAGAGCCATCCCCTCGAACCCTGTGAGGAGATGAAGCGGGGCCGGCGAGGCGTTGGCCTCGACGCGGGTAGTCCGCAATGTATGAGGCTCACGCCTCGCCGGCCGGCCGGGGTTTTGGGCCTATGCCACGGAGGGTTCGGGAGCCTCCCGGGCCGCATCGCGAGAGCGAAGGGCTTTGATCGTCGGCGACCCAAAGGGGTCCGGCCCGTCCGCCTCCACCCGCTGCCCTTGCCCGGCAGCTTTCGCTCCTCGGTGGGATCGGCAAGACCCCACCCCGCGTTGCCAGCGGCATCCCCCACGCTACCTGGCGCGACCGTCATGGTTTCCGCCTGGGGTGATACGACTACCACCCCACCCGGTCTCCGCTGCACCAACCACTCGTCATGACCTCGCTTCAGGTGCAGCGGATGGGGGGAGAATACGATGGGCTGAAGAGGGCGGGGATAAGTGGGGGGAAGAATATAGCAAGTGTCTGCAAGAACTGGACATTCTAACCCCACCGGCTGTCATCCCGACCCCCGCCGGGACCCGGGGCAACCCGCGCCCAGGACGAGGTTTGCAGGGCCTGCGACTACTCAGGCAAATCCCGATGCGTGACCAGTGCCCGATCTCCGCCGCTCGGCTTCCAGACAATGCCGGACCGATAGGCGAGCAAGGTCATAAGCGCCTGATCCTGCCGGTGGTTTGCCCGACTGGACCCCTCCGGAGCTATGACGTTTTTGTCCATCGCACCGGCAAACCATTCGTCAACCAGGGCCCGGGCCACAGCATTAGCAGGGTTGAAGCCTACGCATGAAGTATTCAGCGGCTTGCGATCACCGGCCCAGCCGACCGGCAGCCCGAGGGCCGTGTACATGCCCGGATGGGTCCACTTTTCCACAGTGCCACTCGACCTGTGCGAATAGAATCCCACTGTCCTCAGGCAGTGCCGAATCCAAAGGATCGGAAAGCGAAGCATGTCGCCTGCGTCCATCCAGACCAGCGGAGTGTCCGATTTGGAAAACTCCTTCTTCACGATCACGGGCTTCCAGGCATACTCACCGGCGTTCACGTCGATGTCGAAGTACGGCGGATAGTCTTCGTAGGGAAACCTGATCAAGCTGAGGCCCATCGCCTCGATTCGCCGATACATGCTTGGGCTTCAGGCCCAGATCATAGACTGCGACGGGCGTGTTCCTCTCCCACTTTGCCAGCGATCCAAGCAATTGGACGAGCGAGTTGCCGTGGTTGGCGCTCGCGCCGGTGACGATCCGGATGGCACTAAGTATCGGCACGAGAAAGTTTCTCCTTTGTCTGGCGATGGCTATGACCGAGACCGGGAGTACACCGATCGATCGTTCGTCAGATCGTACGCTGAATTGTTCACGATCACCGCCCCAGCCGGGATGGTGGCGTTTACCAGCACGACTCCGGCCCCGATTTTTGCGCCATCTCCGATCACACACCGCCCAATAATGCAGGCGTTGGCACCGATGAAAACGTTGTTCCCGATCACTGGGGCCTCGGTATCGCGCGCATGACCCATGTTCGCCCCAATGGGGACGTTCTGCATGATCAGGACGTGCTCGCCAATCCTGGCGTTTCCCGCGATGTGAACACCGTTGAAGGCATGACCGAAGCGGATCGTCGGGCTTAGGCGCGTCCCCACCGGAATAAAAGCTGCGTAGCGCTTGCCAACGGCACTAGTAAAGGCACTCGCCCGCGCCTTGAACGTCAGCCGCTGCCAAATTGTACGTTTGTTTATCGGGATACGATGAATATCGTTTAGTACTTGGTGCCGCCGCAGCAGCCGAGAAAATGTCCTAGCCAACCTTCAAACTACCGATCGAAATTAGCAACTTCAAGATACCGACACGATCGCTCAGCAGCTCGTTCGCCGGGGCAGCCCGCGGCCAAGGCGTAGCATGGACGGAGCTATTCAGACAGCCCAAGCGTGGCCACAGATTCATCGATACCGCGTTCAGGCATTACCGCCCGGCTTCGTGAGAGGCCGACCCGGTGGTTATATGCCTGGCGAAGCAACCCATCCCAGTTGGCGACAAGTATGTGTGAAACGCGCGACAGACCGGAAGGCGGCTTCCGGCCTGGAATCTCGGTAGGAACATCGGCTCGCCTGGCGGTGACCGGGTGGATCACCAGGGGCGGCAGGCCATGTACCCAGAATCGGTCGAGGTAATCGTCAAGCGGTTCCGCCCAATGCTTCACCCCATCTAGGAGCCGGCGGGCGCCCTCAGGCGAAAGCGCATATGCAGTGCTGCCTCTCGGCCCTTTCAGGTAGCGCACAAGCTGCATGTCCTCGTCGAATTGCTTCAACGGGACATACCTGCGCCTGTACGACGCATTCAAGCGAACGAATTCCGTGCCGTGTTCCAGTTCTGCCGCGGCTGCGGCCAAGGCGCGGGGAAAGCCGGGTTCAAGATGTACGTTGTCCTCGAGGATCAACATGGGATGGCCCGAGGTCGCGCAAGCCTCCCAGAGCATGGCGTGACTTGCAAAGCATCCGGCTTCGCCCGGTGTCAGGCGATACCCGTAACGGGACCGCAGCTTCTTTGGAAAGCGTGGGAACTTCAGGTGCTCGCCCGCTACTGCGTCAATTGCGGCAAAGAACTCGAACTGAATGCCCAACTCCCCGAGACGGCTCTCCACCACTAGTCGCCGCGCTCGAGAGCGTTCGAGACTGATGACAAACACGCGCATGGCGGGCCAGCTAAGTCCCTTTTCCTGGTTCCCGCGGTTCCGGGCTGACTACCCATGGCCCGGCGTTCGCGAAGCCAGCGCCGAGGTTGTAGATCAGTCGGAAAAGCCCATCCCAATTGCGCACCAATCGTCGCCGAAAAAGCTTCAAGCCGGTGTACCCCTCCCGGCCCGGTATGGTGGTTGGAACGTCGGCTCTTGTGACCGTGAGCGGATGAATTGCCAAGGCGGGGAGACCGTGCACCCAGAAGCGATCGAGATAATCGTCCAGCGGCTCCGCCCAGCGCTTTACTCCATCGAGCAGCCGGCGCGCACCTTCGGGGGAAAGCACATAGGCCTGACCACCGCTCGGTCCTTTTAGATAGCGCACAAGCCGCATGTTGCCGCTGACCTCGTTCAGCAAGACGGACCTGCGCTGAATAAGGGCCACCAATCTGATAAATCCGGCGCCGCGATCTAATTCCGCCTGAGCGGCCGCCAGAGAATCGCAAAAGTTGGCTGCCAGATCGACATTGTCCTCCAGGATCAATATGGGCCGCCCCGAGGCCGCGCACTCTTCCCAGAGCAAGGCATGACTTGCAAAGCATCCTGCCTCCCCCGGCGTCAGGTGACCTCCATAACGCGACCGCAGTTTATTGGGAAAGCTGGGGAACTGCAGGTGCGCGCCAGCTGCCGCGTCAACTGCGGCAAAGAATTCGAACGCAATGCCGAGTTCCTTGAGGCGGCGTGTAACGGCCGCTCGTCGCTCGTGGGAGCGTTCGAGGCTAATTACAGACACCCGCATAAAAGCACGCCCCCAAGTATTCTCACCGGCCTCGTTGCTTATGAGCCGAATGCGCGCGGCGAACGCTGTAGTAACTTCCGGCGTTCGTCAATGCTGTTTTGGCGCGAAACCATACAAGGGTGAATGTCGGGAAACCTGTGGAGCTAGCTCCACCGCCCATAGGTCCACGGCACGTACCAGTGCGCCCCATCCGGCAGCGCCTCGGGCACAGGGTCATATCCGTGCGTGCCGCCCGGCCGGCACCGGACGATGCGGGCGAGGCCCATCCAGCCGCCCGGCCAGAAGCCGTGGCGCCAGATGGCGTCGCGGGTGAACTCGGAGCAGGTGGGGGCGTGGCGGCAGTTGCGGCCCATGAACATCGAAAGCGAGTGGCGGTAGCCCTGGATCAGTGCATAGGAGGCGAGCCGGAACGGCAGGTCGACGATGGTCCAGAACAGATGGACGGCGCGATGCATCAGAGGGCGGCCGGGGCCTTGGGCGATTCGAGCTTGTCGAGCGCTTCGCACACCGCGTCGAACACCAGCAGCGTAGAGGTGTGGCGCGGGCGGTATTCGCGCACCGGCTCGAGATATCTGAGGTCTGCCCATTTCTCGCCCGACGGCGGGGGTCCATCGGCCTTCAGCATCGCCGTCATCTCGTCGCGGACGCGGCGGAATTCCGCGGCGGGGGTACCGACGACGTTGGTCGCGACCACAGCCGCCGAAGTCTGGCCCAGGGCGCAGGCCTGGATGTCGTGGCCGTAGCCGGTGATCACCCCGTCGGCGACGCGGATGTCCACCTCGATGGTCGAGCCGCAGACCCGGCTCACCTTGCGGGCGGTGGCGTCCGGATCGGCGAGCCGGCCCGGCATTGGCTGATTGCCTGCGATTTCGAGGATCTTTTCGGAATAGAGATCGCTGAGGTCCATGAGATGCACAAAACTGTTTCTTGAGCGCGGCCTGACCGGACGTATATAGTGGTAGCGATGCAACAAGTCAGCGGCGTCCATCGTCACTGACGAAGCCGGGAACCGTGAGGCGACGAATTGCGTCTGTCGTCTGCTATTGACCGAGGAAAAGATGGACGCCAGCGCCAAACCGCAGCACGCCAAACTCGTCTCCGAAATCCGCCGTCCGAGCCGTGATGAAGCCGAGGAGGCCGTTCGTACGCTGATCGCCTGGGCCGGCGACGACCCCAGCCGCGAGGGGTTGCTCGAGACGCCCGCGCGCGTCACCAGCGCCTATGGCGAGTTCTTCGGGGGCTACCACCAGGACCCGCGCGAGATCCTGCAGACCACCTTCAAGGAGGTCGGCGGCTACGACGATATCGTGCTGGTCCGCGATATTCCGTTCTCGTCGCATTGCGAGCACCACATGGTGCCGTTCTTCGGCAAGGTGCACATCGCCTACCTGCCCCATGACGGCGTGGTCGGGCTGTCGAAGCTTGCCCGCCTCGTCGAGGTCTATGCGCGCCGGCTGCAGGTGCAGGAGAACATGACGGCGCAAATCATCGACGCGATCAACGAGCATCTCAACCCGCGCGGCGCCGCCGTGATGATCGAGGCCGAGCACATGTGCATGTCGATCCGCGGCGTGCGTGCGCACGGCGCCCTCACCATCACGCAACGATTCACCGGCGTGTTCGCCGAGGACCGCAACGAGCAGGACCGGTTCTTCGCGCTGGTGGGCAAGCGCGGCTGAGCCCGCTCTTCGCGCTCAATCGAGCGCGAAGTTGAGGCCGACGCGAACGGTATGCGAGGTCGAGTGCGACGTTGACGACCAGAGTTCGCCGTCGAACCAGGTGTGCTCGCCGAGGTCCGTGAACAGATACTCCGTCTTTACGGTCACTGCGTCGCTCACGGCGAACTCGACGCCGCGCCTGCAGTCCAGCCGAAAAGGGCGGCGCTTTCGCTGAGGTCACCGTCGGTTACGTCGATCCTGACCTGCGCAGCCGCGACACCGGCCGTCAGGTAGGCATGAAATCGCCGCCGTCGAAGCCGAGGTGGGCGCGCAGCGTGCCCGAGAACCCGGTGGTCGAAGAGATCTCCTCGCCCAGATCGGTCCGAAAGGTAGCAAAATCGTCGGCGATGGTGTCGCCCACGCTGCCGAAGGAGAGGTCGCCTTCGATGCCGACCACGGGGCCGTCGCCCAGGGCAGCATTGCCGCCGAGTGTCACCCCGATGAACGCGCCGGACGGGTCGCTGTCGAGATTGAAGGTGCTGAAGGGGATGAACGGCTGCTCGAGGTCCGGTGAGTCGTACGCACCATCGGAGTGGCCGAAGCTGTAGCCTGCGCTCAACCCGGCGTAAAAGCCGTTCCAGTCGAACGCCGATGCCGGCGAAGAGCAGGCGAGCAGGCCGAGGCCTAGAGCCATACCCACATGTATTCGCATGATCCCCCCTAGAAAGAAATTCAGAACACCGACAGCCACCGATGGCAAACGACACATGAGAATTACTTGCACTCCACCACGAGTTTTGGACAATTGCGCTTTCTGTACAACCCGCAATACTGCGTAACGCCTCGACCCGGCACCCATTGCCGTCGGCGCGACACCCCTCCGCGCCACACCGCAACGGAGATCAAGTAGCGGACCCCTCCCAGTAGGATATGATGGACGCCAGTGAGGGGTCGCTATGTCCGCTGTGGCCAAAACCATCTGGATGATCGAATCGCGCTTCGGCCTGCCGCTGACGCTCGAGGAGATGGCGGTGCATGCCGGGGTCTCGCGCTATCACCTGTCGCACATCTTCCCGCGCGTTACGGGCTATTCGATCTCGCAATACCTGCGCGGCCGGCGGCTGTCCGAGGCGGCAAAGGCGCTGGCTGGCGGGGCGCCGGACATCCTCAGCGTGGCGCTCGACGCCGGTTACGGCTCGCACGAGGCGTTCACGCGGGCGTTCCGCGACCTTATGGGGCTCACCCCCGACGAGGTACGGCGACGGCAGCGGCTCGACGGCCTGCCGCTGGTCGAACCGCTGCGCATGGACAACGCGGTCTCGGTCAAGCTGTCGGAGCCACGGATCGAGGATTTGCCGGCCCTGCGCGTGGCCGGCCTGATGGAACGGCACGATCTCACCGCCGCAGCGAGCATGCCCGCGCAATGGCAGCGGTTCGCGCCTTATCTAGGCAACGTACCGGGTGCGGTCGCCGGCGCGACCTATGGGCTGTGCGGTTGCTATTTCGAGCGGGACGGGACGCTCGAATACATGTCGGGCATGGAGGTCGGCGACACCGCCGAACTGCCGCCCGCGTTCAAGCTGGTCACGGTCCCGGCGCAGCGCTACGCCCGCCTCGCCCATCGCGGTCACATCACCACGATCCGCTCGACCATCGCCGCCATCATCGAAGAATGGCTGCCGCGCTCCGGCTACCGACAGAAGCAGCCGCCCTGGAGCTTCATCGAGTATTACGGCCCGGACTTCAACAGCAGCACCGGGCTCGGAACTGTCGAGATCTGGATCGCCCTGGAAGATCAGGGCTGAGGATTGAGCCAAGACCGGGCGCGGGATAGAACCGCGCCATGAGCACTTCCTTCGCCGACCCCAGCACTCTCAGCCACGCCGACCTCGAGGAAGGCACCGTGTTTGCGCCGAAATTCGACGCGCAGGGCCTCGTCACCGCTGTCGCGCAGGAAGCGGGCACCAATCGCGTGCTGATGGTGGCGCATATGAACGCCGAGGCTTTGCAGCTGACGCTCGAGACGGGCGAGGCGCACTACTACTCGCGTTCGCGCAACAAGCTCTGGAAGAAGGGGGAGAGCTCCGGCGAAATCCAGCGGCTCATCGAGATGCGGACCGACTGCGACCAGGACGTGGTGCTGATGCTGGTCGAGCAGACCGGTCGCGGGGCCGCCTGCCACACCGGCCGCAAGAGCTGCTTCTATCGGATCGTCGAAGACGCGGACACCTTGCGCGATGCCGCCGAGCCGAGACTGTTCGATCCCGCCGAGGTCTACAAGCCTCAGTAGTGCGGCGGCGGCGGCTCGACCCCCGGCGCCAGCGCGGGATGCGATTCGACGTCGCGTAGCTGCGAGCCGAGATTGTGCAACTCGCGCTTCAGCGACTCGATTTCCTTGAAGTGTTCGGCGAGCGCCTGGTTCAGCTCCTCGATGGCCTGGTCCTGGAAGGCCATCTTCGTCTCCAGCGTCACGATTCGGGCGGCGAGGTCGGTTGCCTCAGGTTCCTCAATCATGTGGTTTTCTCCTTGGGACGGCGTTCGAACAGCGGGGCGAGGAAGAGCCCTGCGAGGAAGCCGCCCAGATGCGCCTGCCAGGCGATACCGATGCTCTCCCCGATCAGCAAGGGCAGGAACGGCACCGCGGCATTGAGGACGAGCCACACCACAATGAAGAAGGCGGCCCGCTGGTTGCGCGCCAGTTCCGCCAGCGTCCCCATCCGCCGGCCGAGCACCACCTGCTCGCCGGTGGCCGGGTCGCGCGCCACGATGAGCGGCTGGAAGATGAAACGGCAAGCCGCCCCGGTGAGTCCGGCGATGCCGCCCGAGGCGCCCAGCAGCACCTGCACCTGCGGGAGCGTCGTCGCCGCGAAGAATGCCGCCCCCACCGCGGCGCTAACGAGAAACAGAATCAGTGTCGCCCACGTGCCGTAGCGGCGGGCCACCGGGGTGCCAAAAATGGCCAGCCAGGCGCAATTGATTAAAAGGTGCTCCCATCCGGCATGCAAAAAGGCACTGGTGAACGGTGTCCAGACGAGCGGTATCCACCCCCCGGGGAACTCCGTCGGGGCGATCGCGCGAGCCGGGATGAAGGCCAGCCAGACGATCAGTTGGAGGTCGCCGTCTTCGTTAAGAACGAAGGCTCTGGCGAGTTGTACGGCCACCATCAGCCCCAGCAGTGCGGTTATCACCCCGGGCAGCAGGATTGCCGGTTGCCGGGCCCCAGGCCCTTGAGTTTCTTGGCTTTTTTTCTCGTCAGACATGAAAACTCCCGGTTTTCCGGGCTTTGTAGCCCAATCCCCCGACTTATCCACACGGCACCTGCCGCGTTAACCCTAACAATTGTTTAAAGGCGATTTCTGCCCCCGGTTTTGTCAGTCTTGCTTCCGCGGCGGTCGCCCCTTCCCCGGGACGCGATGCTCGGGTTTGGGAACAAGGCAAAAAGACCATGCAAAAGGCCAGCACCAAGGCGCTGTTCGACTATTGGAATGCACTGCGGGGCTCGCGCAGCGCCCCCGACCGGCGTGATATCGACCCTACCCGCATCCGCGCCGCACTGGCCAACACCTTCATCCTCGAACTCAACGAGACCAACGAGTTCGATTTCCGCCTCGCCGGCTCGCATCTCTGCTCGGCCTATGCCCGCGAGCTCAAGGGCCGCTCCTTTACGCGTCTGTGGCACGAACGTGACCGCGACGCTATCGACACCCTGGTCCGCGCCGTCACCGAGGACCATGCGGTTGCCCTCGTCACTTTCCAGGGCACGACGGCGGTGCACACGCGCCTGTCGGTCGAGACCATCCTGCTGCCGCTGCGCCATAACGGCAGCACGCAGTTCCGCCTGCTCGGCGCCATGACCGCCATCGACGAGCCCTACTGGTTCGGCGTCCAGCCGGTGCTCGAGCAGCGCATCACCGGCCTCAGGCTGATCTGGCCCGACGACGTGTCCCTCTCCGACATGGCGCGGGACATGGCGACGCCTGTTCCGGCCGAGGATCTGGTGTTCGCCACCGGCAGCGGGCCTGTCCCCGCACCGATGTCGGCGACGGTTTTTGGCCGTTCGGCGCGCCGTTACGCGCATCTTGCAGTCATCGATGGCGGCCGCCGCTAAAAATCAGCAGTTCCGGGCAATCCGCCGCCCGCACCTTACCTTCGGTTAACCAAGAGTGGATAGCTTAGACGGGTCAATAGCTTGGCCCGGCTGGTCCCACACATGCTCACCGACGAAACCCGTGCTGCGAGACCGGCCCGCTCCTATGCGCAGATGCCGCGATTTCAGCGCGTAAAGGTGTCGTTGCTTGGCCGATACATGCTGACCGACCGCCGGGAATTTCCCTGCCAGGTGCTAGAGATGTCGCCGGGCGATGCGCTGGTGATCGCACCCGTGGCCGGCATCGCCGGAGAGCGCGTCATTGCCTATATCGACCATCTCGGACGCATCGAGGGCGACATCACCGACGTGATCGAGGGCGGTTTCCACATGGACATCGTCGCAACGCCCCGCAAGCGCGACAAGATGGCGGCCCAGCTCACCTGGCTCGCCAACCGGGACGTGCTCGGCCTCCCCGAGGACCGGCGGCATGAGCGCGTGGTGCCCGATAACCGGCACTCGACCGTCGTGCTCGACGACGGCCGCCGCTACAACTGCAAGATCATCGACATCTCGCTCTCGGGCGCCGCGATTGAACTTGCCGTCCGCCCGGCCATGGGCACCCCGGTCACCCTCGGCCGCATGCGCGCCCGCGTCATCCGCCACTTCCAGGACGGCGTCGCGGTCGAATTCGCCTCCGCCCAGGAAATGCTGACCGTCGTGCAGCAGAACCTACGGGTCAACTGAACCCCCCTCCTCGACCGTATCGGCATGGCTAACGAGTCCTCACCGGGACCGTTCTAATTCGCATAAAAACTAGCTTGCAGTTTTTCGTTCGGGGCAATTTGGCCCGGGCATCGTGGCTTCCGTCAGGGGGCAACCACGATGTCGAAGTTCAAAGGGTTCATTGCAGCGGCCGTCGCACTGGGAATGGCAGCCTTCATTCTGGCGATACCGGCGAGGGCCGACCAGATCGACTTCACCAACCCGGCCTTCGTGCAGGCGGGCGGCATCACCAGCATCCCGGTGGGAGCCTCCGAGTTCTGCAAGTCGCACCACAGCGATTGCAAGGCCAACCCACACGCCGTGGCGGCCATGGGCCTCACCGATGCGCGCTGGAACGAGCTGGTGCAGATCAACAACGTCATCAACGCCGCCATCGTCCCGGTGACCGACGAGGACTACTACAAGGTCTCCGAGTACTGGACCTATCCGGACGGCTATGGCGACTGCGAGGACTTCGCGCTGGCCAAGCGCAAGGCGCTGATCGACGCCGGCTGGAACCCCTCCACCCTGCTGATCACCGTGGTGCGCGAGACCAGTGGCAGCGGCCATGCCGTGCTGATGGTCCGTACCGATCGCGGCGACCTGGTGCTCGACAACCAGGACAGCCGGGTGCTGCTCTGGAACCAGACGCCCTACCAGTACCTGAAGCGCCAGTCGCAGGCCGATGCCGGCCAGTGGGTCGACCTGGTCGACAGCCGCACGGTATTCGTGGCGTCGAAGTAATTCAGCGGGCGGCCAGGGCCTCGGTCTCGACGCGCTTGACCCAATCGCCCTTGCACTCTGCGTAGGCGTGCGAACTGTCCGGGTGGGCCTCGGCGCAGCGGCGCTTCACCGCCTCGTACTCGGCAGCCAGTTCCGGATGTGCCCTCAGGTAGTCCCGAAACGCCAGGTGGCGCGTGACTTCCGGGCTGCCGTCTTCGTAGCAATGCAGTTGGACGAGGCGCTTGCCGCTGACCTTGTCGACCAGCGTGCAGTAGCGGCGCCCCGGCAACCCAAACTCACCCCACCATTGGTAGCCGAGACCCTCGATCCGCGCCCGCGCGTCATCGAGCGCGCCGATCGATCTGACAACCGGGAGCAGATCCAGGATCGGTTTGGCGATCAGCCCCGGAATCGAAGTCGACCCGATATGGTGGACCGTCACCAGCTTGTCGCCCAACATCAGTCGAAGGCGGCCGGCCTCACGGTCGGCGGCGGCGGCCCATTGCGGGTCGTGCGGCTTCAATTCCACGGGAAAGGCGGGCGGCATCCGACATCTCCTCGGGACCGGGAGGTGCGATATAGCGGCGCGCCCGGGACTGCAGGCGGGGCTAGGGCGTCGCTACACGACGATCATGAAGTAGCTGCCGACGAACAGCAGGCCGGTGACAAACGCCCAGCCGAAGCCGACGAAGGAACCGATCAGGGCCGAGGCAACCGACAGGGTGCCCTTCTGGTCCTGCTGCCACCCCATCTTCAGCAGGATGTAGGGCCCGCACACGAAGCTCATCGCCAGGTGCCCCATGGTGTGGGCAAAAGTCTGGCCGTCATAGCGCAACATCGCCTGGGTCTTGACCAGCCATTGATAGAGATACGTGCCCATGCCCGCGATCGACAGTCCCACCGCCATGATCAGCGCGGCCAACAGCAATTCCCTGAACATCGACGAGCCCCTGAGCAGCATGGGATTAACGCTTTATTAAGCATACCCGGCGCCCATTGGGCTGTCACCTGACGCGCGCAACACTGGTTAATTTGCCCGATGTCCGCCGAGGCCGAGGCCCGCAAACCACAGCAAGGCACGATCGGCTTCAATCTCGCCGCGATCATGCTCGTCCTGGCGCTGCTCGGCGTGGGCGCGGCCTATCTGCTCGATGCCGCCGGCCGCGCCGCCCGCACCCAGGCGCATCGGCTCGACACCGAGACGACGCTGACGCGCACGCTGGGTGGCCGCGACCTCCAAATTCCGCTGTCGTGGTTCCGCTATGAGGAGCAGCGTGTCGAGGGCTTCGCCAAGCAGATCGACCTGCGCTTCGAGCTGCCGCTCGGCGTCGCGGGCAAACGCGAAGCGGTCGAGGTGACGCTGCTCCCCCGCAGCCGGGCGCGCCCTAGCGCCGCTCTGCTCGATGGAGTCTATCTGCACCAGTTCCTGCCCGAGCAGGTCTCCGGCCCGCCGGGACTGGTGGGAAAGCCGCTCAATCCGGATGAAGGCTATGCCGGCGAGACGGTCTGGTACGACCCTCTATCGGCCGACCCGTTCGTCGCCAAGTGCTCGAAGCCGGTGGCCGCGACCGGCGCCGGGCAGTGCCTGCGGACGGTCTACCTGGGCCCGGGCATTGCGGCGATCTACGCCTTTCCCGAGGCTGCGCTGACGCACTGGCGGGACTTCGACGGGCTGCTAACCGCCCGCCTGGGGCAGATCGGCGCGCTGTAAGGCCGCTAGGCTTCCTCGACCACCACGGCGGTGCCGTAAGCGAGCATTTCGGTGATGCCGTCGGTGATCTCGTTGCCGTCATAGCGCATCGCGATCACCGCGTTTGCGCCCATCTGTTCGGCATGCCGAACCATCAGGTCCAGCGCCTCCTGGCGAGTGGTCTCGGCCAGCGAGGTGAACAGCGTGATGTTGCCGCCGACCAGCGATTGCAGCGCCCCGCCGATCGTCCCAAAGACGCTGCGTGAGCGCACGGTGAGGCCGCGCACGATGCCAATGGTCTTGATGATGCGGTAGCCGGGCAGGTCGTTGGTCGTGGCAACGATCATCATTAGTGGATTTCGTCGAGGTCGACGTCCAGAATAGCCATCTGGAAATTGTACGAGCGGTCGCCGTCTTCGTCGTCGACATAGATCAGGCCAAGGAATTCCTCGCCCAGATACACCTCGACGCTGTCGTTCTGCTTGTTGCGGGGCCGGACGTCGATGTTCCGGTTGCCGAACTTCTGCTGCAGAAACTTCTGGAGCTTGATGATTTCAGGATGGTTCATGGCGGCTCCTTCAGGGCGGCGATTTGGGATCGCCACAATAGGCATTGCGCCCCGCCGGGCAATCCCGCACGGCGCTTTTTCCTGAGCCGAAATGGCACAAATGCGGTCGGCTGGCTACCGTGATAGGCGAGGAATCAGCTGGTGACGTCCTGGACGACGCCTAGCTGGTCCATCACGGAGGCGGGATGCGGCGTGCCGGCTTCGCCGATGATGCGGGCGGGAACACCGACCACCGTGACCCGCGGCGGCACGTCCTTGACCACCACCGAGCCCGCGCCGATCCGCGCGCAGTCCCCGACCTTGATGTTTCCGAGCACCACCGCGTGGGCGCCGATCAACACGCCGTTACCGATCTTGGGATGCCGGTCTTCCTCGGACTTGCCGGTGCCGCCAAGCGTCACGCCCTGCAGGATCGAGACGTTGTCGCCGATCGTCGCGGTCTCGCCCACGACGAACCCGGTCGCATGATCGAGCATGATGCCCTTGCCGATCCGCGCCGCGGGATTGATGTCGACCTGGAACACGGCGCTCGACCGGCTCTGCAGATAGAGCGCGAAATCCTTGCGTCCGCCCATCCACAGCGCATGTGCGAAGCGGTGCGTCTGGATGGCGTGATAGCCCTTGAAATAGAGGAATCCGTCGACCGCCTTGTGCAGCGCCGGATCGCGCTCGAGCGTCGCCGCGAGGTCGGCCCGCGACTCCATGGCGATCTCCGGCCGGTCCTCCAGCGCATCGCGGAAGGCCTGGCGGATCAGGTCGGCGGAGACGTCGGGATGGTGGAGCCGCTCGGCCAGCCGATGCGCCAATGCGTCTTCGAAACGGTCGTGGTTGAGCACGTTGGAGTAGAGGAGATTGGCCAGCGAGGGCTCCTTGGCAACCACCTGCCTGGCCCCTGAAACTATCGCGTCCCAGACCGGGTCGATCATTGCGACCTCGGCCGTCTTGAAATTCGTGCTCATCGGTATCTCCATCGGCGAATGCCGATATAAGGCAAATCGTCCTCCGATACCAACCCTTAGCGCGCAAAATGGTTCGCTAGCGCTGAACTCGCATTGAATGGTTACTCCGAAGCGTAGCGGCTGAGGAACTCCAGTGCCGCAGCCTTGAACTGCTTGTCGCCCGTAGCGCGCATGTGATCGCGCCGCTCGATGGTGAAAGCCTCGCCACGCGGCAGCAGCGCCGCCAGCGCGTCGGCCGACCCGGCCATATCGTCGTCGCTGCCCACCGCCACCAGCACCGGCTGCTCGATCTTGCGCACCTCCGCCTCGCGCATCGGCTCGCGCGAAGTGACCATGCAGGCGGCGAGCGCGGCGCGATCCGCTTTGTTGTGATCGGCAAAGATACGGAACTGCCGCGCCGTGCGGCCGGTGACCTGGTCGAGCGACTCGGCGGTCAGCGCCTCGATAATCTCCTCGCTGTCCTCGAGCCCGGTGATCAGGTTGAGCCCCATGCCGCCCCACACGGCGCAGCTGACGCCCTGCGGCTCCTGCAGCATCAGGTAGGCGGCGATGCGCGCGCCCATCGAGTAGCCCATCACCGGCGCGCGGGCGATGCCGAGGTGGTCGAGCAGCCGCTTGGCGTCGCGCGCCATCTCGTGGGCGAAATAGAGCTGCGGGTCATAGAGTTTCCGCGAGGCGCCGTGCCCGCGATTGTCGAAAGTGATCGGCTGGTACCCGGCGCCGCTCAGCGTCTCGACCCAGCCGGTATCGATCCAGTTGATCTTCCCCGACGAGCCGAAGCCATGGATCAGCAGGATCGGCCTGCCCTCGCCATGGACCTCGTAGGCGATGGCGATGCCGTTGGAATTGAACTGGGGCAAGGAATGCGGCCTCTCGGTTGGGGCGGGGGTTGTAGCAAGGCGCCGGGGTCAGTCAAAGCCCCACCGCCGGTGGATATGTGGGGGAGGGACAGGGGTGGGGGTCCACAGCCACCGGCCCACCCCTCCGCCACCCCACCGACTCTATTGGCTTCCCCCACGCCCCCCGCTATGTTCCGCGCGAATTCGAACCGAGGACCATCCGATGGCGCACGAGAGCACCCCG